>DAOUDX010000353.1:0-16271 GCA_034430835.1 Anaerolineae bacterium
GGGCCGTCGTGAACGCGATCCCGATCAACTTACCTGGCTCGACGCACTGGTCATCGGATTGGGACAGGCAGTGGCGATTTTCCCCGGCATCTCCCGGTCCGGCGCAACCATCGCCGCCGGGCTGGCCAGGGGGCTGAAGCGAGAACCTGCCGCCCGTTTCAGTTTCCTCCTGGCAACCCCCATCATCCTCGGCGCAGGTGGGCTGAAAATCCTCGATCTGCTGGAGGCAGGCGATCTGGCGGCCCAGGCACCAGCCTTCGCCATTGGCCTGCTGGGAGCGAGCGTCGTCGGCTTTGGCTGCATCCACTTTCTGCTGCGCTACCTGCAGCGCCATCGCCTGTACCCCTTCGCCATCTATTGCGCCGCTGCCGGCACCATCTGCCTAGTTGTAGCGATAACAGGATTGAGGTAAGTCGAAGTGCGTCCACCCTTCCATTCCGCGGCCGCGCGATTCGGAAATCGCGTCCACGCAACCACATCTCGCATCCTGCTTCTTATATCCTGCCTCCTGCTATCCGCCTGTGCGCCCCAACCGCTCGCCGTCACCCGCGCGCCCGCTGCACTGCAGTTAGCAACCACCGACTCCTGCCAGCCACTGGCCGAGGCCATAGCCGGCGCCTACGGGGAATCCCATCCATGGGTCACAGTCCGGATTCAAGTCTATAACACTGCACTGGCAGAACAGACCCTGCGCGAAGGCGGCGCCGACGTGGCGCTTCTCTCGTGGATTGGGGAAAGCGAAGGGCTATGGTCGCGCCCGTTCGCACGAGATGGCATCGCCGTGATCGTCCACCCCGCCGCGCCGCTCGCAGGGATCGGCCTGGGGCTGCTGCAAGAGATCTACCGCGGCCGGGTGCAAGAATGGGAAGGGGTGGTGCTCACCGTCGTCAGCCGCGAGGAGGGCTCAGGTACCCGCGCCGCATTCGACGATGCCGTCCTGCAGAGGCATGACATAACCCTCACCGCCGTGGTGATGGTCTCCAGCGAGGCCGTCGTCGAGTACGTGGCCCGTACGCCGGGGAGCATCGGGTACGTTTCGACGCTGCGGCTCGGCGACCCCGCCGCCAACGGCGTGCGGGTGTTGCCGGTGGAGGGCATCTTGCCGACCACCGCCACTATCGACGATGAGAGCTATCCCCTCTCACGAGCACTGCATCTGGCAACCGCCGGCGAGCCAACGGGGGAAGCGCGTGAGTTCGCCCAGTGGGTACTGGGGCCAAAGGGACAAGTCGTCATCTCAGCGACCCTCAACCAGTCGAGGACCCCTCACTCAGCGCCTTGATGTCCACGGGCAAGCCAGCGACCATCAGATAGACCCGGTCGGCTAGCGCCGTCAGGCGCTGGTTGGCCCAGCCTAGGAGATCGCGGTACGTCCGCCCCAGTGGATACGGGGGCACCAGCCCCCACCCCACCTCGTTGCTGATCACGATCCAGTGCACATCCTCGGCCCGGTAAGCCTCCAACAGCTCCTCGATCTCCGCCTCCACCCGCCGTTGGGCGACCGCCTCGTCCACACCGTCAAAGTCTTCCTCAGAAAGCCAACGCCCTTCCAGGATCGCGTTCGACACCAACAGAGTGAGACAATCCAGGATAACGACGTCGGCTGGTTGAGCCGCCAGCGCGGCGTGGACGACCTGTCCAACGCCGCTGGATGCTTCCACCGTTCGCCAGGATGAAGGACGCGCTTGGCGGTGGGCTGCGATGCGCGCCTCCATCTCTTCGTCGCCGACCTGGGCCGTGGCGACGTACAGCACCCGCTCGCCGAACCGCGCAGCCAACTCCTCCGCGTAGCTGCTCTTGCCGCCGCGTGCGCCACCCAAGATCAGAGTCAACTCTCGGCTCATCGACGCTCCTCAGGCCGGGACAGCCCGTAAACTTTCCACCGCAAGCAGAAACAGGAGCGCGCCCACCTCGGTCAGCTCGTTGATCGCGCCGTAGACATCGCCGGTGAGGCCCGGGATGCGGCGCTGCACCCACCAGGCAATGGCGACCGTCATCAGCCACACACAGAACGCCAGCGCCAGACCAACTACACCCAGCACAAGCCCCGCCGCCGCTACCGCAATCGCCGCTGCCAACGCCACCTGCCGCCAAGCCAGCTCCTCGCGGAAGAGTTGACCCAGTCCCGACTCCTGGCGGGCGTAGGGATAGGCGTGGGCGGCATAGACCATCGCCGCCCGCGTCAGTGCCGGGACTATGAACAACGCGGCCATGCGGCAGCCTACCGGCAACTCCAGCAATGCGGTGAACTTGAGCAGCAGCAGGCAGATCCCCCCCACGACTGCGAACGCTCCAACCTGCGTGTCTCGCAAGATCTCCAACCGCTTCTCCGGCGGCCTGGCCGCCAGCAAGCCATCGCAGCAGTCGAGGAACCCATCGAGGTGGAGCGCGCCAGTGAGCGCCACCCAGACCACCAGCAGCAGCGCCGCGCCGACCGCCAGTGGAAAAACCGCGCGGAGCGCCATGTCGGCCAGCGCCAGAACGCCGCCCAGCATCAGCCCGACGACGGAGAACCAGGCCATGGCCTGGGCCATCAGGCGCGGGCGGACCTCAACAGAGATTCGAACCGGGACAGCCGTTAGGAATTGCAGGGCAAGCAAAAAGGACATGGATAAGTCTGAAGATCACACTGCTCCCGACACCCCAGCGCTCTCGAAGGTCGCCATCTCGTCCAGAATCTTGCACGCGGCCTCGACCACACTCAGAACCAGCGCCGCCCCGGTTCCCTCGCCCAGTCGCAGGTCGAAATCGAGGCAAGGCGCCAAGCCCAGATGATCCAGCATGCGGCAGTGCCCGATCTCCACCGAGTCGTGCGCGGCGATCATGTAATCACGGGATAGCGGCGCAAGCCCTCCAGCGATGAGAGCGCCCGCGGTCGCGATGAAGCCATCGACGACGACAGGGACGCGATGGGCCGCCGCGCCCAGGATGACGCCAGCGATGGCGCCGATCTCAAAGCCCCCCACCTTGCCCAACACGTCCAGCGGATCACCCGGATCGGGCTGATTGACGGCCAGCGCACGCTCAATGACGGCTACCTTGTGCGCCAACTGCGCGTCGTCGATGCCGGTACCGCGCCCGGTTACCTCGGCGGCAGGCAGGCCGGTGACAGCGGCAGCGATGGCGCTGGAGGGCGTCGTGTTGCCGATGCCCATGTCGCCTGTGGCGACGAGGCTTGCCCCGCGCGCAATCTCGCCCTCCACGACCCCGATCCCAGCTTCGACCGCCTGTACCGCCTGCTCCCGGCTCATCGCCGGCCCCTGCGTCATGTCGGCGGTGCCGTGGGCCACTTTCCTGATGACCAGCCCCGGCTGCGGGTCAAAATCGGCGGCGACGCCCGCATCCACCACGACGACGCGCGCGCCGACATGCCGCGCCAGCACGTTGATGGCCGCACCACCGCTGAGGAAATTGCGCACCATCTGCGGTGTCACCTCCTGCGGGAAGGCGCTGACCCCCTGCGCCACCACGCCGTGGTCGCCCGCACAGGTGATGACGACCTTGTCGCCGATGACGGGCCGCTCCTGCCCGGTGATGCCCGCCACCTGAATCGAGATCTCCTCCAGACGGCCCAGGCTACCCGGCGGCTTGGTCAGCCGATCCTGCCGGGCGCGGGCCGCAGCCATGGCCGCTTCATCCAGCGGCTGGATGGATTGAATCGTGCGATCGAGCAAAGACATTGCGCCTCCAAGAAACGGAACGTGAAGCGCGAAACGCAATCCTTACCTCGCGCTTCACGTTCTGCGTTTCACGCCCACATCCAAAAACCAGCAACCATCGTGAAGCATCCGCCCACGAGCCTGCAGGCACACCGGGTCAGCGAAAATCGGCCCGTTCGTGACGACGGTGTGATACTCCCCCTCCTCCCCCGACGGATCGATACCCAGGCGCTCGAATTCACACACCAACTCGCGGTCGAGCGTTCTGCCCAGGTAACCCTTACCCAGCTTCTCAGCGTTGGTCACGACGACCGTCGCTTCAAAACCCAAAGCCAGAAACTCGTCCAGCAATTCCAGGCGAGACACTTTCCACAGCGGCAGACAGGCATCAATCCCGGCAGCAGCACACACCTTTTCTTCCCAGAGACGATGATCGTCGATGTCGATATCCCCAAACACGCCAGTTTCGACACCCATCGCCTTCAGCTCCTGCAGTGCCGCGATGAAGACGGCCTCGTAGTCGGACCACGAGGCCGTCCTGGTCACGAGTGGAATCCCCAGAGACAACGCCTGTGCCTGCAAGAGATCAGGCGGCAGCCCGTGAGACCTCGACCGCTCCCCATCGTCCCGCAGCATCGAGAGGAGAAACAACGGCTCCCTACCCGCTTGCATCGCTCGATAAAGCGCGAGGCAGGAATCCTTGCCACCGCTCCAGGAACAGACGAAAGAAGCACCTTCGCCCGGCGCCAAACCAGTCATACAGAACCAGAGCCACCCACAGGAAAGACCGCCGGCAGGCCATTCAGAGGATGCGGCACCACCACGACCTCGGCCCGGTAAACCTGCTGCAGCAACTCAGGCGTCAGCACCTGATCGGGCGCGCCCCGGGCGACGATCCGACCGAGATTCAGGAGCACCAATTCGTCGCAATACTGGGCGGCCAAGTTGAGATCGTGAAAGATCGCCAGTGCGGCCAGCGCCTGCTCCCGCACCAGCCGGACGATGAGCGATAGCGTCTCTACCTGGTAGCTGATGTCCAAATGAGACGTCGGCTCGTCCAGAAGCAACACCCGGGGCTGCTGGGCCAGCGCCCGGGCGACGACCACGCGCTGTCGCTCGCCGCCGCTGAGCTGGCCGACGAGGCGATGGGCCAAGTGGAACACGCCAGTCTCCTCCATCGCCCGGCGCACGATGTCCCGGTCACGTCGAGTCTCCTTGCCCATCCACCCCAGGTAGGGCGTGCGCCCCATCAGCACCGTCTCCCAGGCAGTGAAGGCAGAGGGAAGCTCCCGATCCTGCGGCACCACGGCCAGCACGCGGGCCAGGTCAGCAGGCTGCCAGCCGGCCAGGCTCTGGCCGTTGAGCTGGACGCTACCGCCGGCCGGATTCAAGAGGCGGCTCAACACTCTCACCAGGGTCGATTTGCCCGCCCCGTTCGGGCCGATGACACCGAGTAACCGGCCCGGCAAAAGGCACAGATCGACCCCATCCAGAACGGGCGTTCCGTTGAAAGAGAAGGTCACCTGGCAGGCTTCGAGCGTTGCAGGCCCATCGTCAAGCATAGCGGTTCTAGGTTTCCTGAGCATACCCTCACCTCCAAGTCAGCGAGCCAGCACATGCCGTTTCCGACAAAGCAGGTACAAGAAGAAAGGCGCGCCGCAGAAAGCAGTCACCACACCCACCGGCAGCTCCGCCGGCGAAAGCACCGTCCGGGCCAGGCCATCGGCCAGGACCATAAAGACCGCGCCGCAGAGAACGCTCATCGGCAGCAGGAAGCGATGGTCCGGCCCCCACACCAGTCGTACAGCGTGGGGCACGATCAGCCCGACGAAGCCGATGACGCCGCTCATCGAGACGGCCGCCGAAGTCACCAGCGTGGCGAGGCCGATCACTATCAGCCGCGTGCGCTCGACGGGGACGCCCAACTGCTGCGCTTGGTCGTCGTCCAGTTGAAGTACGTTGAGCCGGTGGGCGTAGGCCCACAAGAGACCCCCTCCAGCCGCGAGCACGGGCGCCAGCAGATAGACCTTCGCCCAACTGGCCAGAGCAAAACTACCCATCATCCAGCCGAGGACATGCACCGTCCGAAACGCATCCCTGGCGCGGAACATCAGGAAGGTCATCACCGCCGACAGGAATGCTCCCACCGCCACCCCTGCCAGCACCAGTGTGACGACCGAGGACCGCCCGCCGGATCGGGCCAGGACGTAGATCACCGCCGTAGCCGCCAGCGCGCCGACGAAGGCAAAAAGCGAGACCGCCCCCAACCCTTCCCAATGCAGCGGTAGGCCCAACGCGATAGCGATCGTCGCGCCCAACCCTGCTCCTGCCGAAACGCCGATCAGGTAGGGATCGGCCAGCGGGTTACGGAACACGCCCTGGTAGACCGCGCCCGACTGGGCGAGGGCTGCCCCCACCAGCATCGCCAGGAGAATGCGCGGCAGGCGGATCTCGAAGATGACCGTCTCCCAGGCATCCGGCCAAGCCCCCACAGTGGATCCCCCGGTGACGCGCTGCCAGAACATCGCAGCGACAGTCGCCGGAGGGATCGAAAACGATCCCCACGCCACCTCCAGCAACGCGACGATCATCACGGCCACCAGTCCCGCGAGGAGCAGGAGGCCACGGCGGCGGGGACGCCGCTGAACATCCTCTCGATCAGAAGCGCGCTCCATTTCTCCCCTTCAGACCCGGTTTTTCCAAACCCTTCGGTCCTACTGGCTATTCGAACAGATCCGGATGAAATGCCCTGGCCAGGAACTCTAGGCCTTCGACGAGACGCGGGCCTGGGCGCGAGACGATGTCGTCGTCGGCGATCTCGATGACGTTGCCCTCCCTGACCGCCCGGATATCCTCCCAGCCTGGGCGCTCCTTGACCATCTCAACCGTCTGGCCATAGTTGTGATCGGCCAACACGATGACATCAGGATCTTTGAGGATGATCGCTTCCACGCTCAATTGCGGCCAGGGGCTGTCGGCGTCGGCAGCCACGTTTTCGCCACCGGCGAGTGTGATCAGATCGTTCACGAAGGAACCCGGCCCGGCGGTGAAAAGCTCCGGCCCCAGCTCCCAAAAGACCTTGGGGCGCGGCGCGCCCTGCACCTTTTCCTGGACGGCGGCGATGCGCGCCTGCATATCAGCCACCAGAGCCTCGGCCTCGTCTTCCCGGCCCGTGAGCTGGCCGATTTTCTGGATCGACTCCAACACGGCCACCACCGACTGCGGATCGAGCACGAACACCACGATCCCGCGCTCCTGTAGCGCGGGGACAGTTTCTGCCATGTGCATGGTGGTTGCCAGCACCAGGTCGGGTTCCAACCCCACCACTTGCTCCAGATCGATGGTGATAAAGTCACCCACCTTTGGCTTCTCGGCGGCCTCCGGCGGGTAGTTGCAGTACTCGGTGACACCAACCACCCGATCACCCAGTCCCAGAGCGTAGAGGATCTCGGTGTGGTTGGGCGCCAGCGAAATGATACGCTGCGCTTCAGACTCGAGCGTGATGACGTTCCCGACGCCATCTTCCACGCTGATGGGTCCCGACGTCGGGACGCCGGTCGCCGGCGCCTGGGCGGGACAAACACACCCACCGAGAAGAACGGCGAGGGCGGCGGCCACCAAAAGAACTGATTTCTTCATCTTGCAAGCCTCCTTTGTGTGGTATCTTGCCGACTGACTCCAACAAATCAGAGCGTCGCAGCCGGATAAACAAAAACCCCGACTTTCGAGAAAGCCGGGGAATCGAAATCCCCTGCCAGATGATGGACAGGGGATAAAGGCGATGTCACAGCCCCTACCCCTTTGCCTCGAAGGTCCTCGGAGCCGGCAAGAGCGGGTTTCCTGGCTTGTCAGTCAACAGACCATCTGACCGACTTACAGTTACGGGATAGCGCCGGACTTGAACCGGACTTTCCCCATCACGTCCCTACTCAGTGGAGAGGGACACCCTTGCCGCCAGTATTGAATTGTGAGGCTATTATAGCTGCAAGCGGGGAATTGTCAAACCTCGCTTGCCTAGATGCTCATGATCTCGGCCAACTCGCACAACTGTGATTCGATCGATTTCTCGAATGCGACAGCCTCCTCCAGGGACATCAGCGCGACGCTGCTCTTGGTCCACCCGACCAGATTGCCGGCGTTGCCGTCCGCCAGCCCGCGCACCGCCGCCGCGCCCAGCCGCGTCGCCAGAAGCCGATCGAACGCGCTGGCGGAGCCGCCGCGCTGGACGTACCCCAGCCGCGTGACCCGGACCGAGAACCCCAGGTCGTCGTGATGCTCGCGCAACTCATCGACCAGGGTCTCCATGCCAGGCTTCCAACCCTCGGCAACGATGATGAGACAGTGGGTCTTCCCGCGAACGTACGCATCCTCGATGGTGCGCGCGATAGCGTCAAACGGCGTTTCGACCTCCGGGATCAGCACCATCTCTGCACCACCGACAATGCCACTGATCAGCGCCAGATAGCCCGAATCGCGCCCCATCGTCTCGACGAGAAAGGCACGGTTGTGGGAGGTTGCGGTGTCCTTGATCTTGTCCACGGCATCGAGGATGGTATTCAGCGCCGTATCTACACCGATGGATAGATCGGTGCCGTTGACGTCGTTGTCGATGGTGCTGGGGATGCCGATTGTCGGGAAGCCCATACGGTACAGCTCCAACGCGCCGGTCAAGGAGCCATTTCCACCGATGACGACGAGCCCTTCGATGCCAAAGCGATTGAGCGTGCGCAGCGCTTCCTTGCGCCCGCTGGCCTCGAAGAACTCGGGGCAGCGCGCAGTGCCGAGGATCGTTCCCCCTTGCCCGATGATGCCGCCGACCGAGCGGGCGTCCATGCCGCCGATCTCGCCATCGATCAAACCGGCATACCCACGGCGGATGCCCATGACCTCCAACCCGAGGTGAACTCCCGTACGCACCACCGCGCGGATACAGGGATTGAGCCCGGGATTGTCCCCGCCGCTCGTCAACACACCCATACGCTTCATCCCATCCTCCTGGCTGCCCCAAGCCCCTGCCTGGTATGGCCAAATGACTCCCCGATTCTAATACAGATACATGGGCATGTCCAGCATCTTTTTCATCTTGGGGCGATAGCTTTCGGAGTCGTAGAACGCATCGACATCGACCTGGCGCGGCTCGCCGGAGGGTGCGCTGGCGGAGACGTAGGTGTAGCGACCCCCCTTCAGCGCGACCATGGCACCGAACTCGCCCTGCTCGACCAGATCCATCGCCAGGTTGCCGAAATTGGACGCCACCATCAAGTCGAGAGCATCGGGCGGGCCGGAGCGCATCAGGTAGCCGATCTGCTGGTACATCGTGTTCGCGTCGGTGAGCTCCTTGAGCCTGTCGCTGACGAACTGGCCAACACCGCCCAGCTTCTTGTGACCGAAGGCATCGGCCTCTCCGCCTTCGACGATCCCGCTGCCCTTTTCTGTTGCCCCCTCGGAGACGATCAGCAGCGCATAGCGACTGGGGTTCTCAGCCTTGTCCCGCGACAGCAGATCGGCCACCTTCTCCATCTCGAAGGGCACCTCAGGGATGAGGGTCCGATCCGCGCCAGACAAGTAGGTCGAGTAGAGCGCCGTCGCGCCGCTGTGCCGCCCGAACAGCTCGAACACGCCGATGCGCTCGTGCGAGCCGACCGCGGAACGCATCTGGTTGATATAGTCCACGCAGCGCGTGACCGCCGTCGAAAAGCCCAGGCAGTAGTCGGTGCCGGGCACGTCGTTGTCCATCGTCTTGGGGATGCAGACGACGGGGAACCCCTCCTTGTGAATGCGCGCGCCGTACCCCAGCGTGTCCTCGCCGCCGATGGGCATCAGCACATCAACCTTGAGGTGCCTGAGCGTATCAAGCACGTGAAGGGTCAAGTCCTGCCGCTCATCCGGGTCATAGTCTTCACTGGGACGCAGGAAATCGGGGGCGTCCTTCCACCTGGTGTTGCTGGGCTTGGTGCGTGAAGAGTGCAGGAACGTGCCACCACTGCGGTCGATCGTGCGCACGACCCGCTTGTCGAGCGGCAGGATGTATTCCTGGTGGGTGGCAGGATCGTCGGAGTTGTAGAACAGCAATCCGCGCCACCCGCGCCGGATGCCGATAATCTCGTGCCCCGCTTCAACGGCGCGATTGACGACCGTCTTGATGGCAGGATTCAAGCCGGGGACGTCCCCTCCGCCAGTCAAAATCGCTAGCTTCATGTGTGCCTCCTTGAGAATAATGAGTCTGTTGGATACGCTCAAGCGCGTCCTACGAGCACACCGTCACGTCGGCCACTTGGCCAGCGGTGAGCTGCACCAGTGCATCGAAAGGAATCTGGAACACCGCGTGAGGGTGGCCCGCAGTCGCATAGACCGTCTCGAAGCGGCCCAACGATTGATCCACCCAGGTCGGCAACGGGCGACTATGTCCGATGGGCGGCACGCCGCCGATGGCAAAACCTGTCTCCTCCCTCACGCGGTCGGCGTCGGCGATCATCACGCGCCGCGCCCCCAACAACGTCTTCAACTTGGCAGGATCGGCCCGCCGGTCGCCCGCCACCAGCACCAGCACCGGCCTCCCATCAGCCAAGAACACCAACGACTTAACGATGCTGCCCAAATCGGCGCCAATGGACTCGGCGGCCAGTTGCGCCGTGCGAGCACTATCGGCCAGCGTGAGCACCTCGACGTCCAGTCCGGCCGCCTCCAACGCAGCCTGCACACGCTCCGGGCCGCTCACAGCGTCCCCTCCTCCACCCGCACGGCCCCCTCGCCGACGAGGGCGATCAGCTTCCGCGCCAGGTCGGGCGTGTAACTGGTCGTATCGTTTGGGAAGGCCAACTCGACCGGCTTCTCCGAACCACCCACCACGTGGATGACGAAATGATCCCGCCCTTGCTGGGCCACGAGCGCGTCGTGGACCCGGCGCAGCGCCTGCACGTCCCGGATCTGCTCCCCGCTGCGGGTCAGCGTGACGCGAACGGTGCGCGGCCCGACCGGCGCAGTGGAGGGAGCGGCGCGCGGGGCCGGCGGCGGCGCGACGATCGCAGGACGCCCGTCGTCAGCCGGCTGCATGACCTCGTCGGGCAGCTTGGCCCAGTCGCACAACAGATTGGGTTCGTCCCGCCGCCCGGCATCGATCTTGCCGCCCACGACCAGGATGTTTTCGGGCAGCCAGAGATGCTTGGTCTGCGCCCACACCCGGGGAAAGACGACGACGTCGCAGGCGCCTTGCAGGTCTTCCAGGGCAACGAAGGCCATCTCGTCCCCCTTCTTGGTGATGTGGCGGCGCACACGCTGCACCATCCCGGCGACGACCACCTGCTGCCCGTTCAGCTCCTCGCTCAGCGAGCCGGCGTAGGCAGTGACGACATCCTGCAACTGGCCAAGCACCTGCGATAGCGGGTGCTCGGAGATGTACACCCCGACCAGGTCCTTCTCCCAGGCCAGGATCTCTTTCTGCGGCACCTCGGGGGCCTGAGAGAGCGGAGGCAACAGCGTCTCCTCGGCTGCCAGATGCACGCCGGTGGCCTCGCCGAAGAGGCTCATCTGCCCCACGTCCCTGGCCCGGTGCAGGTTGCCGCTCAGGCCAACGACGTTATCGACGATGGGCAAAAGCTGCGAGCGCGTGCCAAAGGGCCTGAGCGCTCCCACCTTGATCAGGCTCTCCAACGCGCGCCGGTTGACCTGGCGTAGATCGACGCGGCGGCAGAAATCGTCCAGATCGCGGAAGGGGCCACCGTCCTCTCGCGCGGCCAGAATGGTCTCGACGGGTCCCTCGCCCACGTTCTTGACGGCCCCCAGACCGAAACGGATGACGGGCACGCCATCGCCCGAAGGGATGCCGGCGGCTGGCGTACCGCCAGCTTGCTCGATGGTAAAGTCCAGGCCGGAGCAGTTGACGTCGGGCGGGAGCACGTCGATGCCCATGCGGCGGCACTCGGCGATGAGCAGGCCGACTTTTTCGGTGTTGTTGCGCTCGACGGAGAGCAGCGCCGTCATGTACTCGACCGGGTAGTTGGCCTTGAGGTAGGCGGTCTGGCAGGTGAGGACGGCATAGTCGGCGCCGTGGGCTTTGTTGAACCCATAGCGGGCAAAGTACTCGATGTCGCCAAAGATGGCCTCGGCGCTCTCGCGCGACAGACCGCCGCGCTTCATCGCTCCCTCGACGAAGGAGGTGCGGTGTTTGAGCAACTCCTTCCTCTTCTTTTTTCCCACGGCGCGGCGCATCAGATCGGCGTCGGGGGCAGAGTAGCCGGCGACGTCGGTCAGGAGGCGGATGATCTGCTCCTGATAGACGATGATGCCAAAGGTCTCTGCCAGGATCGGCTCCAGGCTGGGATGGCGGTACTCGACCGGCCTGCGGCCGTGCATGCGGTCGATGTAGTCGTCGATGTACTCCAGCGGACCGGGGCGGTAGAGGCTGATGGTGGCGACGATGTGCTCGAACCGGGTGGGCTGCATGCTCATCAGCACGCGCCGCATGCCGGCGCTTTCCACCTGGAAGAGGCCCATCACCTCGCCCCGCGAGAGCAGGTCGTAGATGCTTGGGTCGCCGGTGGGGATGTTGTCCAGATTCAGGTTCACACCGTGACGGCTGCGGATAAGCTCACAGGCGCGGCGCATGATGGTGAGTGTGGCCAGGCCGAGAAAGTCGATCTTGAGCAGTCCCAGCTCCTCCAATTCCTCCATCGTGTACTGGGTGACGACGCCGATCTCGTCCCCCGCTCCGCCGCGCGTGGGCCGGTTCAGGGGGCAATAGCTCACCAGGGGCGCGTCGGAGACGATGACGCCGGCGGCGTGGGTGGAGGCGTGGCGGATGTTGCCCTCGACGCCGCGGGCAGTGTCGATCAGCCGCCGGATGTGCTCCTGCGTCTCGTACTCCTGCTTCAGATCGGGCACTTCTTCCAGGGACCTATTGAGCGTGACCTTGGGGCCGGCAGGGACGAGGCGGGCGATGCGGTCCACCTCGGTCAGCGGATAGTCGAGGACGCGGCCCACATCGCGGATGGCGGCCTTGGCCCCCATCGTGCCGAAGGTGATGATCTGGGCGACCTGCTCGTGGCCGTACTTTTCGATGGTGTAGCGGATCAGGTCGGCCCGCTGGTCGTCGGGATAGTCCAGGTCGATGTCGGGCATCGACACGCGGCCCAGGTTGAGAAAACGCTCAAAGATGAGGCCCTGCGGCAGCGGGTCGAGGTTGGTGACGCCGAGGCTGTAGGCGACGATGGAGCTGGCCCCCGACCCGCGCACGTTCCACCAGATGTCCCGCTCGCGTGAGAAACGGCACAGGTCCCAGACGATGAGGAAATAGGTATCGAACCCCATCTTGTGGATGATGTCCAGCTCATAGTCGAGGCGCTGGCGGATCTCGGGCGTGATCTCGGCGTAGCGGCGCTGCAACCCCTCCTCGCACAGGTGGCGCAGGTAGGATTGGGGATCGTACCCCTGGGGGACCTCGAAGGGGGGCAGGTGGTAAGAGCCGAATTCGAGATCAAGGTCGCACATCTCGGCGACGCGCAGCGTGTTGGTCAGCGCCTCGGGCAGGTCGGGGAAGAGGGCGGCCATCTCGTCGGCGCTGCGCATGTAGTACGTGTCGCCGTCCATACGCATGCGCTGCGGCTCGTTGACCGTCTTGCCGGTCTGGACGCAGAGCAGGACGTCGTGGATGTCGGCCTGCTGGCGGAGGGCGTAGTGGACGTCGTTGGTGGCGACGAGGGGGAGATCGAACTCGCGGGCGAGAGCAATGACCTGGCGGTTGAGCCCGGCCAGCTCGGCGATGCCGTGATCCTGAAGCTCCAAAAAGTACCTGCCGGGGAAGACGTCCCGATACCAGGCAACGGCGCGGCGAGCCTCTTCGATCCGCCCATCGAGGATCAGGCGCGAAAGCTCGGAGGAACCGCAGCCGGAGAGGACGACGAGGCCATCGGCGTGCCGGGCGAGGGCGTCCTTATCGACGCGCGGCTTGTAGTAGAAGCCTTCGAGCTGGGCGAGGGTGGCCAGGCACATCAGGTTGTGGTAGCCGGCGTCGTTCTGCGCGAGCAGGATGAGGTGGTAGGGGCGGCGGTCGCGCTGCGCGTCGCGGTCCTGGCGGCCACGGGGAGCGACGTAGGTCTCCATGCCGATGATGGGCTTGATGGAGGCAGCACGGCAGGCCTTGAAGAACTGGATGGCGCCGTACATCGCGCCGTGATCGGTGAGGGCGAGGGCGCGCATCCCCAGCTCGACGGCGCGATCGGCCAATTCCCGGCAACTGCTGAGACCGTCGAGGAGCGAGTATTCGCTGTGCACGTGGAGGTGGGCGAACTCGGCCATCGGCCCAGATTATACCACAGGGGTTTGGAGAGGGGTAGTGATCGATCCTCCTCCCCCGCCCTTCGGCTCCGCGCCCCTTCACCGCAGAGGGCGCAAAGCACGCAGAGAAAGCCTTTTCGCAATGCCGCATAAGTTGCTCGCCGTCATTCCGAACGTAGTGAGGAATCTCGTGCATACGACGGCGAGACCCTTCGCTCTGCTCAGGGGGACGTAGCAAGTTATGCGCTACTGCGCCTTTTCATATGGTTCTGTGGCCTCGGCATGCTCTGTGGTGAGATGCGATGCAGGTAACCTGACGATGTCACATTTCGACAATTTGACAAGCGGAGGCGTTCTGAGCGGAATGAGCGAAGCGGAATACAGTCGAGGAAGCCTCCGCGAGCACTCTTCGACTGCGCTACGCTCCGCTCAGAGCGCTCGCTGTGGCCGCTACGCGTCTCCTCGGAATGACGGGCTGTGGCGAGTTTGGAGTCAGATGCGGTTGCCCTGGAGGGGAATCTGAGAGCAGTTTCCCAGTTCGACAGATCGTGATACCATGGGGATGACAGACGGCGGCAAGGACTGCACTTCTCCCCCCCCTCAATCCCCCCCACAGGGAGGGAAGCTACTTTTGCGGGCGAGCGCGAACCGGAATACCCCTGCAGGGGAGGAGTGGCCCTCCACAGGGGGGAAATGACCCTCCGCGGTTGAGGGCAGCAATCCGCGACTACGGATGGAGTCAAACACGGTCGTGTGGAGCTAGGCAGTTGAGTGTGGTGGTGCCGAATGGCATCACAGGGGGACGAATATGGACGGACTGAGCACGCAGGATTACATCCGGATGGAGAACGGGTACGGCGCGACGAACTATAAGCCGCTGGACGTGGTGCTGGCCAGGGGGAAGGGGATCTGGGTGTGGGACGTGGAAGGAAATCAGTACATGGACTTTCTTTCCGCCTACTCCGCCGTGAACCAGGGCCACTGCCACCCCAAGATCGCCGCCGTGATGAAAGAGCAGATCGACAGGCTGACGCTGACCTCGCGCGCGTTCCGCAACGATCAACTGGGGCTGTTCTACAAAGAGCTGTGCGAGCTGACGCACTCGCACATCGCGCTGCCGATGAACAGCGGGGCCGAGGCGGTCGAGAGCTGCATCAAGGCGGCGCGCAAGTGGGGGTACAGGGAGAAGGGGATCCCCGAGGGCGAGGCCGAGATCATCGTGTGCGAGAACAACTTTCACGGCAGGACGGTGACGATCGTGGGGTTCAGCACCGAGCCACAGTACCGCGACGGGTACGCGCCCTTTACGCCGGGATTCAAGATCATCCCGTTCGGCGACGCGCAGGCGCTGGAGGAGGCGATCACGCCGTACACGGTGGCCTTCCTGGTCGAGCCGATCCAGGGGGAGGCGGGGATCGTGGTACCGCCGGAGGGATATTTGCGGGAGGTGCGGCGGATCTGCACCGAGCACGATATCGCGATGATCACGGACGAGATCCAGACCGGGCTGGGGCGCACGGGCAAGCTGCTGGCGGAGGAACACGAGGGGATCGAAGCGGACGTGACGCTGCTGGGCAAGGCGCTATCGGGCGGGTTCTACCCGGTCTCGGCGGTGCTCTCGAACAAGGAGGTGCTGGGGGTGTTCCAGCCGGGGGATCACGGATCGACGTTCGGCGGGAACCCGCTGGCGTGCGCGGTGGCGCGGATGGCGATCCGCGTGCTGATCGAGGAGGGGATGATCGAGAACGCGGCCAGGATGGGGGAGTATCTGACGGGGCGGCTGCAACGGATCGAGAGCCCGCACATCAAGGAGGTGCGCGGGAAGGGGCTGCTGGTGGGGGTGGAGCTGCACGCGGAGGCGGGAGGGGCGCGGCGCTTTTGCGAGGCGTTGATGACAAAGGGGGTGCTGTGCAAGGAAACGCATAAGCATGTGTTGCGCTTGGCGCCGCCACTGATCATCACGCGGGAGGAGCTGGACTGGGCGCTGGAGCGGATCGAGGAGGTGCTGGAGGGGTAGCCCCCCCACCCCAGCCCCCACCGCGGCCCTCCCCCAAGGGGGGAGGGGTCACCCTCACTCACATAGGGAAAGGAGAACCGACAGGGACGAGCGACGCTCAACGACGCGGATCGAGCAGGTCGTCGAGCGGGCTGCGGACGGCCAGGCCGCCGCGGTTGAGGACGTGGGTGTATATCATCGTCGTTCTCACATCTGTCGAGTCCCGTAAAGTCATACCAGTTGCACTCTAACAAGAGTCTCGAAAAGTCGTATCACCCTCGTTGACCAAATTCGCCGATCCGGTACCCTTGTCATGAGGCAACAAGTCTCCGGCAAGGAGGATG
>DAOUDX010000354.1:0-7199 GCA_034430835.1 Anaerolineae bacterium
TGCATGGAGTTGGAAGACACGGTGCACCTCCAAGGGATAAGAGTTTCGGTCAAAACAATCATCCCAGAAGATCGCCTTTCTTTCAACTCCTTCCATGTAGTTCGGGAGCGATCAACTGATTTTAGTCACACCCGATTGATTACCATACGCAAGATTTCGTTGAGGTGATCCATCAGGCAGAACCAGATGGACTCGATGCCGTGTTTGACGGGATGATGAGACTGGACTACACTAGACGTGGATTGTCGCTGCTGCGGCGTGGTGGCACGCTGGTGAGCTACGGTGAACCCGCCGGGCTTTCCGCACTGTTTCGTATTCTGGCGACTTTCATCATGGTCAACCTGCTGCCGAACGGTAAATCCTTCAAGCTTTATGGAACATCGTCCTATTTTGTATTCGACAAACGCCCGTTTCTGGAAGACTGGGCCACGCTCTTCAAGCTGCTGGAAGAAGGCAAAATCAAACCGGTCATAATGAAAAAGTTCCCCATCTTGGAAGCGGCCCAAGCCAATGCGCTGCTGGAAAGCGGCCAGGTCATCGGCAACATCGTTTTGTTAGCGCCGGAATTGTTGTAGATTCATCGGTTCCGCAAAAGATCCAAGGAGTTGAAATGGGCACTACCCAATTAAGAATTGTAGGCGCGGGATTATTCTTCCTCTCTATTTTTCTTTCCGGTTTCTGGTTGAGCCGATCTGGAAAGCCGTATAGTGTGATCATCTTTAACATCCATAAATTGGTCTCGCTGGCGGCGGTCGTTTTCCTCATCATAACCATTTACCAGATAAATCAGGTGGCTAAACTGAGCGCGATTGAGTTAATCGCCAGCGTGGTCACTGGCCTGCTTTCTCTCGGCACCATTGTTTCTGGCGGTTTGGTGAGCATCGACAAACCCGTGCCGGCAGCTATCTCGATGATGCACAAGCTGTTCCCGTATCTGACCGTGCTCTCCACCGCCGTAACCCTATACCTTCTGCTGAGCCGCAAGTAGTGGGATGTCAAAAGCACAGAGCGGTCCAACAACCTCTTCAGCCGCGTCGCCCGGTTCTTGCGGGGTGTTAGAGGCATCTTGCAGCGAAGGCGCTTTCCCGCACCCGCCGCGTGGGTGGTGCTGGCCAGCAGTTCGCCGCCTCCGATTGAGACCTTTTCGCATCATCCTATCCAGCAGTTCTGGGAGGACCTATGCCATCTGTTACACAATCATTCAACGAATCTGATTTTAGGCGACAACTGGAAGAAGAACTGACGGGAAACATCCTGCCCTTCTGGATGACACACGTCGTGGACAAAGTCAATGGTGGCTTCTATGGAGCGGTGACCAATGACATGCAAGTCCTCAATGAGGTGCCGCGCTCTGCAGTCTTGTGTGCGCGCATCCTTTGGACTTTTGCCACGGCCTACCAGATCTTGGGTGGGGAACACTATCTATCGATGGCCCAGTGGGCCTATGACTATCTCTCCCGCGTTTTGTGGGATCAGGAGTACGGCGGTGTCTACTGGGGGGTGGACTACAAAGGCAATCCCGTCCATAACCGCAAGCATCACTATGCTCAAGCATTTGCGATCTATGGCCTATCGGAGTACTACCGGGCCACGCAGGAGCCACAGAGCCTGGAGCTGGCGCAAACAGCGTTCCACTTGCTGGAAGATCACGGCTATGACAAGGACTACCAGGGCTACATTGAGGGCAACAGCCGTGAGTGGAGACCACTGGCGGATATGCGCCTGGGCGAAAGCGACCCGAACTGCCGCAAGTCTATGAACACCATGCTGCATGTCTTGGAAGCTTACACCAATCTGCTGCGGGTGTGGCACGACGCCCACCTCAAGGCTCAACACAGGGCACTGATTGAAACCTTCCTGCACCACATTGTTGACCGGCAGACCGGCTACCACAAGCTCTTCTTCGATGACGCGTGGCATTCGCTTTCCGAGAACGTGTCTTATGGCCACGACATCGAAAGTAGCTGGCTGCTATGGGAAGCTGCACAAGCGCACGACGACTCGGCGCTATTGGCGCAAGTTCGCGAATCGGCGATCGATATCGCAACGGCTGTATACCGAGATGGAATAGACGATGATAGCAGCCTGTTTGAGGAAGGCAATCCGCAAGGTCCCACATACACCGTCGATAAGTCTTGGTGGGCACAGGCTGAGGCGATTGTTGGGTTTTACAATGCATACCAGCTATCAGGCCAGGCGCGTTTTGCAGAGGCTGCCTATCGGTGCTGGATATACGTTCAGACAAAAATGGTCGATCGGGAGCATGGGGACTGGTTCAAATACCTGCATCGGGATGGTACACCGGAAAATGGAAGATTCAAAGCCGGCCCCTGGGAGTGTCCCTACCACCACAGCCGGGCCTGCTTTGAGATGCTCGCCCGCCTAGATAGCTGATCACGGGGCTGGGAAACCCATAGCCACGCAAAGAACACACAGACAGCCGCCGGGGTATTCACCCTCCCCGGCGGCTGTTCTGAATCCATTCACCGAACCGCTCAGGGATCGGGGAAGTAGTCGATCACCCGCTGCGTGCCGCCCAGAAAAGCGTCCGCAGCGACCCGTCCCTTCACCTCCTCCGGCACCATCGTCACACCGGCGCGCAGTGACACTGCCTGGGTAAACGCATCCAGCGGCAGAGCCAGGGCGACCATAGTGCGCGACTCGCTGATAGTGAACCGCGCCCCGGCAGGGCCTTCCACAAAGCTTGCCGAGGCATTATCCCAGACCAAGATGCTTATCGTGCCTCCTGCGTCTATCACGACCGCGATCTCATTTCCCAAGCCGGTATCGATATCGTACGTGCCCTGCGGCCTTCCCGTGGTCCCGTTCCCGTCCAGGTCCAGCACGAAGAACCACCGCAACCCACCGGGAGAATCGGGGATCGGCTCGTAGAAGGAGATCCACATCAGTGCCTCCCCCTCAGCGGCCCACCCAGCCAGCTCCTCCGGCACCCCCTCGGTCGGCTGGAGCGTCACCCGCAGATCGGCCTGCACGCTGGCAGACTGGATGTCCATGCCGGCAGGAACCCCGGTAGCGACGACTCGCGTGGTGTAATCCTTCACGTCTCCCTGGGGATCGAGGGCAGAAACGGTTGGCTCGGGCAGCGGCGTATTGGTGGGCACAACGGTCGGCACCGGCGTGTCCGTCGGCGTACAGGCGATGACGTGCACGACAGCCGTGGCCTTCTGCTTTGAATCGCGTCCCTCGATCGTGATGGTATAGTCACCAGCACCAGCTTCGGCAGTATAGAGGCCACTCTGGGTGATCGTACCCCCCGTGACCGTCCATGTGACCACCTGATCGTCACCCTCGAACACAAACTGATGCTGCTGACCGATGCACAACTCCTTCTCGGCGGGAGCGATCACCAGCGAAACCTCGGTCGGCTGCGAAAGGAGCCTGCTACACCGGCTGAAAATGAAAAGAATCGCCAGGATCGCGACAATGGCGATCATACCGATGGTAAACCAGAACAATATCCCACGCGCTCTGTCGGTCAACATCCCTCTCTCGTCAAACATACTGCCTCCTATCTGAGATTTGGGCATCCTAACACCCTGGCGGCTTGGGCAAAACGCTCAGGATTTTAACACAAAAGGCCCAAATGCACGAGTTCCACTCTACCGTGTCAAATGTGCTCAAACCACAGCCGCACCGCCTGCCGAGTCGCCGCTTGCACTGCGCTCCCCTGCCCCAAGCGCAGGCCGCACACCCACACGATCTCGTCGCCCGCCGCCAGCAGCGGCACGCAATCCCGCCAGGCACGGGGAACTCGCTGATTGATCATAAAGTCACTTAGTCTGACGTGGTGTCCCTCCATCCCCTGCGGACGGAACCGGTCTCCCCGGCGGCGTGGCCGCAGCACCAGCGGATCTGTGAGCGCGCCCGCGTCCAGATGAGCTACCCATGGGTCGGTATTGGCGGCAATCCGCTGCGCATCCCACGACGCCATCACCTCTGCCTGCAGCACCCAGGGCGAATCGGGAAGCTCCGTCGCACCGGGCACCTCCACTGGCAGGGGATCGTCGCGCCACAGCAGCGGCTCATCTGGCGGCGGCCCAGCGTCCCCCGCCTCGCCCACCGTCAAGATGCTGTACCCCACGACGAGCGCCAGCCCTCCGGGCAGAGTGGCCTGCGTGCCAGTCTCCCCGCCCAGCCCTACCCGCCGTGCGTCCTCCACGTGGACGAAATCCACGTCCCGCAGGCTCCGCCGCAGACCATAGACCGCCCGACGCAGGACAGCTCGCTGCAGCGCCACTGGTAGTGTCCGCCAGGCCGCTCGGTCCAAGACGATAGCCGTTTCCCCCACTTCCCGCGTCACTTCGGTCCAGGCCTGCTCCCGAAGCTGGGCCAGTAATTCATGATCGGCGGTGATGACGGCAGCGGTGTGGCACAACCTGGCGCGCATATTGGGATGATAGGTCTCCAGCAAGGGCAGCAACTCGTGGCGGAGGCGGTTGCGAAAGTACGTAGTATCTAGATTGGAACGGTCGAAACGCGGCGAGAGGCCGTGGTCAGCACAGTAGAGCTCGATGTCAGCGCGTGGGACCTCCAGGAGTGGACGAATGATGCGAACGTCGGCGACCTGCTGCGCTCCAAAAGGCTCGAGCAAGCGATAGTCGGTGATAGGTGTGACGGGAAGCATGCCCCGCAATCCCGCCGGTCCGGCCCCACGCAAAAGGTGCATCAGCACCGTCTCAGCCTGATCGTCGGCGTTGTGGGCCACCGCGATGGCAGACGCGCCGGACTCGCAGGCCACCCGTGCCAGAAATGCATAGCGCACGCGCCGGGCCGCCTCCTCAAAGGCCAGTCGATGCTCGCGGGCCAACGCAGGCACGTCCTGACGCTCGACCATGACCGGCAGCCCCCACTCGGCGGCAAGCGCCGCCACGAACTCGGCGTCGGCGTCAGCATCCGCCCCACGTGCGCCGTGGTGCAAATGGGCAACGTGAAGTCGCAGGTCGTATGCATCGCGCAAGCGCAACAGCACGTGGAGTAGACACAACGAATCCGGGCCGCCCGACACGCCGACGACCACCACGCCGCCCTGGGCAAGCAAGCCACAATCTTCAATTGTGCGCCGCACTCGCTTCAGAACGTCGGCCAATGGCTATTCCACTCTGTAGACCTTGTCGCCGACTCGTGCCTGGGCTCCGATCTTGACCCCCACATCATCGCCCCGCTTGGCCTCCTTCACATCCTGGTGCATGATCTGTATCGACGTGACCTCTTGTTCATGATCGGTGGTATGCCCCAGAATGTGGATTCGGTCACCCACGGCAAGCTTGTCCGTCAACTCGATGCCGACGACACTGATCCCACCAAACCAGTGAGACACCTCGCCGATGAGTTTCTCTGCCATCCTGCACCTCCCTAGACTATCGGGCATCGACGCCCAAGCAACCCTGCGTCCCGCCTCACGCTCGCTGCCTCGATCACCACTCCCTACAGGCGGATCACCGTGCCGCAGTACTGACAAGTGATCTCTCGCTGGCCCCGCACGATCTCAGCTGGCAGCGTCGCGCCGCAGGTCGTGCACTTGGTCGGCGCAGAGCGCGCCGCCTCCACGACCGCCTGGTCTTTCGGGCGTGCACGCTCCTTGTCGATCTCGCCGGACTTGACTCGCCCGATCAAGGCGTTCCAATCCTCGTTCCTGGCACCGCCATGCAGTCGGATCGTTGCGCCGCTAAGATCGGCCTCGGGCGCAAACAGCAGCTCCAGCATCTCCTTGTGCCCCAGAAACTTGCGCTTGTCCTGCGCCTTGCTCTCATCGATCTGTCCCACCGGCACTTCGAGGACAAGCTCCTGCACCGTTTCCTTCTCTGTAGCGATAAAGAGCACCTTTTTGGTGGTGACCTTTTCCTTGCGCTCAAAGATCAACCGCTCGTCGGTCAGGTAGAGCACTCCCTTCGGCCCTTCCTTCTCAGTCTCCATGTACTGCGCCTCGCAGGCCAGGACAGGATCCTCGGCAGGATGGAGATCAAAGCTCGCTTCGTCGATCTGGTCGAGCAGCCAGCGGATCTCTTCCACCTGCCCTCGCGTCTGGTTGACGTTCTCTTTGAGGGTGCTGTACATCGCCGCGATCGCCGACCGGGCCGCGTTGACCTTGCTCTCCAGCGTGCTGATGGCGCCGTCGGCTCGGGAAACCAGGGCCGGGCGACCCACCGCCGCCTGCCGCAACGCGCTCTCGGCCTCGTCCGACTCGCCTTCCAGCTCCCGCGTGCGCTTCTGGATCTCTCTCAGTGCACGCTCGTGGGTCTCGTCCCACTGCCCAGCCAGCACCTGGACCTTGTTCTCCAGAAAACTGCGGAAGGCATAGCCGCGCGTGCGCAGCTTTTCGAGCTCAGTCGGTAGCATAGCCAGAGCCGTCTCGATCTCTTCCATGTCGTCGTGTGCGCCGGTCAGCAGCACAGCCTCCTGCAAGTCTCCCAGCTTGTCCTGGAGTGCTTCCAGCTTGGCGCGCGTCTCCTCGTCCGCTTCTTTGGCTATCGAGATGGTGGCCCGGCTCTTCTGCATCGCCGCTTTGGCCACGCGCGCAGCAGCAGCCGCTTCCCTGGCTTTCAACTGGGACCTTTGAGATTCCTTCATGCTCATTTCTCACCTCCATTTTGTTGGCTAGTGCCTGCTAATCGCCTTCCACCGCACCCATCGCGAAACGCAGGTAGGCTTCAACAAACGCGTCCAGCCGCCCGTCGAGCACGGCCTGCACGTTGCCCGTCTCATGGTCGGTGCGGTGGTCCTTAACCATTTGATAGGGGTGCAGGACATACGAGCGAATCTGATTACCCCAACCGGCGTCCACGTGCTCGCCCTTCAACTCGACGAGTTGGGCACGCCGTTTCTCCTCCTCCATCTGGAATAGCCGCGCCCGCAGGATACGCATCGCCGTCTCGCGGTTCTGGGTTTGCGAGCGCTCGTTCTGACAGGCAACGACGATGCCGCTGGGAATGTGCGTGATGCGCACCGCCGTATCGTTCTTCTGCATGTGCTGGCCGCCAGCCGACGATGCCCGAAACGTATCGATCTGCAAGTCGCCAGGATCGATAGTCACCGAGATCTCTCTGTCAAGATCGGGCCACACCTCGACCAATGCAAAGGACGTGTGGCGGCGGTGAGCCGCGTCAAAGGGAGAGAGGCGCACCAGACGGTGCACGCCTCGCTCGGCGCGTGCATAGCCGTAGGCATACGTTCCAGAAATC
>DAOUDX010000355.1:0-1950 GCA_034430835.1 Anaerolineae bacterium
CTTGGCTGCGAAGGAACGATTTACATGACCCAAGCCAATTTGTCTCGCACGACGCCATTTGGCATCCAAAGCACGGCAAAAGCGTGCTCAGTTTGGGGGTTTTAGTCACAATTCCAGAGATGCACCCATGTGACATTGTCAAACTACTTTGCGACTGCCCGACTATTCGGCTAGCAATTCAACCGCCAGCCGCGCATACACCTCGGTGGCGGTGTAGACGTCGGCCAGGCGTACGTGCTCGTCGGCAGTGTGGGAGCGGCGGGGATTCCCTGGGCCGAAGCCCACCGTGGGGATGCCGGCCACGCCGGCGGTGTAAACCCCCTCTGTGGAAAAATCCCAGCGGCCCACAGCGGGGCGGCGTCGGGTCTGCGCCCGCACCGCTTGTACGGCGGTGATCACCAGCGGATGATCCTCCGCCATCACCCACGGGAGGTAGCATGAGCGCCCGTGGCAGGCATAGCCGGTGTAACTTTCGACGTGATACTCGGTGATCTCCACTTCTGCTTGGATGCCCTCGCGTGCAATCACCCGCCGCACCTCAGAGAGGGCTTTTGTCTCGTTTTCTCCCACTGTTAATCGCCGGTCGATGATCAGCTCGCAGCGATCGGGCACGGTATTGCGCCCGCCGGCGCTGCACGAGGTGCTGGTCACTGATAGGCTGCCAGGCCCGAGGAAATCGTCGTTGCCCAGTTGCCCGCCCAGCAACTCCAGGCCAAACACCAGTCGCGCGGCAGTGTAGATGGCGTTGTCGCCCAGGTCGGGGCAGGCGGCGTGAGCCGCGCAGCCGTGAGTGACGAGGCGCATCTCCAGCCGCCCGCGTTGCCCGCGGCTGACGTTCAGGTCGGTGGGTTCACCCAACACCACCCAGTCGGGGTGTATGCCCTCGTCCTCGATCAGTACGCGTGACCCTGTGCCGTCGCACAGCTCCTGGTGCACCACGCACGCGACGACGACATCGCCCTTCAGCTTGGTGTCCGCGTCGCGTAAAAGCTTGGCGCCGTAGATCATCGCTGCCAGCCCGCCCTTCATATCGCATGCGCCCAGGCCATAGAGCACCTTGTCCTTGATCTCGGCTCCAAAGGGCTCGTGGCTCCAGGTGGCAGGGTCGCTGACTCGCACCGTGTCCATGTGACCGTTGAGCATGAGCAGCGGACCCTTGCCCGGCCCGATCCGGCCGACGACGTTGCCGATACGGTCGATGTGCACGTCTCGGAATCCGAGCCGCGTCATTTCCGCCGCAATGCGTTCGGCCACCGGCCCTTCCTGGGTCGAGGGGCTGGGCGTCTGCACCAACTCGCGCAGGAAAGCCGTCACATTCGCTTGATCCTGGGTACTCAGTCTGAACACGCTCATTTGCTTGGGCAGAATTGTAGGCTGAAAGGCCACATTCGTCAAGACGCGTGTTTCTTCCCAGCCGAGGGCTGGGTGCTTCGGTGGAGCGCTGTTTGACCATCTCTTGCCTTTGTGCTAGAATGATCCGGCACCCTGAAATCGGTGTGTGTGAGATGGTTGATTGTGATCTAACCCTCTGTCAGTGTGTTTGTGTCTCGCTGGAAGCCTGCATGCTGGAGTGTGCCGTGTGAAGTCCAAGACGCAACTCCAGGTGGTGTTTGTGTTCACGCTGGTCATCACCGATGCGGTGATGACTGGTACTGCTTTCGTGCTCGCTTACTGGTTGCGCCACTGGATCCCCTGGCCAGCCAAGGCTCAGGATATGGGGCCTTTGAGCGAGTACACCGGCATTGTCTTGGCGCACATCCTGTCCATTTTCCTGGTGTACGTCTTCTCCCGTTTGTACCGCATAGACCGCATGCCATCCCGTATCGACGAGTTTTACCGCGTCGTCTCGGCCACTACCGTGGGTACGTTGATGGGTGTGGCTCTCTCCTCATTGCTTTTCAAGAACAGCACTCTCGAGCTGGACTACTCGCGGGGGATGGTCCTGTATGG
>DAOUDX010000356.1:0-19004 GCA_034430835.1 Anaerolineae bacterium
GTAGCCCAGTTGTGTGGAAAGCGCCGCAACGCGCTCTGCATCTTCCACAGTCGCCAGTCGGATGACGACCTGATTGTCCGCCATCCTCACTCCCAACAGGGGCTGAACGCCTGCTGTACCTCGGTGATCGCAGTGCCAACGACGGCGATCCCGCCCAGACGATTGGTGCCCAACCCCAGGCCACGGGCCAGATTCAGGTGGCTGTCGCCGCGCAGGAAAGGCGCGGCGGGATAGTCAGCGGTTGGATCGAACCCCATCGCCGCCGCCGCCACAGCATCCGTCGCCACCGCGTTCTTGCCCGCGATCAATACGCCGGGCTGCACGGGATGGAAACGCCCGATCCACGGCCCCTCTCCACCCTCTGCCGTCCTGATGCCGTCGATCAGCGCCAGATCGATGGGGCGCGCCCGGACGAGATCGGTGATCACCCGGGGCAGCCGGGTCTTGGTCTCCTCCTCCGTCGCCCCGTGCAGCGCCGAACGATAGATGTGCCCCTCGCCAAGCCGATAGTATGCGACGGGCACTAGGCCGACCAAGTTCTTGATCGAGAGAGTGACGCCGGCATTCCAGTGACACTTCATCTTTGCCACCGAGATGAAGGCATCGACCTCTTCCAGAACGTGGTTGAAGACAAAGTTATCGTAGACAAACGCGCCTCCGCCCACGGGCGTGGCAGCGAAATCGGCGTAGGGGTGGGGGCTGTTCAAGTCGATCAAGGACGCGCCGAGCGCCGCCGCCACCTCTTCGTACCCCCACAGCCGGTACGAATCCCATTCGTAGACCGACTCGACAATCAGGATCTCGCCGGCTCCCGCATCCCGCAGCAGCTCGCCCAATGCGCGCACCACCTCGGGGTGAGTGACGAAAGTCTCGACGGCCGGTCCACCACCCTGCCCCTCGAAGGCTGTCCCCCCGGTCAGGTTCACCTTGATCGCAATCCGGTCGCCGGGGCGAACCACGTCGCTCAATCCGCCGATCCCGTCGAGCAATACCTCCACCTGCCCGCGCACGAGCGCCCTGTCGTAGCTGGTCGCCCGCGCGATAGCTACCCTTGCCCGCACGTCCGGCGTGGCCGTTGGCGCGCCCGTAGGTGTAGCCGTTGGTGTGCTTGTGGGCATCACGGTCGTTGCCGCAGTAGGAGTATCCGTCGGCACACCGGTTGGCACGTTCGTCGGCCTGGGGACCGGCGTAGCCGTTGGCGCAGAGGTAGGCTCAGCCGTCGCAGCCGACGCCAGCTTGTCGGCAACCTCCTTGGGGCAACACCCGGCCACCGCCAGTCCTGCCGCAGCAACCCCCAAGCCGCGCAGGAAGCTGCGGCGAGAGACGACCTTACGGCCCTTCTCATTACTCATTTCAGAATCATCTCCAGTTCGATCTCGTCCCGCAGAGGGATGCCGTCCATCCCAATCAGGGGAATCTCCGGTTTCAACTCGCGTGATCGCTCCAGGGCATTGCGGTGTAAGGCCGCAAGCACAAAGCCCCGCCTCTGGTAGAAGCGCAGAGCGTGTGCGTTGTCGTTCGTGGTGATCAGCCACAGGCACCGGCATCCCGCAGCGCTCACGGTTTCCTTGACAGCTTCTATCAGCGCCGATCCAATACCTGCCCCCTCGACTAGGCTATCGAGCGAGACGATCTCGCACGCATCCCCTTCGACGCGATACGTGACCAGCCCGACTGGTTCATTCTCCTGCGTTGCGACAAAGCCCGGCAGTTGGTCAGCCTGATGCACCCGGCCGCGGCTTACAACGCGCGCATCCCCCCAATGCTCCCGGAGGAGACTACGCACCCAGCCACGGTCGCCCTCACTCAGCGGCTCGATCCGAAACGCTCTCATCCAAGGCCCTCACGTCACTTCTGGGGCGCCGCGCCAGCCGCTTGTACAACTGTCGCAACTGCTCGCCCGACAACCGCTTGCCGCCCTCGAAGTAGGCCACGGCCACCCGCCCCATGGCCCACGTCCCCAGCCCGGTCACGATCCCGCCGATCAACCAACCCGGTCCCGGGATGAACTTGCCCAGTTGCGAGGCCAGGTAACGCAGCGCAACGCTACCTGCCATCGTCGTCAGCAATTCGCGCGCGTGGCGCACGCTCAGGCTTTCGCCGTAGACGGCGGCGATGCGCAGCACCAACCGCACCTGGGAGGCCAGCAGCAGCGGGATATCGAGGAAGGGAATCGGCTCGGCGGCGATGATGGCATTGAGAAAAGCCGCTCCCCGGATCAGCCGCTGGCTGAGCTGGCGACGGTAGGCCGGCAGCGCCCGCCCCAGCGCCACCGTCATCCAGGGATGCGCCTCCACGATGGCCGGGAGAAGTCGATCCCCCACCCCCGCACCCGTCTTGGCCGAGATGGGGATCGCCGTCGCACCCAGCTTGCGCTGGATGTCGTCCAGCACGAGCCGCAGGTCGCGCTTGATCAGATCGATCTTGTTCAGCGCGACGATCAGCGGGGCGCGGGCCGCCCGCAGCGCCCCGTAGAGCTCATGGTCGGACTGTCGCAGCCCTGCCGATGCATCCAGCACCAGCACCGCCACGTCGGCCTCCTCGGCGGCGGCGCGGGCGACAGCCGCCCGGTCCACCCCGCCCACCTCCCCAAAGCCCGGCGTATCAACCAGCGTAAAAGGACCGAACATCTCCGTCACCAACCCCTTGGTCGTGCCGGGCACAGCCTGCACGGCGGAGACCTTGCGCCCATTGAGCAGGTTGAAGAGGGTGGACTTGCCCGAATTGACTGGGCCGACGATGGCCAGGCGTGCGTGGGCCTCCTTCTCCACCTGAAGCGAGAGCTTGTCCCACTCAAGCGCCTGAAATAGATTGCGGATGTCGGCTAAACGGGTCGGTAGTGATGCCACTGCAGACCTCACGGGAAAGACGCCAACGGAGTTTAACACGGAAGGGCGAGGAAGGCAACCGAACAAATCGGAGATTGCTGCCTTTGCTCACAGGGTGAATATCGCCTATAATGGGGACGCAGCGGAGCGGTAGGAGGCCACGAGATGGGAATAAAGTTTCCCTTTGCTGCAAGGTTGTGCTAGAATAGATCACGAAGTATACCTGCCCATAGGAATGGGATCGAGTAAGCAAATCCAGCGGAGATGATACGATGGCCAAGGTTGAAGCGCGACAAGAGCCTTACAGGCCCAGTCCCGATGAAATAGTCGACATACCTGTCAGACAGATTCTGCTTGATCCACAGAACGCTCGGCTTGCTTGGCGAGTCGGAGACGATAGCCAAAAAGAACTGGTAAATGTTCTCTGGACTGAGATGGCCGTGGACGAGGTAGCTTGGTCCATAGCTGAAAACGGGTTTTTCCGCTCAGAGCCACTGTTTGTTATCATTCAGAATCCCAACGAAACAGATCCGGCAAAGCAGAGGTTCGTCACCATCGAGGGCAATCGCAGGTTGGCCTCAGTGCTTCTACTACGTGATAAAAAACTGCGCGAACAGGTCGGAGCAGCGAATCTACCGGTCATCGAAGAGACAAGAAAGGCAGAGTTGGCTGAACTGCCAGCGATTATCTACCCAAGTCGCGAGAGTCTCTGGACCACTGTTGGATTCCGTCACATCAACGGGATCAAACCGTGGGACAGCTATAGCAAGGCACAATATGTTGCAGATGTCTATGAGAAATACTCCATACCACTGGACGACATAGCTGACAAGATTGGAGACCGCCATGCGACTGTGAAGAGGTTATATAGAGGCTACAAGGTGCTCGAACAGGCAGAGGCTCAAGGGGTGTTCAGTAGAGAGGATAGAGCTCGTAACCGTTTCTACTTTTCTCATCTCTACACAGCTCTTGATCAGAAAGAGTTTCAGGACTTTCTTGACCTTGACTCTGAGACATCTTTACGGCCAAACCCCGTTCCCCAGTCGAGACTAGATGAACTTGGCGAACTGATGACTTGGCTTTATGGAAAGAGATCAGAAAACATCGAGCCAGTCGTCAGAACACAAAATCCAGATTTGAACACACTCAGAAAAGTGATAAGCACGGAGAGATCATTGTCTGCTCTGCGAAGCGGCTACACACTGGATCGCTCACATCAGATAGCAATCGGAGACAGAAAGCTCTTCCGTGATGCACTGACCAGCGCCAAAGTAGAACTTCAAAACGCAAAAGCTACTGTGACCACTGGATATGGGGGAGAAGAAGACCTACTAGAAATAGCTCTAGATGTAAGCTCTCTTGCGGACAGTATATTACAGGAGATGGAAGAGAAAAGAGAAGAGACAAACAGCAAAAGAGACCAACCCAAAGGACATCCGTCTACTCAGCGGAGCAGCTAAGATGCTGGATTTGCCTTACGATGATCTCACTGACTCTTTGCGATTGGCTGACTGGTTGGAGCTATATGCAATACTCTCCCCGGATTCCAACTCGAGCAGAGGGGATCTCGATAGTGCCCTTCGTACAGCCTCTCTCTCTGAGCTTGACACCAGTGAGGAAATTGAGCAGAAAATCCTTGAGGTTTTTGAGGAATGCGAACAACGCACAAGAGCTGCCGGTCAAGCCTACCCCTTCGATATTGACTTTCGAGGAATCCTTACGCTGAAGGCCGGTGGGTTGGAATCTTTCCCGGTATACATCTTCTGCCTATGCCTATCATACTATCCCTTGACGGATACCCATGTTGGCCCCAGGCTTTTTGAGCAGATTGCTTGCTTGGCGGCCAAGGGGTATCTGCACGGCCAAGCTGTAGGATTTGGACCTCCTCGAACCGCTCTACCCTCGTCATTCGCGGAAGCAGTTACGGAATTGTGCAAGCTCATCGGTGAGGGTGAAGGATATCGAGAACAACCCTCACTGAGTTGCCAGGATGACACACTCGACCTGGTTGCCTGGAAAGATTTCGAAGACAGAAAGCCAAGCAAGGTTCTGATGTTTGGGCAATGCGGCGCAGGCAGGAACTGGTCTGACAAGCTCGGAGAGCTGCAACCATGTGCTTTCTGGAAACAATGGATGAAAGCTGGGTCTGTTAGCCCTGATCCTATCAAATCGTTCTTCACACCGTATCGAGTTGAGCGGCGACTATGGGAACACCGCGCCAGACAGGCAGGTATTCTATTTGATCGTTGCCGAATAGCACACTGGGCGCATCAAGAGGAAACCGATCACACATCTGTGATTCAGTGGTCAGAGAGTTTTCTTACGAGTATTGCCACGTAATGTCGAACCAGACAATCCCCACTGCATGCTATTCAGCGAGACTGCTTAGCCCATTCCGGTATCCGGGTGGAAAAACCTGGCTGGTACCCTACATCTGTCAGTGGCTTCAGACGATGAAACCAAAACCTGCCATATTCGTTGAACCTTTCGCCGGTGGAAGCATAGTTGGTCTCAACATTGCGTATAGAAAGCTCGCCGAGCACATCATGCTTGTTGAACTGGATGAGGATGTTGCGGCCGTATGGCAAACCATCCTCAGCGGAAATGCTGTAGGCCTCGCTGAAAGGATTACCTCTTTCGACCTGAATCGAGAAGCTGTTGAAGAAACGCTTTCCAAGGCCGCCAACAGCCTTGAAGAACGGGCTTTCCAGACTATCCTTAAGAACCGCGTAAACCGCTCAGGTATTCTAGCATCAGGAGCCGGAATGCTCAAGAATGGCGAGAATGGAAGAGGAATCAAGTCGCGTTGGTACCCCAAGACCCTGAAAAAGAGGATACTTGAGGTCAATGAAATGCGAGAGCGCATCACTTTTGCCAAAGGGGACGGGCTCAGAGTGCTCAGACTGTATGCTTTGCCGATCTCGTTTTCCCGGCTGATATGGTCATTCCTCAGAACGTTTCATCCAGCACCGAACGTCTATGGGCCATACCCCAGCTCCAATGTGGTGTTCTTCATTGACCCGCCCTATACAGTCGGGGACAAACAGGCTGGGAAACGCCTCTACCGACACTATGAAGTGGATCACGAGAAGCTATTCAGAGTAGTTGGCAAACTCAGAACAGACTTTCTGATGACATACAGCAAAGACAACACAGTGCATGACTTGGCGCAGCAGCATAACTTCGATGTCGAGGAAGTCACGATGAGAAGTAGCCATCACATGAAAATGGTTGAACTTCTCATTGGAAATGATCTGGACTGGGTTAGACGACCACGAACAAGCACGTGAGTACTAGCAGCAAGGCTGCAACAACGCATTCCAATAGGAAGCCATTTGTTCTCCACCACTGATCCGCAGACCACCGTCCGTTCGGGGCATGGAAAAGGGAATACACTGCTCTCCTAAACGTTGCCCAAAAACGCAGCCACTGCCTCGACGTATGGTTCGAACTGCTCGCGGCGGATGTTGTGCCCGGCATCGGGAATGTGAGCGATCTGCAGGCCGCTGTTGAGCCTTACGGCCTCCTGGGCGGCCTCCGGCGACACAATCGCGCCCAATGCCGGATCGGCGGTGACCACCAGGACTGGACAGCCGATCTTGCAGACGACATCTCGCCAGGCCGTAGGTGAAGCCTGCGGATCGACCCAATCGAACACAGTGGGATTGACCTGCAACTTGGCATCCGCCCACGGCTCCCACTCCGCCTCTGCCCAGGTTGGCCTTTGCACGCGACCATCAGCGATGATCTCCTCTTGCATCCAAGATTTCTTGTCAACGATGTCCGCCCGCCACGCCTCCACCATAGCCGCGCGCTCCTCAGGATCGTAAGTCACCCGCCACGGCGGGTCTTCGAGGATCGCGCAGCGCGCCAGGTCGGGATACGTGGCGACGGTCATTGCGACGTTGCCGGCCCCCATCGAATGGCCGACGAGCACGGGCCTCTCCAGGCCCAGCGCCTGCACCAGGCCCGCGATATCGGCTGCCTGATCCTCCGGCGCGTAGCCTACAGCGGGCGCGTCGGAAAGGCCATGCCCTCGCGCGTCGAACATGATCAGATCATACTCCCCCTCCAGCGCCTGCGCCAGCTGCGTCCAGCACAGGCCGTTGTCCGTGATCCCGTGCGCCAGCACGACAGGCGGCTTGTTCCCACCCGTGCGATGGTAGTGAATCGCAATGCCGTTGGCGTCGACAAACCCAGAAGCCCATTCCACGTATTGCCTCCTCCTATCACGATCAGGCAGCAGCCTCCGCAGCCTGCCCCTTGAACTGGCTCATGTACAGATTGTGATAGAATCCGCGCTGGGCCAGCAACTCCTCGTGGGTGCCGCGCTCAATGATCTCGCCGTCGTTGATGACCAGGATCTTGTCGGCGTTGCGCACCGTGCTCAACCGGTGGGCGATGACGAAACTGGTGCATCCCTCCATCAACCGCAGCAGCGCCTCCTGGATGTGCACCTCGGTGCGGGTATCGACACTGCTAGTCGCCTCGTCCAGGATCAGGATCGACGGATCGGCCAGCACCGCACGCGCGATGGCCAGGAGCTGCCGCTGCCCCTGGCTCAGATTGCTGCCCCGCTCCGAGAGCTCCGTGTCGTACCCCTGGGGCAGGCGGCGGATGAATTGGTCGGCGTTGGCCAGCTTGGCCGCGGCGATGACCTCCTCGTCGGTGGCGTCCAGCCGCCCGTAGCGGATGTTGTCCATCACCGACTCGGAGAACAGGAACGTATCCTGCAGCACGATCCCCAGGTTGCGACGCAGTCCGGCCTTCTGCACGCCGCGGATGTCGTGGCCGTCGATAGAGATCGCGCCATCGTCGATATCGTAAAAGCGCGTCAGCAGGTTGACCATCGTCGTCTTGCCTGCGCCCGTCGGCCCCACCAGTGCGACCGTCTGCCCCGGCTCGGCCCGCAGGCTCATGTCCTTGATGACGGGCACGTCGTCCACGTAGGCAAAGTCGACGTCGTCAAAGACCACCTCACCGGCGATGTCGTCCAACACGACGGCATCGGGCGCGTCGGTCAGCTCCGGCTGCTCGTCGAGGATCTCGAACACACGCTCCGCCCCGGCCAGCGCCGACTGCACCTGGTTGTACAGGTTGCCCAACTGGCGCAGCGGCCCGGCGAACTGGCGCGAGTAGTTGTAGAAGGCGGCGATGGTGCCCACGGTGGCCAAACCCTGAAGCGCCATCCAGCCGCCCAAACCGGCCAAGATGGCGATGTTGGCGTTGCTCAAAATGCCCATCAGCGGCGGGAGCAACATCGCATAAGAGTTGGCGTGGATGCCGACGTCGCGCACGGCCTCGTTGGCCTCATCGAAATCGGCCAGCGTCCTGGCCTCCTGCCCAAACGCCATGATGACGCGCTGCCCGCCGAACATCTCCTCCAACTGGCCGTTCAACTGCCCCACCCGCATCTGATACTCGCGAAAGGCCTTGCGCGTGCGCATCCCCACAAAGCCCACCAGCCCCAGCATCAGCGGAAACACGATCATCGAGGCCAGCGCCAGCCAGAAATTCGTGACAAACATCACCAGCGGGATGCCGATCAGCATCAGCACGCTGGAGAACAGCTCGGTCACGTTCTGCGCCAACACGGAAGTGATCGCGTTCAGATCGTTGGTCAGACGGCTCATCAGCTCACCGGGCTGGCGCCGGTCGAAAAAGCTGAGGGAAAGCGTCTGCAAGTGATCGAACAGATCGCGGCGCAGGGTGCGCATCGCCTGCTGAGAGACCCTGGCCATGATCGTCCCTTGGACCGCCCCTAGCAACCACGAGCCCAGATACGCAGCCAACATCACCAGGACGACGCGCCCTAAACCCGCCAAATCGCCGGTTTTGATGAACCCATCGATGGCGAGCTGCATCAAGATCGGCACGAGCAAGCTCAAAAGCGAGCTCACCAGGACCAAAACAAACACCAGTGCCAAAGACGCGCGGTAGGGCCGCAACCGCGCCAGCAGGCGGTGCAGCGCCCCGCGTACGTCACGCGCCTTTTCGATCCGCATACTGCCGTGGCGACCGGGACCAGGCATGCCGCCTGGGCGGTGTTGTTGACGTCGTTCAGCCATTCTAGCCATTACGCACCTCCCCGTTCCCCAACTGGGACTCGTAGATTTCCTGATAGATCAGGCTCGATGCCATCAGCTCCGCGTGCGTTCCCTCTGCCGCGATCTGCCCACGCTCCAACACTACGATCTTGTCCGCGTTGAGCACCGTGCTGATGCGCTGTGCAATGACAAAGGTGGTGGTGCTATCCATCAACTCTTCCAGCGCCTTCTCGATCTTGACCTCCGTCTCCACATCGACGGAACTGGTGCTATCGTCCAGGATGAGCACCTTGGGCCGCACCAGCAGCGCGCGGGCGATGGCGATGCGCTGCTTCTGCCCGCCCGAAAGGTTCACCCCGCGCTGGCCGACCTCGGTATCGTACCCATCGGGGAACGCGCTGATAAAGTCGTGGGCCCGCGCCGCCTGGGCCGCGGCAACGACGTCCTCATCCGTCGCATCGGGGTTGCCGTAGCGGATGTTGTCGCGGATCGTGCCGCTAAAAAGCACCGCTTCCTGCAGCGCGATGCCGACCTGCCCCCGCAGCACGTCCAGCGGGATATCGCGCACATCCACGCCGTCCAGCATCACCCGCCCCTGGTCGACGTCGTAGAAACGCGGGATCAAGTTGATCAGGCTCGACTTGCCCGATCCGGTGGCTCCCAGAACCGCAACCGTCTGTCCCGGCTCGGCCATCAGGTTGACGCCGCTGAGCACCGCTTCATCGCAACCATGATTGTAGCTGAAACACACATCCTCAAAGGTCACCCGCCCCGCAATCCTTGACGGAGTCTGCGCGTCGGGGTGACTCTGCACTTCCGGCTCACTATCTAGCACCTCAAAGATGCGTTCGGCAGAGGCATCGGCAGCCGCAAGCGGCCCCATCATCGCGCCCAGCATCACCAGCGGGAAGATCGAAAACATCATATAGTTGACCGATGCCACGATCTGGCCCACGTTGAAATCGCCCAAGATCGCCAGTCGCCCGCCGAACCATACGACGCCCACGATGGACAGGTTGACCAGGAAAAACATCGTTGGGATCAGCACGGCCATGAGCTGGTGCACCCGGATGCTCTGCAGCGTCAAATCCTCGTTTGCCCGTTCGAAGCGCGCGCTCTCGTGCTCGTCGCGCACGAACGCCTTGACCACGCGCACGCCTTCCAGACTTTCCTGCATGACCAGATTCAACCGGTCCAGCTTTTCCTGCACCTTCATAAAAGCCGGGCGCGCCTTGGAGGCAAAGATTCCGACCAGCACGCCGATGATCGGCATCATGACGAGAATCAGCCAGGCCAGTTGCCCGCTGGTGGTGATGAGCATAAACACGCTGCCGATCAGCCACAACGGCGCGCGCGTCAAGATGCGCAGCGACATCAGCACCATCATCATCACCATATTGATGTCGCTGGTCGTGCGCGTCAGCAGCTGGCTCGACTGGATGCGATCCAGGTTGCCAAACGAGAACGTCTGCACCTTGCGGACGATGGCGCTGCGTATGTCGGTCGCTGTATTCATCGCTACCCGCACCGAAAGCAGCGTGTTGGCGATGGCAAACACGGCACTGAGCAGCGCCGCCCCCAGCATCATGAGGGCCGAGTTGCCGACCACCTGCATATCCTGCTTATCGATCCCCTCGTCGATGACCGTCTGGGTCAGGCGCGGGATCGCCAGGTCGGCGACCACCATACCTCCCAAGAGAACAAGCGCCAGGATGGCCTGCCACTTGTACGGCTTGACAAAGCCAAAGATACGTCGCAGTGATTTCATTCCTCACACCTCGTTAGATTCTTCTGGATCTTGAGCAAGAGCTCTCGTAGCGTGGTGATCTCTTCCTCACTCAAACCGGCGAACGTCTGTGCCTCGAAATCGCGGAACGTGTCCTCTACCTTGCCCCGAATGTCTCGCCCGGCCTTTGTCAAATAGACGTGGGAAACACGCTCGTCCTCTGTATCACGCCTGCGCTCTACCAACCCGGCTTTTTCCATGCGCTTTATCGCGTTGGTGATCGTCGCCGGTTGGACGCACGACCGCGCCGCCAACTGCGAATGCGTGATACCCTCGTTCTCCCACAACACGTGGAGCACAAAGTGCTGCCCCCTGTGCAGCCCGATCTCTTCGAACAAGGCGTGTACCCGGCTGCGCATGAGCTTGCACGTTCGGCCAAGCAAGAAACCGGTCATCTCTTGCATAGACTGTCCTACCATCAGGTTCTCCTTCTTTAGCTGGCTAATATTTAGATGTTTAATATTTAGACATCTAAATTATATGCAAATTCGTAGGGATGTCAAGCAACTCGTGAGGGAACAGTAAACAGGAGTTCATACCCGAGGCAGCGTGAAGCGAAAGGTCGATCCCGCGCCGGGAGCGCTCTCGACGGCGATGGAGCCGCCGTGCATCTCCACGAGCTGCTTGGCGATGGCCAGCCCCAGCCCGCTCCCCCCACCCGCCCGCGAGCGGGATTTTTCTCCGCGCCAGAAGCGCTCAAAGATGTAGGACAAGTCTTCGGTGGGAATCCCCGCGCCGGTATCGGCCACGACTACTTCTACGGCCTGCCCCATCGCAGCGGCGGAAAGCGTCACGCAGCCACCCTGCGGCGTGTGGCGCAGCGCGTTGGTCAGCAAGTTGCCCACCACCTGAGAGATGCGCCGTCGATCGGCAGTCACCTGCGGCAGCTCCACGGGCACATCGAGCGCCAGCGTCACCCCACGATCGTCTGCCTGGGGGTCAAAGTTGACCTGGGCATCCCGCAGCAGATCGCCCACGTTCGTCGGCTGCCTCTCCAGGCTCAGTTGCCCTGCCTCAGCCAGTGCCAGCAGGCGCAAATCCTCCACCAGATGGGCCAGCAGCTTGGTCTCCTCCAGGATAGGCTCCAGGTGCTCCGGCGTTGCCGGGTAGACGCCGTCCAGTACGCCTTCTATCTTACCTCGGATGACACTGAGCGGCGTCCGCAACTCGTGCGCCACGTCAGCGGTCAGATTGCGGCGCAGCTTGTCGGCGCGCGCCAATTCCTCGGTCATCTGGTTGAAGGAGGCGGCCAACTCTCCCAGTTCACCAGGATACTGACCGGCGACGCGTACACTCAGATCGCCCTTGGTCACAGCGCGCGTTGCCTCCGTCAGCCTCACCACCGGTCGGCTGATCACACGCGAAAGGCCTAGGCCAGTGACCAGAGCAACTGCACCAATGCCCAACCCAAAGATCAAAAAGCGCTGCAAAGCAAACCCAACGATAAAGTGAAAATTACCCTGAAAAGGGCCGTAGGGCGATAGAAGCAAACGGCCTACCGTCTCTTCATCCCCTGCCACGATTGGAAAAGACGCTGCTTTCTCCCCATAATGCAGCGACCGCCCCACCCGCCCATCGTCGCTGGCGGCCACAATCGTCCCATCAGGAGCAGCCACGATGTAGTCGATGCTCCAATTCTGTTCCTCAGACTCCCAGCCAGACCCACAGGGATAGCTAGCGATCAAGGCATCGACACCTTCCCAATCACCATGCTCTTCGTAGTAACCCGCCAGACTCTCAACCCAGGGCTGCAACATAGCCGGGGGATTATCACGGGCAAAAGACTCCATTTCGCGCAGGGCGGAGCGCCCAGCCAGGAACACCCCACCACCGGCCAGGAGTATGACCGCGATAAAGGCCACGATGAGCTGCCAGAAGAACCGAAAGTGAAGTCCTGTGAACACACCAGCTATCTTTTCGCGGATTTTACGTCCCATAATCTCACTTCTCCGCCATCTTGTACCCCACACCATAGACCGTGAGGACATAGCGCGGCTCGCGAGGATCGGCCTCGATCTTGCGCCGCAGGTTCTTGATATGCGAGTCGATGGCCCGGTCGTAACCAGCGTAGGCCACATCATAGACCAGATCCATCAACTGAGCCCGTGTAAAAGGGCGACCTGGGCTCCGAGCCATAATGGCCAACAGATCGAACTCGGTTGGCGTGAGAGAGACCGGCTGCCCATCCACGGTCACGCTGCGACCGGCCAGGTCGATCACCAGGTCGCCAACGCGTATGATGCCCGATTGCTGCACGTCCCCCTTGGCGCGGCGCAGAACCGCCCGCACGCGGGCCACCACCTCGCGGGGACTGAAGGGCTTGGTCACGTAATCGTCGGCCCCTAACTCGAGGCCGATCAGCCGATCTGCTTCCTCATCTCGAGCCGTCAGCATGATGATGGGCACGTCACCCAAGGTGGCATCCTGGCGAACGCTGCGGCACACATCCAGGCCATCCATCCCGCCCGGCAGCATCAGGTCGAGGACGATCAGGTCAGGCCGCTCGTGCCGCGCGACAGTCAGTGCCGTCTGCCCATCGCGGGCGGTGAGCACCCGAAAGCCCGCCTGCTTCAGGTAATCCCGCACGAACTCGACGATCTGCGGTTCGTCATCTACGACGAGGACAGTCTGATATGCCATTCTCGCCTCTCACACTGCACCCATTATACACCGCCTGGTTGCTCTGAGGTAGGGCCAGTTGCCTCAGAGCAACCGTCACAACGCCCCTATCTGTTACCCATCTTGCTGGAGAGTTGACACCACCTGATGCGCCTTGCGCCACTGGCAGTAGAAAGCGACAGCCAAGACGACGGCCACAGCGAAGAACACAAGATGCACCAGCCCACGTACGACAAGGAAAGGGCCGAAAGCATGCCCGCCAAACGCCGCCCCGCGACCAGGGCCGAAGTGGTCAAACCGCCCATGGGCAAAACGTCCGTGCCCGAGGGCTTCGGGAAACTCGATCACACCCCGATCGGGCACGCCGTCCCGGTCGTCATCCACCAGCTCCACCTCTAACCGATGATGCACTTCCTCGGACTCCCATCGAGGCATCATCCCATGCCCCCATCCCTGTTCACGAACCGGACTTCTGAAGAGCACGGCCCCAGCGATAGGTAGGCCGACACACCCGACGATCACAAGCACAACAACCACACCAATCAGGATCTTCCACTTCTTTGCCATTTCTCACCTCCACAACCTGAAACATACTTCTCTAATTCTGCGTAGCCTGCGCATACAGCTTGTACGTGAAATAAGGTTCGTATTCGATGCGCAGGCTGAACGGCACACTCTCTCCAGGGGCAACATCCTCGAGTACGATCGTCGACCCCACACTTACAATCCGTCCGCTCGCGTCGATCAACGCACCAGCAATGATCGGATTCCTGACAGCGAACGCGTTCCTATTGACCGCCGTCCCTGTGATGAGTACGCTGCCAGCTCCGCCGCCAGACACGGTAATGCCACTCAAGACAACGGAGGCCGACTGGCGATACACGACCGGCTGCCCTTTGGGATGCAGGCGGTACGCAACGTAATTTCGCGGGTACATGTCCACGCTAAAGGGGCATTCCGCGCCCGGCTCCAGAAACCGACACGGGCAATAGACATCCACAGGGCCATACCCGCCCCCCTTGTCATCAAGAAACGAAGCCTTGACCCCAATGCCCTCGTAGGTCTCAGTGCCATAGTTGCGCACCAGGCCGGTTATCCTGTACCTGTAGCTGCCGTCTCCCTGAATGCGAGTCGCATGCACCACAATCGTGAACGACGGGCCAGGGTCGGTATCCGGGATTCGCTCCAGTTCCACATCCACTGCTCCGGAAGTCGCCAGCGCTGCCACTGGCGCCGGCTGTGTCGGCGAACGGGCCGCAATCTCTGTCGCGGCCTCCGTCGGCACGCCTGTCGGCGTGGCGGATGGCTCAGCCGTCGGTACGGGTTCACTTGTCGGATACGGCGTATAGGTCGGATAGAGCGTGGAAGTGGGCGTTGGTTGCGCAAGGCTCTGCTCTTCCGCACCCGGCACTGTCTCTCCACCCGGGCTCGGCATGCTGCAGGCTGTCAACAGAACCACGACCAACAATGCCAAGATAGCACGCGGCTGCGAATCAAAGATGTTGTGCTCCATTTGATCCCCCTGAAGACTCCATCCCGCCTTACTCGTACCTCAACGCCTCGATCGGATTCAACCTCGCCGCCTGATTGGCCGGATAGATGCCGAAGAACAACCCCACGGCAGCCGAAAAACCAACAGCGAGCAACACCGAATCCAGCGTAACCACCGAATTCATCAACCCCGTCAGATCGACCAGCTTGCCCAAACCCATACCCAGCAGGATACCGAGCAAGCCTCCGAGTACACTCAACACCACCGCCTCCAGCAGAAACTGCACCAGGATATCTCCCTTTCGCGCCCCCACCGCCTTGCGCAGGCCGATCTCCCGCGTGCGCTCCGTCACCGAGACCAGCATGATGTTCATGATGCCGATCCCACCCACCAAGAGCGAGATACCGGCGATGGCTCCCAGAAAGGCGGTCATGATGCCTGTGATCTGGCTGGCCATCTCAAGCATGTCGGCCTGCTTCATCACGAAAAAGTCGTCATCTTCGCTCGGCCCAATATCGTGGCGCTTGCGCAGCAGCGCCGTGATCTCGTCGACGACCGCGTCCGCTTGCCCCTCGGAGGCTGCCACCACGGTCACGGAGCCCACGACGATCTCCCCCAGAGAATCGCGCCCGTTGAAGATCTTGGTCTGGGCCGTCGAAATGGGGACGAACACCGCTTCGTTCGGATCATTGAACCCGGAACTACTCTGCTCGGCCAGAACGCCCACGACAGTCAGCGAGACCTTACCACCATTTCCTCCATTCCCGACACTAGGCATAGCAACCTTGATCTTTTGTCCCACCGGATCAAAGCCGCCAAAGAGGTCTATCGCAGATTGGTAGCCCAGCACGGCCACGTTGCTGCGCCCGTCTACGTCCTTATCCTCGATGAAGCGCCCACTGACCACCTCTATCCCGCTATAGGCAAGCGGGTACTCCGGCGTCACACCCGTCACCGAGACGTTGATGTTCTCGTCGCCAAAGATGACCTGCGTGTTCTGCCCAAACTCCGGAGCGACAGCCGCGGCGTCGGGCACGTTGCGCGGATCGGCGATAGCCCTGGCGTCGTCGTAGGTGAGTGAGGCGCTGCCCCCCGAACCTTCCACCGGCCCCATTCCCCGAGCGCCTGCGCTCACATAGATCAGGTTGGAGCCGATGCTGTTGATCTGCTCGGTGATGGAAGCCTGCGCTCCCTCACCGATGGACATCAAGGCGATGACGGCCCCCACGCCGATGATCACGCCTAGCATCGTCAGCGCCGAACGCAGCTTGTTGGCCAACAGGCCATCCAGAGCGACCCGTACGTTTTCCCATAGATCTGCTATCCAAGCAACCATCGTTCACCTCAAATCGATTTTTAGATTGACGGACTGTAGATTGTAGATTGCCAATCCGTCAATCTACAATCTGTCCATCACGCAATCGAATGATCCGCTCCGCCTGCGCGCCGATCTCCTCGTCGTGCGTCACCATCACCATCGTGATCTTGTGCTCATTGTGCAGGCGATGGAAAATCTCGATGACCTCGGCGCCCGACTTGGAATCCAGGTTACCCGTGGGCTCGTCGGCCATGATGATATCAGGATCGTTGACCAGCGCGCGGGCGATGGCCACCCGCTGCTGCTCCCCGCCGGAGAGCTCCGTCGGCAGGTGTCTCATCCGGTCACCCAGCCCCACCATCTCCAGCGCCTCCCGCGCCCGCCGCTCCCGCTCGCCCAAGGGAATCCGCGCCCCGTTTCGCGTGTACTGCATCGGCAACATCACTTGCTTCAACGCGCTGGTGCGGGCCAGCAGGTTGAACGTCTGGAAGACAAAGCCGATCTGCCGGTTGCGAATGGCGGCTAGCTGATTCTCACCCATCCTGCCTACCTCGACACCGTCCAACCGGTACACTCCCGAGGTTGGCGCATCGAGGCAGCCGATAATGTGCATCAGCGTCGATTTGCCGGAGCCCGAGGGACCCATAACGGCCACCCACTCGCCCTGATCGATCTCCAGCGAGACCCCACACAGAGCGTGAACCTGCACCTGGCCCATCTGATAGACTTTGGTCACATTCTCAATCTCAATCATTGCCCCCCCCACCGAAAAAGCGCCCCGGGCCAAACCCTGGTTGACCACCACTCTGAGGCGATGCGACCACGCTCACCACGTCTCCCTCCGACAGGCCGCCGGTAACCTCGACTTCAGTCTCGGTCATCAGGCCCAGCGTGACCTCGACCTGCTCAAAACCGTTCGTGGACTGCCGCCACACGTAGGATTTGCCATCCTCGCTCTGGATCGCGCGCAGCGGGACGATCAACGCCTCTGCCTTGCTGGCGGTGACGATCTCCACGTCTGCCGTCATTCCCACCCGCGCGTCCACCTCCGCAGGCGATAGCTGAATGGTCACCGGGTAGAGCACCACGCCCGATTGAACGTTCGCCACCGGTGCAATGTCGGTCACCTCGCCGGTCAGCTCTATGCCAGGGAAAGCATCCAGCGTCACGACGACCGCCTGCCCGACACCCACCCGCACTACGTCGGTCTCATCGAGGTTGACCTCTATGACGAACGCCGCCAGATCGCTCAACACGATAACGGTCTGCCCGCCATTGACGCTCTCGCCCGCCTTGAGGTCCAGCTCAGTAACGGTACCGTCCACAGGCGCGACCAGCCTGGTATCTTCCAGCGCCCGCCGCGCCGAATCCAATCCAAGCTGCGCCTGAGAAAGCGAAATCTCCAGTTGCTGCAACTGAAGCGGCTCGGTCTCCAGGGCCACCCGCGCGCTGAGCACCTGCGCCCAGGCACTCTGCACACTTGCCTGGCTGATACCGGCGACGGCCAGGTTGTAGCTGGCCTGCGCGACCTCCAGATCGTACTGCGCTTTCTCCAAAGCATCCCGAGTTGCCTCCCGCTCGGCCTCCAGGTTGTCCTTCCTCCATTTGACGTTGAGTTCCCAATCGCGGGCGGGATCCCAAGCCTCGTCGTAGTTCTGCTGAGCATCTGTCAGTGCATCCTGAGCCTGCTGTAGGTCAACTCGTGCCGACGTGAGCTGATCGCCGGTGCGATTGGCCAGCGCTACGGCCTCTTCGTAGCTGGCCTGAGCGGCGTCCAAGTTGGCCTGCGCCAGCCCCAGCTCTACCTCTGCTCGCGTCAGAGCGAGATTGATCTCGGCCTGCGCTACCTGCAGCTCCGCGTCGGCGACCGCTTGCTGTGCATCGGCGTCATCCAGCCGAGCCAGCACATCGCCCGCCGGCACCACATCGCCGACCTCCACCAAGACCTCAACCACCTCACCGCCAGACGAGAACGCCAGCGCGACCTCGTCGTTGGGGGCCAGGCTGCCGCTGCCGTCGATGGCGACCCGGATCGTGCCGCGTTCCACGACGGCGGTCTCCGCCGCTGAGTCGGCCAGCGCCTGTCGGGTCGAGGCCCCCTGCAAAACGCTCAATCCCACGTACCCTAAACCGACAACCACGATGGCAACCGCAATGATGATCCACCATTTCTTCTTCATGAATCTCCTCCCTTAATAGACTTGTGGTGTAATAGCAGAATTGACTACATATGGCGGTCAAAGGGCACAAATTGTGCTGTCCAACCGCCACATATGGCGGGGAACGCCTATTGCGCCACAAGTCTAATGAAATCTGCCCCAGTGTACAAGAAAGTTATGGAGGAATTATGGAGGTTTGGTAGAAAGAGATTGGAGGTTGGATGTACGGGCGAGGCGTTCCAGTGGGCTGAGTACAAAGCGCCATGCCTGCAGAGACGTTCTGGGCGAGAAGCCAGACACGCGAAATGTCTCGCCGCTGCTCCAATGGAATCTGACCCTCGTGTACCTGGTCTTTCGAGGCCAACCATGAATGGCGGCCGATCTTTCGCAAGGCCGCCGGGCGCTGATCATGGCGCTGGTCCTGTTTGGGCCACAGCCAACCGTGATCGTCAGCAACGAGGGGCAGGGCGGCTGGCGGCACGGCAACAAATGAGCGTCTGGCAAACAGGACGACCCAACAAGGGCGCACCTACATTCAGGTGCGCCCTACCATTGGAAAGCTGTTGCCCCTGTCAAGTCAAAAGATAATCGCACCAAGAGGCACTTGTTCCGTCAAATGATAAGGGTGTGACTAAAATCAGTTGATCGCTCCCGAACTACATGGAAGGAGTTGAAAGAAAGGCGATCTTCTGGGATGATTGTTTTGACCGAAACTCTTATCCCTTGGAGGTGCACCGTGTCTTCCAACTCCATGC
>DAOUDX010000357.1:0-2123 GCA_034430835.1 Anaerolineae bacterium
GATGGCGGAAGCTCTGCTCCGTCTTCTCCGTCCCCTGCGCCCTCGGCACCGACCAGCGGCCGCTGGATCGACGTCGATCTCAGCAAGCAGCGACTAACCGCCTACGAGGGGAGCACCCCTGTGCGCAGCACCCTCGTTTCCACCGGCCTGCCGCGCACGCCCACGCCCACGGGTCAGTACCGCATCTATGTCAAGTACGTCGCCGATGACATGGCAGGCCCCGGTTACTACCTGCCTGACGTACCCTATACAATGTACTTCTACAAAGGCTACTCCATCCACGGCACCTACTGGCACTCTAACTTTGGTCATCCGATGAGCCACGGCTGTGTCAACCTGCCGACGCCTGAAGCCCAATGGCTCTTTAACTGGGCTTCGGTGGGCACACTGGTCAACATCCACTACTGAAATGAAGCGTGAAGCGCGGCCTCATGCATCGCGCTTCACGCTTCACTGCGCCAGTTTGACGAGATGGCCTTGGCGCTATTCCTCCTCCATTTCGATACGCCCGATGAGGATGTGTGTGTCGCCGGTGTCGTCCAGGTTGGGAGCGGCGAAGACGATGAGCATGGTGTTGTCTTTCACGAAGAATGCCCCGCCTTCGGTTTGAACCTGGCCGATGTCTTCACTCGAGGCCTCGTCCCAGCCGTGGCGGGGTAGTTGCTCCGCGTACCAGTCCAAAACGTCGTCTTCGGAGTCGCTCGTCGTATAGTGCTTCCACTCGGCCTCCCCGGGGATGAGATTGAAGGCCAGGGTCATAAGGTTCAGGGCTTCATTTGACTCTGTCGTCTGTGCTGCGTTTGGATAGGGTGGCACGTCGGAAAAGTCGCCAGCGGTGAACTCGACGCCGCCGACCAGGTTGCCGATGAGGCCGCAGCAGCAGGCGCCGAATATCGTGACCAAAGCCAGTAGAGCCAAGGGGATTCTCAGGTAACTCATCGTGTGACCTCCTTCTATGTTAGCTTGTGCCCTTCAACGTAGGATAATTGTATGCCCGCGTTCCCGATCAGTCAAGGCGGCTACTTGGTCGTCTCGACCCGCACCCAGAGGGCCTTCAGAGGGCGACGGAGCAGCCGCACGTTGATGAACACGAGCAGCCACAGGTGCACCCTGGCGGGAAAAAGGAGCAGCGTCCAGAGAAACTCGCGTGGATTGCGGGGATAGCACAGGGCCAACCGCGTCCCGTGGAGGAGTTCCAGCCAAGCCGAGCGCATGCGCTGCGGAGATCGGCGCACGTAATTCTGAGCGTGACCGCCGGCGGAGCGCACCTTCTGCCGCAGCCAGTCTCGGTAGGTGGTGGGGTACTTGACGAGAACGTGTGATTGTGGGGCATAACGAATTTGGTATCCCTGGTCGGCGATGAGGTGCGAGATCACGGCATCCTCGGCCAGCGCATCTTCAGGGATGTGATCGACCAGCGCACGACGGAAGGCAAAGAGGTAACCGGAGCCGAAGAGGAACTCACTGGCCCGGTCGCGCGCCAGCCGCATCTGATGGGCGCTATCGACGAGCAAGTGCGACCAGTAGCCTAGGACTGTATCGCGCGGGCTGGCGCTGAGGGGATGCCCGCTCACCGCCCCAACCTGCGGGTCGGCGAAAGGGGCCAGCAACGGGGCCAGCGCGTTCTCAGCTACGATCACATCCCCGTCGGTGAGCACGACGATGTCGCCGCGCGCTGTCTGCAGTCCGGCGTTGATGGCCGCCGGTTTGCCCCGTTGCGCGTCGGCCACGTGGCGCACGGCCGGATAGCGGGTGGCATAGTCGTCCACTGTAGAGATCGTCGCCGGATCGGGGCACACGACCAGAAGCTCGGCGTCCTCCGGCAATTGGGGAAGAAACGCCTTGATGGCCCGGCCGATGGTTGCCGCTTCGCGAAAGGCGGTGATGATCACGCTCACGCTGCTGGCCATACACTCTCCTTTTCGGTTTGCCGACGACTGAAAGGGGGCCGCCATGGCAGCCCCCTTGTACTGTTCCTCTGGTGCGACTTGCCTAGCAGCCTGTCGGAGAGAGGACTTCTCTCCGAACACAATTGGCGGTAAAATTGCGGTCATTGAACACGTCTAAAACTCTTGGCAAGGGGTGACGTTTATGGCCCGCAAATTCAAAACGGTTGATTACGA
>DAOUDX010000358.1:0-33774 GCA_034430835.1 Anaerolineae bacterium
GCTGGCCAAATCGCAAATCGCAAATCGCAAATCGCAACAGCCTGCCATTCGCCATTCACCATTTGCTATTTGCCTCTCGTGGGCGCTGTTCGTCTTCCTCCCCTGGCTCGTGTGGGCCCGCATCACCTGGTCATCCCAGGGCCGCCTGGTCTTTTACGCCATCTCCGTCTGGTCGCTGCTGCTGGCGATGGGGCTGGCTGGCTGGCTTCCACGCCGCTGGGGGCGCTGGGCCGTGGGAGCCTTCGCGCTCTTCCTACTGGGGCTGGCTGTGGCCGCGCCCTTTGCCTGGATCACGCCGACCTACACACCGCCGGAGCCGCTGACCGACGCGCAGGTCGCCGCCATCCCGAACCGGCTGGACGTCGATTTTGACAGTGCGATGCGCTTGCTGGGCTATGACCTGGAGACGGAATCGGTCGAGCCGGGTGGGCAAGTGGCCGTGACGCTCTACTGGGAGGCGCTGGCCTCGACCGAGCGACCCTACTCCGTCTTTGTGCACCTGTTGAGCGAGGACGACCTGCCGATCGCGCAACGGGATACCTATCCAGGGCTGGGACTGCTTTCGACCACGTGGCTGGAACCCGGCGCCCGCTGGGCAGATCGGTACGTCATCCGCGTGCCCGGGACCGCCTACGCGCCTGACGTAGCGCAAGTCGCAGTGGGGCTGTATAATTACGCCGACCGGAGCCGCCTGCCTGCCAGTAATGGAGAAGACCACGTCCGCTTCGGACAGATCGAGATACACGCGCTGCCGGGCGAGAACCCCAACCCGCTCTCGGTCAACTTTGGCGACCAGATGGCTCTGGTGGGCTACGATCTCGATCGGCATGTCGTCAAGCCCGGAGAGGCGATCACGCTGACACTATACTGGCGCGGCCTGCGGCAGATGGAGCACAACTACTCGATTTCGGCCCAGCTCGTGGGCGAGGGGCAGATCAAAGTGGCCGAGGATAGCAACTGGCCTTTGAAGGGGGATGCACCAACGGCGCTCTGGGAGCCAGGGAATCTACTGGGCGACCCAAAGACACTCGTCGTGCGCGCCGAAGCCCCGCCCGGTGTCTACGACGTGCAAGTCACAGCGTATCGGCAGCGGGACGGAGAGTTCATCTATCTGCCGGTGATCTCGGAGCGAGGGGAGATGCTCGCCAATCAAGTCCTGCTGACAAAGGTGCGGGTGGGACCGTGAGCGGAAGGCTTTGGGTAGCTCTCTTCATAGGGGTTGTTGTGTCGTGAAGATCTGGAAACGGGTACCCTGGGTTCACACAGGAGCTCTCTTTGGCTACGTCCTGCTGACCGTGGCCATGACCTGGCCCCTGATCACAAAGATGTCAACGCACATGGCAGGTGAAGACATAGACGTATGGCTCAACCAATGGGCCACCTGGTGGACGGAAAAAGCCCTGAAAAACGGGTTGAATTTCTACCACACAAACTACATACTTTATCCTCAAGGTGCCAGCCTCGTCTTTCATAGCTTTAGCCACGTCAATTCTGTCATCTCGTTGCTCGTGGCCCCACTCATAGGAGACCTGGCTGCCTACAACGTCACCGTCCTTCTGGCTTTCGCCCTCAGTGGCTTCAACATGTACCTGCTTGTAGAGCACCTTACCGGTACCCGCACCGCCGCTTTCGTCGCCGGCCTCGTTTTTGCCTTCAACCCCTACCATATGTCCGAGACCATCCACCTGCATTTGGTTTCGACCCAATGGATGCCGCTCTTTATGCTTTCCCTCACAAAGATGATCCAACACAAAGGTAAGGGAGGCCACAGGCACATCTGGCTGGCTGCCTTATGGTTTGTGCTGACGGCGCTTTCAGGCTGGCACCTGATGACAATGCTGGCCTGCCTGACGGCCCTGTACTTGCTCTATCAAATTGTCTTTGAACGCAGTGATTGGTCGCCCAAGGCACTCAGCCGTCTGGTCCTGCTCGCTGTCATGGTTGCCGTGGCGCTTGCGCCATTCCTGTGGCCCATCGTCTACGAGCAGCTAACTGCTGAAACGTCCTACATGATGGCCACAGATGCCAACATAGGCTTTGGCAATGACTTGATCTCCCTCCTGCTACCTGCCAAACAGAATCCGGTGCTTGGCCCTCTCTTCTCGGACTTTAGACCACAGAGCCGCATGATCGAGAAATTCCCAAGCTATCTGGGGTACGTGCCTCTGACTCTGGCGATTGCCGGCGTGGCTACTGCCTCTCGAGATGCTCGCTTCTGGCTACTGGCAGGGGCAACGTTCCTTTTCCTCTCGCTGGGTTCGCAGATCGCGTTCCGTGGCATCCCTCTGCACGCTCTCCGCCTGCCATGGGCCACGTACATTTCTCAACTACTGCGCCAACCCCTCCGTCTCGGCGTGCTTTTGTTCTTCTCTCTATCGATACTGGTCGGCTTTGGCGGCCGCTGGCTATATCTCCAGGCCGCCTCGCGAGGAAAGGCGCTCGCACTCCCGGCGCTGGCTCTTCCGGCAGCTCTTTTGCTCATCGAGTACCTATCCCTCCCCTTTCCTGTCGCGCTGCCCTGGCAATCCTCCTTCTTAGACAAACTGGCGCATGAGGAAGGAGATTTCGCTGTGGTCGATCTGCCCATGGGATACCAACAGGCTAAATACTACATGTTCTTCCAGACAATCCACGATCACAGAATCGTCGGCGGCCACCTCTCCCGCCCACCCGATGACAAGTACGCATTTGTCGATGCAAACCCCCTGCTGGGTCCGCTTCGCGCCGGTCTTGCCCCTGACCCAGACACGGATGTCGAGGGAGAGCTTGCCGCGCTGGATGCTCAAGGGATTCGATACATCATCGTGCACAAACCCCTGATCCCGCCTCACGAACTGGAGGCGTGGCGCGAGCGGTTGGCTTGCCTCCTGCCCACATTCTACGAAGATGAATGGCTAATAGCCTACCGCCTTGCGTCCGGATCACCAGAAGGGGCATCAAGCGAAGAAATACAGCGGCTGGATGTAAAGCTTGGCGACCACATCCACCTGCGGAGCTATCAACTGAACGCGAGCAGCGTGCGAGCAGGCGATGTACTGAAAGTGACGCTGCAATGGGAACCAGATGAACCCATCTCCGAGAACTATCACGTCTTCGTGCATCTTCTGGATTCACAGGGCTCACTGGTCGCCCAACACGATGGGCCTCCGGCAAACGGAGCCCATCCGACCTGGACCTGGCAAGGGGGGGAGACTATCCGAGACGAACACACAGTCGTTCTGGATCAAGATCTGCCCGCCGGCTCCTACTCACTTTCTATAGGAATGTACGACATCCTGACCGGGGCACGACTGCCCGCATTCGGGCCAGATGGTGAGCGTCTGCCCGCAGATCGCGTCGTGCTACAAGAGACATGGGTGACCTCTCCATGACGAACGCAGTTGGGCGAGGGTGACAGTAGATGGAAATCTCCGATCACATCAGATCTCAGGTCGAAACCCTGCCCCGCAAGTCAGGCGTCTACCTGATGCGCGACGCGGACGACAAAGTCATTTACGTGGGCAAGGCGGTGGACCTGCGCAGCCGCGTGCGCTCCTACTTCCAGCCCTCCTCGTGGGAGAATGAAAAGGTGCGCTCCATCGCCTCGGAGACTGCCGAGCTAGAGTTCATCGTCACCGGCTCGGAGCTGGAGGCGCTGATCCTGGAAGCAAACCTGATCAAGCAGCACCACCCTCGCTACAACGTGCGCCTCAAGGACGACAAGCGCTACCCCTATATCAAGATCACCTGGGCCGACCCGTACCCCAAGGTGTTCATCACCCGCCGCATGGAGCAGAATGGCAGTCGCTACTTCGGTCCCTACACCTCCTCCGCCGCCGTCCACCAGACCCTCGACCTGCTGCGCAGATCGTTCCCGTACCTGACCTGCAACCGCGAGATCACCGGCCAGGACGAGCGGGCCTGCCTCTATCACGACATCAAGCTCTGCCTGGGACCGTGCATCGGCGCGGTGACGCAGGAGGAATACCGGGCGATGATCCGGGGCCTGGCCCGTTTCCTCGAAGGCCGCAGCGAGGAGGTGATGGCCGATCTGGAAGAGCGGATGCGCGCCGCGGCGGAGGCGCTAGACTATGAGCGTGCAGCCACTCTGCGCGACCAGCTCCAGTCCGCGCGACACATCGTCGAGCGGCAAAAGATCGTTTCCTCCATCACCGCCGACCAGGACGTGGTCGCCTTCGCCCGCGAGGACGGCGATGCCTGTATGCAGGTCTTTTTCATCCGGGGGGGCAAGCTCTTGGGACGGGAGTACTTTGTGCTGGAGGGCACGCAGGACGAGGACGAACGGGAGGTGATGGCCGCCTTCCTCAAGCAGTTCTACGAGAAAGCTGCCTACGTGCCGTCCGAGGTGCTGCTGCCGGCGCGCATTGAGGAGGCGCTCATCATCGAGCAGTGGCTCAAGGGCAAGCGCGGGGCCAAGGTGACGCTGAACGTCCCTCGCCGGGGACAGAAGCGGGAGCTGGTGGCAATGGCCGCGGAAAATGCCACCGAGACGCTGGCCGCTCTGCGTGCCCAGTGGCAGGCCGACGCCCACAAGCACGAGCAGGCGATGGCCGAGATTCAAGAGGCCCTGGCGCTTCCGAGACCGCCGGCGCGCGTCGAGTGTTACGACATCTCCACGACGCAGGGGACGGAAATCGTCGGCAGCATGGTCGTCTTCGTCCACGGCGTGCCGCGCAAGTCGGACTACCGGCGCTTTATCGTGCGCAGCGTGCACGGCCAAGACGACTTTGCCAGCATGCGCGAGGTGCTGGAGCGCCGCTTCCGCCGCTGGCAGATGGCGACGTCCTCCCCCCCCATGGGAATGGCAACGTCCTCCCCCCCTGTGGGGGGGATTGAGGGGGGGAAGACCTGGGCCAAGCTGCCCGACCTGCTCATCGTCGATGGTGGCAAGGGACAGTTGAGCGTGGCAGTCGAGGTGCTGCAAGCATTCGATCTGCTGGACAAGGTGCTGGTGGCCGGGCTGGCCAAGCAGCGGGAGGAGATCTTTCTACCGGGGAAGCCCAAGCCGGTATTACTCCCTCGCCGCTCACAGGGGCTTTTCCTCGTGCAGCGCGTGCGGGACGAAGCCCACCGCTTCGCCATCACGCACCACCGCCAGAGACGGCGGCGGGCGGGGGTCGCATCGCAACTGGACAGCATCCCGGGCATAGGTCCCGCACGGCGCAAGGCGTTGCTCAAGGCCTTTGGCTCCATCGACGGTATCCGCGCCGCCACCGTCGAGCAATTGGCTGCCGTGCCGGGCATCCCTCACGACATCGCCCTCGCCATCAAGGAGAACCTGTAGACGAGCAGTTTCGAGCCAGGCAATGAACCGCCATTGGCAGGATTTTGCGAATTGTGGTATAGTTTTCCCGGTAGAGTGGCAGGCCGCGAAGCCTAAAGAGGGTGACAATACACCGCGAGGTAGACCAGTTTGGATGCCGTAATCTGTTTGCGCTGGGTCGCCTACGGGCTGCTGATCGCTTCCATCCTTCCTGCCGGGCTGTCCGTTCCCCAGTTCGCCAAGTCACGCAGCGCCCCATACTACATCCTGCGCCGCAACGCCCTCAGACGGGCGATGCGCCTGCTGCTAGCGATGCTGATCATGCAGGCGCTGGCCATCACCCTGCTGATCGTCTGCCCGCTCTTGAGATCGGGCGGCCCCAAACCGACCCCAACACCGACGGTGAGGCTCACGAGCACACCCGGCACACCCACACAGACGGCCATCCCCACCATCACGCCGCGCCCCACCCGCGCCCCGACTGCCACCTCGTCGCCTCAGCCTACAGCTACGGCGACGGCGACCCCGCCCGTTTCGCCGGCGCCCACTGCGACCCAGCCGGGCGATGGGGCAACGCCTCCCACTGCCTCCCCTGTGCCGGCGGGATCGGGCGCACGCATCGAGTTTACAGCGCTGGCAATGGAGAAAAACGAGAGCGGCCTGCCGGTCAACCCCGGCAACGTGTTCCCGCCCGGCGACCACGCGATATACGTGTTCTTCAGATACGAGGGAATGCAGAACGGGGTGGAGAGGACGTTCGCCTGGTACAAGGACGGGGAATACTTTGAACGGTGCTCACAGATAGCGCCTTGGGAATGGGGCGATCGGGGAAGGACCTCCTACTACTGCCGTCCTTCGACCGGCTGGGAGCCGGGCAACTACGAGATCCACGTCTTTATCGAGGAAGACCCCCAGTTCATCGCTGAGTTTGTGATCACAGAGAAGTAGGTGCGGTTTTTGATCGCGTGCTCAGGGCAGGAGCAACGCCAGAATCAAAGCCGAGGCTGCCGGCACCGTCAGATTGTCGATCCCCCATGGCGAGACCGCCTCGACCGCCGCCGCGCCGAGGGCCGTCACAGCCGAGACCCACAGCGCCGTCACCAGTCCGATCCCCCCAAGAAGCGCCAGCGCCGCGAACGTCGCCACCCACCCGGCGAGGAGCATCGCCGCCGATCCCTCCAGCGAGCGGGTGCTTCCCAGCACGGTGTAATGCCTCCGCCCAAAGTCTTGTCCCACGACGGCGGCCAGCGCGTCCCCCCACGTCATCGGCATCAGCCCGGCCACAATCAGAGTCGGGCGATCCCACAAGAGCCAAATGAGGGCCGCAAACGAGAGGGGAAAGTAGATGGTGCCCAGGTTTTCCTTCTTGCCGGTCTCCATCGCCTTGAACGTCCCGCGCCAGTAGGAGAAAGCGTTGATGGCGACAAAGGCCAGCGGGGGGATGATGGCAAACTCGCGGCGCTGGAACAGCAGCACCGTCCCATAGGCCCACATGCCGACGGCGACATGGATGAACTTGCGGGTGAAATCGACCGTGTAGCCGCGCCACTTGCGCAACCCTTCGCCCGCGCCGATCATGGCAAAGACATAGAGGAAAGAGGTGATGAGAGCGATAGCGTCAAGCGACATGAGCGATCCTCCTTAACCTATTCGCCGTTTGCGACCCTTATGCCTCCGGCTTCAACAACCCTATGATGTACCCCTTTATCTTTCCCGCAGGATCCCTGGGAGGGCCTCCCTTGACGGGAATATCTGAATCGCCAATGACGCGCGCCTTCGACGAGGACGGATAGAACCAGATGCGACCGCTAGAACTCAGCGTAAAGTCCCCCATCTCCCACCAACTGCCCTCTTCCCCCTCGCCGGAAACCCACATCACCCCCGGCGACCAGACGGTTTTCAGTTCCCCTTCGTCCAAACGCCATTGCAGGCGCACGACCACATAGTCGCCCTCCCGGGCTGCCGGAAACGCGGGCGACGGCTCCTGAATTGGAAGGGCGAAGCAATAGCGCGTGCCATCGCTGTCCTTGCTCGGCAGCGCGCCGGAATGGAGATAATAAGCCGTCCCATCGATCTCGACGCGATTGTCGTCCGTGATGGTCCCCCGGAGAGCACCCTCCCTGCTGTCGGGCTGCAGGACGTCGAGACCATCCGGCCTCCCCTCCCCACCGGAGCGGATTTTCAATATCCGCTTCTTTCGCCGCTCGACATGCCGCGAGGCCCGCTCGCAGGTCTTGAAAAGCGACTTGTCATCCTGTGAGGCCCAGTGTTCCTGCGCCCTCTCGAACAGCTCCAGCGCCTCCCGATACCACCTTACCGCCTGCATGTCGTCGCCGAAGAGAAACCGCTCGTGCAGGAGGCCCTGGGCGTACGCAGCCACCGCCTCGTTGTGCCGCTGCGCCTTTGCCGCCTGGCCGTGCAAGATCCGGTACGCCTCCTCGCAAAGCCCCAGCGCCTCTCCCAACTCGCCCACGTCGCAGTAGACATCCGCCAGGTGAAGCTGTGCGATGGCCAAGCCCACGTGATCCCCCCTATGCTTGCAAGCGTCCCGCGCGTCCATCGCACACCACTCCGCCAACGTCCACTCGCCTTTCTTGCGGCACGTGCGCGAGCGCTTGAGCAGCGCCTGCACGTCCGGCGGCACCTGCTCCAAGTGCAGCAACAAAGATGGGGTCAACCCAGAAGCCATCTCACTTTAACCTCCCCGATATCAACCGCTGGAGCTCCGTCCAGGACTCCTCTGCGGGTTTCTGCCCTGGGGAAGCTCCTCCCACGCCCTTCCCACTCGCCAGATTCAGCGCCTTCTCCCACTCGTCGAGCTCCCGCAGGACTTCCGGCGGCAAGAACAAGAGCTTGATGGGATCGTATGCAGACCAGCGCAGCGTCTGGACCAATCGCATCGCAAAGAGGTAAGGCGGGAAGTCACCCATGTCGCTGACGAGCGGGCGGATGGCATCCGTGAGAAGCAACACCATCTCCGCCTGGGCCTGTACCTGAGCCGTCTCCATTCGGACGATCTCCGCCTCTCCCTCGGCCAGGCTCTCTATGGCCCGCCGTTCCCAATCCGCCCGCCACACCTCCATCCACTGCCTGGAGATCTCGCTGCTCCGCACGTCGATCTCCCCCAAGGCGACGTCCAGAATCTGAACGCCGAGCGGGTTGTTCACCTTGAAAACATCGTGCAGCCGCGCCTCCAACCGCTCGCGAATCTCCTCTCGAGGAGACTTGTATTCTTGCGTCCCATCTTCTTCGACAGACGACTCTGCGCTCAGCGATCCCTCGCCTCTGGACTGGGGGGTGCGCATAAGCCAATCCAGCCGGTATTGGGCCAGGATGTCGCGGAGAGCGCCCTCCACCTCGCCGATCATCACCCGGCCCGTCCACTTGCGCAATTGCTCCGGGTGATCCTTTTGACGGATACGGACCCAGGTACCCGTGGCCGCCTTGACGACCGTTTCCTCTGTGTAGGAATAGGGTTTCTTCGCCGTCGGTTGATCTCGGTGCATTCCTTCATGGTCGATGAACCGGTCATCGATGCGGAAGGAGATCTGAGCAACGCAAGAAACCGGCATACCTTCCTTCGTCATCGCGTCCACGCGCAAAGGCCAGTGCTGGGAACGCAGGTCGATCACCTCCCAGACCCGCTCGAAACGCTCCAGCATGCAAAAGCCACCAACCAGCCCTTCAATGTGTGTGTTGGGTCCCACAACGCGCGTCAGCCGCCCACCTTTCTCCAGCACCGCCGCGCTATCGTTGTAGACGATCAAGATGCCCGGCCCGCCGATCAGATCGAGCCTGCCGCCCGCCCCCACAGCGACGTCTCCCCCCTTCACGATCATGATCGGCCTGAGCGCGAACCCGGTCGGCCCAAACATATCGCGCCGAAAAACGTCGTCGTATGCCTCATGGTCCAACGGCTCGTCCACCGCCTTGGCGTCCGACGCGCCGCCCAACAGGAGGCGACGGAAGGCATTGCTCTCTTCCTTCGAACCCTTCTCCACCTCGACGCCGTAAAGCGCGTTGACGAAGCGAGAGCCCAGCCTCATGACAACTTCCATCGCAATCCACAACGGGATCGCGCTGAAGACGGCCTTGAGACCGAGCCATATGAGCGAAAGCATCCTCCTCATCATGAGAGCCATCGGGTCGCCACCATAGGCGAGCAAATCCACCGGGTGGTAGTAGAACTCTAGGAGGAAGCTGACGAATACGATGGCCAAGAGCGGCAGCATCTCCAAGGCAAACAGGCGCTTGAGATATTCCCTGGCGATCTTGAGGCGCATCGGCTATTCCCCCTCCTCAAGGATCGGCACGTTGCTGCTCGCCACCGAGCGAAGCGTTCGGATGATCATGTCCATGTCGCCGGGGAGAAGCTGCCGCAGTTCTCTCCTGCCGGCCAGTTGTTCCAGCACTTCGACAAAGTACCCCAGAACCGCATCCAACCGCGTATCCCCCCCGGCATCCCGCAGTTGCCTCATACGATTGCCGATATCCACGATGATGTCGGTCTGCGCCTGCGCCCGCGCCTGCTCCACCAGGCGCAGTCTCGTGGACTGCCCTCTCGCCTGACGTTGCATGACTTCGCGCACCCACTCGGCCCTCCAGGCCTTGATGCGCTGCCCCAGCACCTCCTCATCCACCGGATCTATGTTGCCTATGTTGCCGCCCATCCGTCTGATGCCCAGTTCCGGCAATTCCTGATCCAGCTTTTCTCGCAGCGCCTTGGCTATCTGAGCGCGAGGGTGTTGGCTGAAATCATCGTACAACTTGAAAGGCGCGTACAGCTCGTCGAACTCGTAGCGCGAGATGAGGTCGCGCATGATGCGTTCGCCATACAACTGAGGCATGTCGTACCATAACAGATGCTTGATATCCTCCGGCATCTGCGACGCGCCTTCGTGCACCATCGGTTGAGCCTGGATAGCCTTGAAGACGGCGCTGGCATGATACGGGAATCCCTTCCCCAAGGCGGGCTTCTCTTTGCCCGTATCGACCTGGAACGGGATGAAGGTGAGAACCTTGACGGCAATACCATCCTTCGTCCACGCCTCTACCGGGAACGCGCGCAAGTGCACGCGCAGGTCGATGGCCTGGGTCGGTGCATCCGCAAACCCGGTGAACACGACGCCGGGTCCTTTGGCTCCCTTGAACGTCGTGCCGGAGGAGATCACGACGGCGTGATCGCAGCCGGTGAGGACGATGCCCGGTCCCGCCAAAAAGTCCCCGTATGGGTTCCCCTCCACCCGCTTAACCAATCTTTCCTCCCCCGTCAACCAGGCGCGCTCTTCCTCCGTGCGATACTTGATCTTTTCGTCTATGACGATGTGGTAAGAATAGTTCGTCCCGAGGGCATACGTCAGAAGACAACGGAGGGCCTGGCGGCGCTGCCCGATATACTCTGCCAGCGCCTGGTGCTGGACGACATACCGCTCGGGAATCCGGTGGTGTGCGACACATCGCTCCAGGTTCTCCCTGGCCTTTTCAGTTCTCGGAGAATCCGCCGGGCGGATCAGGAGGCTAAACCAATAGGGCAAGAGAGCCGACGAACACCGCCTGAACACGAGCAGCCAATACGACACCTCTTGCCGCAGGGCAGCAAGCGCACACGCCACGTCGTTATCAAACGATGGCAGGCTTCCCGGCTCGCGCCTGACAGGGTGGCGGAGGGAATTGAGAATCCCTGTGCGCTTTCCCGAACGGCGATCCAGTGGTTGCCCACCTGGAAACAGGTCCACATCTGGAAAAGGGAGAACCGCTCCCGCCGCGAGGAAGAGCCACCCCCCAACGACGAGCAGCGTCGGCAGCGTGACGAGGAACAAACCCAGCCACTCGTACCGCGACCCCACACATGCGATCCCCCAGTAGAAAACCCACGTCGCAGGAATCACCCAGCGACGGAAAGAGCGGTGGGAGGGCTCCAGGCCAAGCGACGGCTCGACGAGGTATAGCGACAGAGCCGCCGCGAGGAAGAAAAAGAGTATCGGCCCTCTGACCGAGAGTGCGCACAGTATCAGGCCCAAGACAAAGGCCGCAAACGTCCCTGCGACCAGCCTACGCCTCGTCTTCCACACGATCAGGGGATGTGGGCGCATCAGCCCGAACAACCAGTTCTGAACGGGTAGCAAGAAGTATGCTGCGATGACCAGGAAGACGGGGATAAGCATCCAAAGCATCAATACCAAGAGCAGTTGTGCGGTCGGAAGGTCGCCTCTGATACTGCGAGAGAGGTCTTCTAACCACCACTTGAATATCCTGGATATGAGGCTCAACTCCAGCACGACGTACACAATGGCACATCGTACCCCCGTTGAAAGCCAGTTCCTGCTCAACAGTGCTATATCTTTGCCAGAGAACGTGGCCAGGCGCAGGAGCGCACGGATCGCCACCACACCCACGACGAGAAGCATCACAGGCATCAGCATGGCGCTCAAGATTTCCGCCAAGAGTTCCACGGAATCATACCTCGCTCTCTCACAGCCCACACCGCTTATGTCACGACGGTTTCATTATATGCCAGAACGATTGGCAGGGCAATTCTAGCCAATTTCCCCTGCAAAACCAAACAAACTCGCCGTCCCGCCGGTGTGCCAGAATAACACCCGCTCGCCGGGCCGGAAACTGTCGCTGCGTATCAGATCCAGCAAACCGCCAAAGGCCCGGCCGGTGTAGACGTGGTCGAGCAGCACCCCCTCGACGCGGGCCATCGTGCGGACCGCCCTCCGCTCCAGATCCCCCACCACAGCATATCCACCACCCAGGTATCCGTCGTTCACGTAAAAGTCCTCAGGTGTAAAGATAAACTCCAGTCCCAGGTGATCCGCCGTAGCTGTCGCCAGCTCGGCCAGCATGTCCCGGAGAACGCCCGCTGGCCGATCCACGCTGATGCCCAGGACGCGCCCCGCGTATCCCAGCGCCCGCGCTCCCACCGTCAGCCCTGCCTGCGTGCCCGCGCTGGAGGAAGCCAGCACGATGCAATCAAACTGCAGGCCATACTCCGCGCACTGCCCCAATAGCTCTTCCATCGCCGCCACGTAGCCACTGGCCCCGATGGGATTGCTCCCCCCATAGGGAATGACGTAGGGAGAACGCCCTTCCGCTCGCAGTCCTTCGGCTATCCGCGCCATCGCCCCGGCCAGCGGCTCATCCCCCACCCAGGTCACCTCCGCCCCCAGGAGCCGGCTCAACAACAGGTTACCTTGTACGTCCGGCGGCTCCCCGCCGCGCAAGGCGAGCGCGCAGGCAAACCCAAACCTGGCCGCTGCCGCTGCTGTCTGACGGGCGTGATTGGACTGGGCTGCACCGCCGGTGACGAGCGTATCGGCCCGCGCCGCCTGCGCGTCGGCCACCAGGAACTCGAGCTTGCGTGCCTTGTTGCCCCCCGTTGCCAGCCCCGTCTGATCGTCCCGCTTGATCCACAGCTCCGGCCCGCCCAGTTGCGCCGTGAGACGGGATAGCGGCTCCAGCGGCGTCGGCAGGTAGGCAATGGACACTCGCGATAGCTTTTCGACCAACATACCGGTACCTCCGTGATATTGTCGCAGTCCCAAAGAACTAGTATAATTTTACTACCAGTTGCCTTTTGAGGCGAACGAGCTAACAGAGAGGTCACTATGCGACTCACGAAAAAACTGAGCCTTCTCGTCCCGTTTGCACTGGCGCTCATCCTGCTGGCGATGTGCACCAGCGCGACCATGGGACAGGCGCCCCCCCCGTCGCCGGAAGCCGGACCCATCGAGCCAGACCTGATGCGCGCTCTTTCGCAGGCCGGGCCGGGCGAGACCATCCGCGTCATCGTCACCCTGCGCGATCGGGCCGATCTCGTCACCGCGACCGACGGAGCGCCGAGCGCGACCGAGGCCCGCGCCCGCGTCGTCTCGTCATTGCAGACCACAGCGTCCCGATCCCAGGCCCGGCTGCTGCCCTATCTGGAGAAAGTCAAGGCCACCGGCGCCGTCGCGCAGTACACCCAGTTCTGGGTCGTCAACGCCGTCGCCGTCACCGCCCAACCGTCCGCCATCCGCGAGCTCGCCGCCCGTCCCGAAGTCGCCTCCGTCCAACTCGACCACTACCGCCAATGGATCACGGGAGAAATTCCAAATCGCAAATCACAAATCGCAAACCTCGAATCCACAATCCACAATCCACAATCTCTGAATCTACAATCCATCGAGTGGGGTGTCGCACAAATCCGCGCCAATGAGGTCTGGAGTTCCCTCCACATCACCGGCACCGGGGTGGTCGTGGCGGGGTTGGACACCGGCGTGGACTGGCTCCACCCGGCGCTGCAGGCCAACTACCGGGGCTACAACCCCCACGGCCCGGCCAACCATACCTACAGTTGGTACGACGCGACCGGTAGTGCGATCTATCCCATCGACGACCACAGCCACGGCACCCACACGATGGGCACCATCGCCGGGCAGGACGGCATCGGCGTCGCGCCGGGCGCGCGCTGGATCGCGGTCAAGGCATTCAACAGCGCTGGCAGCGGTTACGATTCATGGATCCACGCCGGTTTCCAATGGCTTCTGGCCCCCGGCGGCAACCCTGGGCTAGCCCCGGACGTGGTCAACTGTTCCTGGGGCAGCGACAACGGCTACCTGACCACCTTCCAATCTGACCTGCAGGCGCTGCGGGCGGCAGGTATCTTTGTCGTCTTTTCGAACGGCAACAACGGCCCCACGGAGGGCACAGTCGGCTCGCCCGCCTCCCTGCCCGAAGCCTTCGCCGTCGGTGCGACCGACGAATACGATCAGGTGGCCAACTTTTCCAGCCGGGGGCCTTCGCCCTGGGGCGAGATCCGCCCCCACGTGGCCGCGCCCGGCGTCCGCGTGCGCTCCAGCCTGCCCGGCGGAGGTTATGGTCTGAAGCAAGGCACCTCGATGGCCGCCCCTCACGTCGCTGGCGTCGCCGCCCTGCTGCGCTCGGTCAGCCCCACGCTGAGCATCACGCACACCGCGACCATCATCACCAGCACCGCCGTTCCCCTGGGAGATCCCATCCCCAATAATGACACCGGCTGGGGCCGGGTGGACGCTTTCGCCGCGGTGGCCTCGCTGGCCCACCCCGGCTTCATCACGGGGACGGTGACGCAGGCAGGGGATGGTGGCCCCATCGCCGGGGCGACGGTCTCCGCTGCACCCCACACAGGTGGGGGCGGCGGCACGGATACCACCGACGACGGCGGCAGGTACGAGTTGGCTCTGGCCCCCTCCACCTACGATCTGTCCGTGTCTGCCTTCGGCTACGAGCCGGCCACGGTCATGGCCGTGGTGGTGACGACCGACACGATGACCGTGGTGGATGTCTCCCTCACCGCCCTGCCCACCGGCACGCTGAGAGGTCACGTCACCGATGCCGACACTGGCCAGCCGGTCACCGCCACCGTCGCCGTGCTGGACACGCCGCGAGAGATCGTCGCCAGCGCCTATACCTTCACCCTGCCGGCGGGCAGCTACACCGTCCGCGCCCGCGAGGTGGGCTACCGGGTAGTCACTGCCACGGCGACCGTCACCGCCGGCCAGATCACCACCGCCGACTTGACCCTGCCGCCGGCCCCCTCCATCCTGCTGGTCGATAGCGGGCGCTGGTACAACGGCAGCCAGGTCACCTACTTTCGCCAGGCGCTGGACGATTTGGCCTACGCCTACGATGAGTGGCCCATCCGCACCCTGCCCGATGAGGCGCCGACGGCAGCCGACCTGCTCCCATACGACATCGTGATCTGGAGCGCGCCGTTGGACGCGCCCGCTTATATCGGTGCGGAGGATGCGATCGTCGGCTACCTCACCGCTGGCGGGCGACTCTTCCTGAGCGGGCAGGATGTCGGCTACCTGGATGACTACCTGGACTACCACCCCTACTACCGGAACTATCTCAAGGTCCGCCTGGCAAGCGATACTGCTAACGTGTGGACGCTGGAAGGGACATCGGACGACCTCTTTGCCGGGCTGACCATCACTATCACCGGCTCCGGCGGGGCCGATAACCAGCGCTTCCCCGACGCGATCACCATCATCGACCCCGACGCGGCTGCGCCGGTGTTCGCTTACCAAGGCAGCGAGTGCGGAGGCGTGCGCGTGGGCACCTGCCTGGACTATCGCGCGGTCTATCTCTCCTTCGGATTCGAGGCCATCGACGACCGCAGCGCCCGCCGGGAGGTGATGGGCCGCGCGCTGGAGTGGCTGGCGGCCGATCCGCCCACCGCCGGCCTGGAAGTAACGCCGGCCGACCAGAGCCGCGTCGGACCGCCCGGCGCCGCCGTCACCCACACAGTGCGGGTGCGCCACCTGGGGCAGGGAGGCAGCGCGGATACCTTCACCCTAAGCCTCGACGGCGCGTCGTGGGCCAGCGAGTTGAGCGTGCCTTCTCTCACATTGTCGCCCTGCACCTCGGCCACCGTCGCCGTGACCGTCACCGTCCCGCCCCTCGCCGGATGGGACGCGCGCGACGCGATCACGCTCACCGCCCGCTCCACCCTCTCCCCCACCCTGTCCCAGACCGCCACCATCACCACCAAGGCCCCCGCGCCCATCCTGCTGGTGGACGACGACCTCTTTTTCGAGCAGCGGGAAAAATACGAGGCAGCGCTGGACAGCGCGGGAATCCCGTATGATTTCTGGCAGACGTGTCCGCCGGTGGGTGTGTGCAGGGAGAACAGCCCGCCATTGGAAGTTCTGCAATGGTATCCCATCGTGGTCTGGTGGACCGGCTACGATTGGTTCCGCCCGGTCCGCGCCGACCAGATGATGACGCTGGCAGCGTACCTCGATGGCGGCGGGCGGCTGTTTCTGTCATCCCAGGACTTTTTGTACTACCACCATGACGAGCCGTTCAGCCAGGACACCCTGGGCGTGCTAGACTACACCGAGGACGCGCTGCCCACTCTGGCGCAAGGCGTGCAGGAGGATCTCATCGGCGCAGGGCTGGGACCGTGGACGCTGGACTATCCCTTCGAGAATCTGTCGGACGCGGTCGAGCCGATGCCCGGCACCGCCATCCCCTTCCGCGACGAAACGCACCGCGGAATCGCGCTGGCGCGTCGAGAGGGGGATTACGCCACGGTCTTTTTCGCCTTCCCCTTCGAGGCGCTGCCGGAGGAGACGCGGCCGGTGGCGATGCGGCAGACCGTGGGCTGGCTTTCCTGGCTGGGCGCTTCCACCTTCGAGACCTCCCCCTCCGTGGGGGGCATTGAGGGAGGGCAGACCCTCACCTACACCGCCGTCCTGCGCAACGACGGGCCCGAAGCCATCACCGCATCGCTCTCCGACACCCTGCCGGTGAGCCTGACGTTGGTGGGCGGCAGCCTGACCGGCCCGGCGTCCTACTCCGCGACCACGCGCCTGATCTCCTGGGAGGGGCCGTTGGCGGCAGGCGACAGCCTGACCATCACCTACCGCGCCACAGTGACGACGGGCTTGCCTGCCCTCACTCCCATCGCCAACACAGCTACCCTGGGCGTGGAGGATCAGTCCATCCACTTTGACCGCACTGCCCTGGTGCGGGTGGACGCGCCCGATCTATCGCCATCGACCCTGCATTGCGACCCGCCCGATCCCAGCCCCGGCGCGGTAGTTACCTGCACGCTATCGCTCGCCAACGCCGGCCCCGGCGACGCGCCCGCAACAGTGGTCACGGGCGTCCTGCCCTCAGATGCTGCACTCATCACTCCCTCTCTGACGCTGGAGGGTGGAGGATCGGTGGAGATACTGGCCGACACGCTACGCTGGGCTGGTCCCCTGACCGTCGGCGCGCAGGTGACAATGACCTACCAACTAGCCCTGCCCTCCGATCCGGCACACCTGCCATTCTACAGCGTGGCTTTCCTGGAAGACGGCGCGGGAGGGGCGTGGGAACGGGCGACGTGGGTTCTGATCGATCCGAGGCGGTACTACCTCCCATTGGTGCTCAGGAACGGACCGTAAGCCGCCGTTCCATCTCGCGCCCGCGCGACCCCGCGAATGGTAACCTCTCGGTAACCCTGGCGTGAACCTCCCGTAACCGGTTTGTGGTACAATGTAATCGAACTGACCAGAAGGAGGCAAGCCGCCATGCGCAAGATACTGCTGCTACCGCTCATTTGCCTGCTCCTGACGGGCTGCACAATAGGCATCGCCCGGCAGGGGGAGTCCACACCGACCGCACTGCCCCCCACGCCGACGCCGACCTGCACCGCGCAGCCGACGCTAACACCCACGACATGGCCACCCGAGTCGACTGAACCCCCAATGCCATCCCCCACGCTGCCCGCCCCGACGCCCTCTTCCATCCCGACTGCGCTCCCGACGCCAGCGCCAACGGCAATCGAGGAGGCAAGCACAGGCCCCACCATCCTCTACTTCCGGGCCAGCGTGGAGGAGGCCGATCCGGGCGACACGGTCGTACTGGAGTGGGCGAGCACGGGGGCGACGAAAGCCATCTTGTACCGCATCCCCCCGAGCTACCACATGCCCCAGTCCGGGTGGGACGTGGACCCGACCGGCACGTTCGCATACCAGATTCCGCCCGAAGAACGGAACTGGACCATGGTTCAACTCTACGTATTTGACGAAGCGGAGAACTATGCTGTCGCCAGCCTGACCATTCCCCTGCGCTGCCCCGATCCCTGGTTCTTTTCACCCGCCCCGGACGTGTGCCCGACGGCTCCCATTGCCAGCCAGGCCGCCGAGCAGCACTTTGAGCAGGGCACGATGATCTGGGTCAAAGAGCTGGACCGCATCTACGTTCTGTACCAAGACACAAACAGTCCCAAGTGGCAGGCGTTCGCGGACGATTGGGACGAGAGCCTGCCTGAGAGTGACCCCTCCATCGTCCCTCCTGAGGGCCTCCAGCAGCCAATAAGAGGCTTGGGCTTGGTCTGGCGGCAGTACCCCACGGTGCGCGAGCGGCTCGGCTGGGCCATCGATCGAGAGATGGGGTTTGAGACCATCGTGCAGCATACGACGCTGTACAAGTACAACTCCATCTACCTGCGCGCGCTCGACGGTAAGGTGTGGCACCTGGGACCTGAGCAGAGCAGTTGGGAAAAGATCGAGATCGAATGAGGGTTTGCCTGGGACTTTCAGAGGCGAGATGCTATAATGGCATCGACACCCAAGGGACCGAAAAGCCATGGAAACCAAAATCCTGCTGGTTGACGACAACCCGAACGTCATCTCCTTCGTCCAACCGGCGCTGGAGCGCGCGGGCTACAGCGTGACGACGGCCGGGGACGGGTTGGAGGCGCTCTACCAGGCCGAGACGATGGACCCCGACCTGATCGTGCTCGACATCGAGATGCCCGAACTCAACGGCCTGGAGGTATGCCGCCAACTGCGGGAGCGGGGCGACGAGACCCCCGTCATCTTTCTCACCGTCCGCGACGCCGTGACCGACCTGGAGCTGGGATTCGAGTTCGGAGCAGACGATTACGTCACTAAGCCCTTCGACGTGCGCGTGCTCCTGGCCCGCATCAAGGCCCGGCTGCCCCCACGCTCGCTCGAGATCGACGACTACCTGCGCATCGACGCTGCCCGGCGCAAGGTGTGGGTGAAGAAAAAGGGCGATTGGCACGAGGTCGAACTGGCCCCCAAAGAGTTCGACCTGCTGCAGCACCTCGTCTACAACGCCGGGCGCGCCATCGGCAAGACCACGCTGCTGGAGCAGGTATTTGACTACCCCGACGACATCGAGACCAAAACGGTGGAAAAGCACATCTGGGCCTTGCGGCAAAAGCTGGAACCCGATCCCAGGTCGCCCCGCTACATCTTGAACGTGCGCGGGGTGGGCTACAAGTTCGAGGATTACCGCTGATGGGTGATCTGATCATCTACTTTGGCCTGCTGGACTTTATCGCGATCTCGCTGCTGGTCATCACCATGGCGGTGCTATTCGGGATCCTGCTCGACTGGTGGTTGAACCGCAGGGTGTTGCTGCGGCGTCTCACTGAGCTGCTGGAGACGCTGCCCCAGGGCGCACTACTCGTGCAGCCCAATGGGCGAGTGGTGATGGCCAACACAGAAGCGCCAGTGCTGTGGGGCGGACCGATCCCCAAGAGAATCGGAGGAGCGTTTCTCGCCGTCGTGCGGGAGGCGCAAGAGCAACGCGCTGCTTGTGTGCGCAGCCTGGACGGTCCATCAGGTCTCAAGCTGCAGGTGCGGGCGACTCCGCTGCGCCCCAGGCTGACGCTCCTCGCCCTCGAAGACCTCACAGCCAAGCGCTACCGCGAAGCCTTCTACCGCAACTTTATCAGCAACGTCTCCCACGAGCTCAAAACCCCTCTCACGGTGATCCAGGGGCACGTTGCCGCCGTCGGCGAAGGGCTGGCCGAAGGCGATCCCCGGCAGACCTCGCTCCACATCGTGGCCCAGGAGGCCGCCCGTCTGACTCAACTGGTAGACAACATGCTGCTGCTCTCCCGGCTGGAGATGCCGGATTTCGCCCTCGACCGGCGCATGGTCAACCTGGAGGCAGTGGTCGAGGACGCGATTCTGCAGCTCTCGGACTTGGCGGAGGAGAGAGGCGTCTCGTTAAGCCTGGAGAGTACGGGGCGGCTGCCGCGCATCCCGGCCGACCGGGCGCGGCTCAAGCAGGTGCTCATCAACCTGCTCGACAACGGGATAAAGTACAATCGCCCAGGCGGATCGGTGACGGTGCGGCTGGGCGCCGACGGGGAGCGCGTGGTGGTCCAGGTGATCGACACCGGCGAGGGCATTCCGGCCCAGGACCTGCCCTTCATCTTTGACAAGATGTACCGCGTCGAGCGGCGAGACCGCTACGTCGAGGGAAGCGGGCTAGGGCTTTCCATCGCACAGCGCATGGTGGAACAGCACGGCGGCGCCATCACCGTACAGAGCCAGTTGGGGAAGGGGTCTCTCTTCACCGTCACGCTGCCCTCCGCGGCAGGGAGCAACCGCGAAACGGTAACCTGACGGTAACCTCGTGGTGAACCCACAGTAACTCAGGTGGAGTAACATAGGGTCGAAAACCGTCAAGAAAGAGAGGACACCGACATGCGAAAACCCACCCTGTGCTTACTTGCCTGCCTATCGCTGACGGCGTGCACGATGGGCGTCGTTCGGCGTGAGGCGCTCACACCGGCTGCACCTTCGCCGGAGGCTACGCAATCTCCTGACGCAGTGCAAACAACCGTGCCCGCCACACTGGGCATTCCGACCGAAATCACCATGCCCCAGCAGGGTACCCCGGTAGCTGGCTGGCGTGGCATAATCGTCAAGCTGCCACCCGGCGCCCAATTCGACGACTACTTTGAGCGGGACGACGGGGAGCAGTTCGGCATCGGGGGGACGGTCGAAACCATCGACGTCGTGGAACCGCAGATCGCCGAGTTCGAGTGGACCGGGGCACAGGTACAGGTGTGGGGAGAGTTGCTCACCTCCGTCCCAGATTACCAGGGCCGACAAATCGCTGTCGAACGAATCGAGGCTGTATCCGGGCCTGCGGAGGAGGCCAGGAATCTCACGCCCTTTGCCGAACCCGACGCGTCCTCGTTCCTTTCCACAGATCGAGGGGGGCAATATCAGCCCTGGATGGCGGTGGACAACAGGCTCGATACCGCCTGGGTAGAGGGGGTCGCGGGGCCCGGTGTCGGCGAGTGGATCGCACTCACCTTCCCTGACACAATCGAGGTTCACAGCATCAGCCTGGACGTCGGCTACGACCGCGACGCTGACATTTTCTTCGCCAACAATCGAGCAAAGAAAGTAACGCTGGCTTTCTCCGGTGGGGAAGAGCTCGATCTGGAATTGGCCGACACACGGGGTCTACAGAGCATCCCCCTCGTCCGCGCCCCCGGCCTGCCCATTGAGACGACCTGCGTCAAGATAACCGTCAAGGATATCTATCCTGGCTCCGAATACGACGATTCTTGTCTGGCCGAGATCGAGATTTGGGGAAAGACAAGATGAAGCGAGTGAAAATGGACAAGGCGATTGCCGGGCTACTTTGCCTGCTGCTGACGGCGTGCACGGTGGGCATCGCCCGGCGCGACGAGTTCTTGCCCGAAGCGTCCCCGACCACCACATCGCCCCCAACCGCAACGGAGACTGCCCTCCCGACAGCCACACGCACGCCATTCCCCACCGATACAGCAACCGCCCCTCCAACGGACACACCGCCTCCGCCATCCGCCACGCCCACGTCCCCTCCCCCCCGCCCAACCAGCCCTCCCACGGCAACGCCAACGGAAGTGCCCACGCCCACACCGTGCGCGCTGACGATCAGCCCGGTGTTCCAATCAAGATTGAGCGGCCACGCCGGGGCCGCATCGGCCCTGGGATGCCCCGCCTCCGAGCAGCAGCAGACTCAGGCGGCGGAGCAGTCCTTCCAACACGGCCGCATGTTCTGGCGGGACGACACAGACAACATCTATATCCTCCACAACGACAACCGCGCGTTCCAGATCACGGACGACCCGTACATCGAGGGCGATCCCGCCGACGCCTGTCCCGAGGTCGGCGACGCGCCGGAGGGATTGCACAAGCCGGTGCGGGGTTTCAACCGGCAGTGGTGCAACGTCCCCGGCGCGCGCGACGGGTTGGGCTGGGCGCTCGAGCCAGAGGCGGCCTACGACGCAGCCTGGCAAGCGTTCGCGCACGGCCTCGTTATCATGAGCCGCGCGAATCACATCTTCGTCCTGCACGACGAGGGGACGTGGGAGTACGTCGAGTGACCTGAGCCTTGGCAACCAACAGCAAGGACGTTCAGAGCGCGGAGAGAGCCATCTCCGCGCTCCGCTTTTGGCAACGGTAACCTTGCGGTAACCCTGTAGTGAACCTGCCGTAACCTGGATGGTGTACCATTGAATCAAAGATCGTGAAGGAGGTGCATCATGCGCAAGAGAATCTGTATCCTTATCGCTTTGGTCTTGGGGCTGACTCTGGTCAACCCGGTGCTGGCCCAGGACAGCCACTCGGACCCGTACTGGCAGGCATCCTACTGGAACAACACGTCCCTTTCAGGCGCGATGGCGCTAGAGCGCCAGGAGGCCGCGCTCGACCACAACTGGGGGACCGGCTCGCCGGGCGCGGGGGTCTCCAGCGATGGCTTTTCGGCGCGCTGGACCCGCTACATCGACACGGCAGCCGGCACCTATCGTTTCACCGTCACCAGCGACGACGGCATCCGGTTGTGGGTCGATAGTGCCCTCATCATCAACGAGTGGCACGACAATCCCTACACGACCTTCAGCGCCGAAAAGTCCCTGACGGCAGGACACCACTGGGTGGTGGTCGAGTACTATGAAAACGGGGGATCCGCCGCAGTCAAACTTGTGTGGGAGCCGTCGTCCTCCACAGGCAACTGGTACGCCGAGTATTTCAACAACACGTCCCTATCCGGCGCGCCAGCGCTGATTCGAAACGACAGCCAGATAGACTTCAACTGGGGCACCGGCTCGCCCGCGTCGGGCATCAGCGGGGATGGGTTCTCCGCCCGCTGGACCCGCACCCTCGACCTGCAAGCCGGCAATTACCGCTTCACGACGATGGTCGATGATGGCGTCCGCCTGTGGGTGAACAACCACCTGCTGATCGAATCCTGGCGCGATCAACCGCCCACGACGTACACCGGAGATATCTACCTGGCAGGGGGCGCCATCCCGATCAGGATGGAATACTACGAAAACGGCGGGGGGGCCGTCGCACGCCTCTCGTGGAGTGCGGTCGGCTCGCCGTCACCTGAGCCATCCGGCACGGTGGTCGTCGATAACACCCATGCGGGCTTTGTCAAGGGCGGCTCGCCCTCGGGCTGGCGCACGGCGTCGGTGGGGTACGGCGGCAGTCTGCTGTGGACCTACAACAACGACAAGGTTCGGTCGAACTACAACTGGGCGCGCTGGTACCCGACGCTGTCGCCAGGACGGTACGAGGTCTTTGTGTACATCCCCTACCAATACACCACCACGGCCAACGCCCGTTATTGGGTGCGGCACGCCGATGGTTACACCCTGCGCGTCGTGGATCAATCGTGGGGCAACAACGAGTGGGTGTCGCTGGGCACCTACCGGTTCAACGGGGCGGGCGAATACGTCTCGCTGGCCGACGTGACGTACGAGCCGTACCTCTCGCGCCTGATCGCCTTCGATGCAGTTAAATGGGAGCCGCGCACGACCACGTCCACCTCTGCTACTCCGCCCCCAACAACTGCGCCAAAGCCGTGCTCCATCGCCATCGGACCGGCATTCTCCTCCCGCCTCAGCGCCCGCTCCGACATTCTATCCAGCCTGGGCTGCCCCGCCGCCGCGCAGCAGGAGACCTGGGCTGCCGAGGAGCGCTTCGAGCGCGGGCGCATGTTCTGGCAGGAGGACACGCACTCGGTCTACATGCTCTACGATAGCGGCAATGGATACCAGATAGGGCTCGATCCCTTCGTCGAGGGCGATCCCGACGACGCCTGCCCCTCGGTGGGCAGTGCCCCGGCGGGGCTGTACAAGCCGGTGCGCGGTTTTAACCGGCAGTGGTGCAACGTCCCCGGCGTGCGCGACAAGTTGGGCTGGGCGGTAGAGCGGGAGGCCGGCTACCACGCGGTGTGGCAGCGCTTCGCCTACGGCCACGCCATCCTGAGCCGTGAGGGGCACATCTTCATCTTCTTCTACAACACCCAGACCTGGGGCTACGTCGAGTAGGGCGCTCGCTGAGACCCTTCGGGTTTGGAAAACCCGAAGGGTCTCCCGCCGAAAGGAGGGCTGAGGAATGAACAACGCACAAACGATGGCACGGCTGCTCGCGCTGCTCGTGGTGTGCGTGACCACGGCGGCGTGCTGTCCGGCTGCCGCGCTGAGGCCTACTGTGACTCCAACGACGTTCCTGGTGTCGAGCGAGGCGTCCACCCCCACGACTCAGCCCACCCCAACTCCCACGGGAACACCCACACCTATCCCGCTGCCTGCGCCGCTCACGGAGCGCGTCACAGCCGACGGTACCTGGCGCATTTTCACCAACGCCAACTTTGTGGAGGACCTTGCTTTCCACGACGGCTTGCTCTGGGCAGCGACGACGGGCGGGGCAGTCGCTTGGGACGCGGAACGGAGAACCTACGTGAAGTATACTATGTTTGACGGCCTGAGACATAACCACGTACTGGCCGTAGAGGTAGCTCCAGACGGCGACCTCTGGTTTGGTACGCAGAGAGGTGTAAGCCGCTTCGATCCAGTCGGTGGCATCTGGCAGACCTTCACCACTGACGATGGCCTGGCAAGTAACTGGGTGGAAGCCATAGCGGTGGGGCCGGATGGTGCCCTCTGGTTCAGCGTGCTGGGCGGCTTGAGCCGCTACGATCCAACCCGTGATGCCTGGCAGACCGTGACTACTGATGACTTTGGGGTAAGTGCCCTGGCAGTAGCGCCGAACGGCGCGCTCTGGCTCGTCGGGACGCAAGCTGTGTATCGCTACGATCCAGTCAATGATACCTGGCGGACCTTTACCACCGACGACGGCCTGGCAGATTATCGGGTCGAAGCTATCGCAGCGGGGCCAGATGGCATCCTCTGGTTTGGTACGTTGAGTGGTGTGAGCCGCTACGACCCGGTCGGCGACACCTGGCAGACTTTCACCACCGACGATGGCCTGGCAGGCAATGGTGTGGAGGCTGTCGCAGTGGGGCCGGATGGCACCCTCTGGTTTGGTACGTGGAGTAGCGGCGTGAGCCGCTACGACCCGGCCAACAATACCTGGCAGACCTTTACCACTGACGACGGCCTGATAAGTAACTGGGTGGAAGCCATAGCAGTGGGGTCAGGCGATGCCCTCTTGTTCGGCACGGACAGTGGTGTGAGCCGCTACGACCCGGCCAGCGGTGACTGGCAGACTCTCGTCACCAAAGACGGTCTGGCTGACAATCTCATCACTGCAATGGCCGCCGGGCCAGATGGCGCCCTCTGGTTCGGGACACGGGATGACTTGTATTTCTGCTGGTACAGCGGCGTAAGCCGCTATGACCCCTCCAGCGACTCCTGGCAAACCTTCACAGCGGACAATGGTCTGGCGTCCAACCTCATATACGTCATAGCGGTGGGACCGGACGACGCCCTATGGTTCGGGTCGCGGGTTGAGACTTACTGCCACCTGTATGGTGGCCTGAGCCGCTACGATCCAATCAACGACACCTGGCAGACCTTCGCCAGAGTGGGAGATGTGGTGCTCGACAGTGTGGCCTCCATCGCAACCGGGCCAGACGGCGCCCTTTGGCTCGGCACGGATGGCGGCGTGAGGCGCTACGATCTGGTCAGCGACACCTGGCAGACCTTCACTACAGACGATGGCCTCATCAACAGCCACGTAGAAGCCATGGCTGTGGGGCCGGATGATGCCCTCTGGTTCGGAACAAAGGGCGGCGTGAGCCGCTACGATCCCACCAGCGACACTTGGCAGACCTTCACCACTGACGACGGTCTGGCAAGTAGCTTGGTGAACGCCATAGCTGTGGGGTCAGATGGCGCTCTCTGGTTTGGCACATGGGGAGGAGGCGTGAGTCGCTACGATCTAGCCACCTACACTTGGCAGACCTTCACTACAGACGATGGCCTGGCAGACAATGTTGTGTCGGCTATGGCAGTAGGGCCGGATAGTGCCCTCTGGTTCGGCACACCAAACGGGGCAAGCCGCTACGATCTCACCAGCGACACTTGGCAGACCTTCACCGCCGATGACGGCTTGGCAGATAACTGGGTAGGAGCCATCGCGGTGGGGCTGGATGGCGCCCTCTGGTTTGGCACAGGGAACGGCGTGAGCCGCTTCATGCCGTTTGAGCAGTCATTGGTCCAACCCACTTCGCCGACACCAAATAGCTCGGCTCCGCGCACACCCGCACCGCACAGAACAGCGGCGGTCATCACGGAGCAGGGGCCGATCCCTTTGCGACAAGCGGGAGACAAACGTAGGAGAAAGGCGTGTCCGCGACCTGCAGACTCAGGTCTATGCGGTGGGGGGAATCGCTGACCCCCGCCGGGGCCGTTACCGTCACAGTGACCGCACCGGTGTAGGTCACGACCGTGTCCGTGCTGAACGTCGTGGGCGTGATCCAGAAGGAGCCCGAGGTGGTGCCGCTGCCCGGCGCTGCCGTGAACCAGCTCCCCTCGCTGGTCACCGTCCAGGTGAGCGGCCCGCCGCTCCCCACGTCCAGCGGCGTCGCTTGGTAGTCATCGAATAGAAACGCCTGCTCGGGGATGCTGTAGGCGAATCCGATCTCGGTGGGGAGGTTGCCCAGGGTGGGAGGGACAAACAGACTCCCCAGCGTCTCATCAGGCAGGCCCGCAAAGGCATTGTTGTACTGCCAGTACCCATCCCAATAATCCTTGTCCAGCCACATAGCCATTTGAGCGTGGTCTGGATGCATCGTGCGGTGCACGGTGGCGGGGTTGAAATCGAAGTAGGACTCGTAGGCTTCTCCCAGCGTCTCGCCCTGGAACAGGTAGCGCACGAACATCTGGAAGGCGCTGCCAAACCAGTTGGCATAGTAGCCCGCTGCACCGACGTCGAAGAAAGGGTCAGAGTACTGATCGACGCGGCGCTTGGCCTCGTCGATCCCGATGTCCCTATGATCTGAAGGATCGCTGGAATGGCCAGCCGTGAAGCATCCGTACAGCATCACGATGGCGTTGGGAGCCAGGTGCAGGTCTTGGCGAATGTCGTCGGAAGAGATGAAGTCGTTCTTCAGAGCAAACCCGCCGACGTCAGGGCTGGGAAAATCACTCCAGTACACTCCATGCCCGCGATAGAATAGGAAGTGAGCGCCGTCGGCAGCTTGACTGATCTGTCCCCAGTCGTTGTTAGGTGTGTAGAAGCGATGCACTTCGACACCGTTCGCCTCAAGCTCGACCGCAGTAGCCTCCATATTGTCGATTTCGTCGAGCGTCCACGGACCGGTGTCCCCGTCGATGGGTCCCACGATGAGCACCGCTTTGAGAGGGGGAAGATCCTGGACCTGGGAAAGGGCAACTTCCGACGGCTCAACAGGCCTTACATCAGGAACCCAGGGAGGAGCAGGCAGGGTACGGGGAATCGGTCCTTGCCCGCTGGCAGTCGTTGCCCCCACCACGACCAGGGTCAATGCCAGACAGACACACAAACGACAGATCCTGGACATCATCATCAATTATAACAGCGCAGATCGTGCCCGGCAATGGGTCGATGGTACTGCAACGCCGATTCGGGTGCTGCAAGCAGGCATACAGACGTCACCACAGCAGCGGAAGGCCAAAGAACGTGCCGGTGAACGCATACCGCGCCACGCTGATGACGCCGATCTGGACGAGGCTCACCGCGAGGCCGGCCAAAAGCGGGATCTGGGCGGCACGCCAGCTATCCACCACATTCTCCCGCCGGATAAAGATCAACACCAGCATCGTGTTGACGCCGGTGAGCAGCAGCAACACCCCCAGGGTGCTGAACCAAGCCAGCGGATAGAGCATCGCACACTGCAAAGCGCCCCACAGCCCCAGAACAAGACTGCTGGCATCGAGCAGAAACGAAGGGGCGATCTGCCGGGCCGCGTCCACCGAGAGTTTGACCGGCGACAGCGGCTCAGCCGCCGCCAGGACCAGGCCCACCATCCCGAATTCGAGCAGAACCAGCACGCCCAGATCGCGCAGGCCGCGGATGGCGCGTTCGGGGAGCGTGCGCCGCCACAGCGTGACGTTAAAGGCCGGGTAGACGAGCGCGCTCATCATCAGCCCGTTGAGCGCGCCGGTCGCCAGCCTCAGCTCGTGCAAAGGCTCGTAGAGGTGCGGCCCCCGGACGATGGAGGCCATGTACGAGTTCAGGCCATCGGCTGCCCACAGCACCGTGAAGAGAAAAAGGATAGCCATGATGAAAGGAGAGGGGAACTCGACGGCGCGGCGGCGGCGCAGCACCACAGCCTGGCCGAGGAATCCAATCAATGCGCCGGCAAAGGTGCCGGTGCAGCGGGCGCAGAGGGGGAGGTGATGCTCGCAAACAATGAGAGAATGGCTGGGGATCTGGTGGCACACAGCATACCCGATCATAACGGGCTTGGCCAGGAACCAGTTCCCCACCTGGGCCAGCAGGTCGGCCGGGGTGATGGCGAGAAATGCCAGCAGCGCCGCCACCGCCGGCGCGATGATGAGCCACGGAAACGGAAAGGGCCGCGGTCGCGGCTCTTCGGGAGTTGGGGAGGGCGGCGCTGACGTCACCGGGTTCTCACTCACCCATCACCTGCACCACCAACCGTCGCGCGCGGAAACTGGTGTCAAAGTCGAGAAACACGATCTGCTGCCAGGTACCCAACGTGAGGCGGCCCTCGGTAAAGGGCACCGTCAGCGAGGGGCCTACCAGCGCGGCGCGGACGTGGGCGCTGCCGTTATCGTCGCCCCAGCGCAGGTGGTGGCGGTAGTCGCGGTCGGGCGGCACGATCTCGTCGAGCACCTGCTGCAGGTCCGCCACCGCCCCGCTTTCATACTCGATCGTGGTGAGGCCGCCGGTCGAGCCAGGGCAAAAGACCGTGACGATACCGGCCTGTAGTCCCGTGTCCCGCACCGCCTGCGCCACCTGGGTGGTGATGTCCACGATGTCGGTGTGCCCGCGGGTGTGTAGGGAGAGTTCGTGGGTGATGACCATCTATCCACCTCCTTGTGCTGGTTGCTGAACGAAGCTGGATGCCCGAAGCCGGCTGAGTATCGAGCATCCAGCGCCCCGTATCATAGCACATTTCTCCCAGATGCAAAACTGGCGCGCGCCCGCGCCGCTGGCGCGGGACGCCCGCTTGTGCTACAATGTCGCCGACATGGACGACCTTCTCAAAGACCTCAATCCCCAACAACAGCAAGCCGTCACCGCCTCCGATGGGCCGGTGCTGGTGCTGGCCGGGCCGGGCAGCGGCAAGACGCGCGTGCTCACCCACCGCGTCGCCTGGCTGGTGTGCGAGCGTGACGTGGCCCCTTGGCGCATCATGGCGGTCACCTTCACCAACAAGGCCGCCCGCGAGATGCGCGAGCGGCTGGAAGCGATCCTCGGCCACTCCCGCGCCCACAGCCTTACGCTGGGCACCTTTCACGCCGCCTGCGCCCGCATCCTGCGCCGCGAGGCCGAGGCCGCCTCCATCCCTCGCGATTACGCCATCTTTGACAGCGACGACCAACTCCGGCTGATCAAGCAGGCCATCACCGACCTGGGCCTGGACGACAAGCGCTACCGCCCTCAGGCGGTGCACGGAGCCATCTCCCGCGCGAAGAACGAGCTGATCCCGCCCGAGGGATACGAGACCGGCTCCTACTACGGCGAGGTCGTGCGCCGCATCTACGAGCGCTACCAGGCGCTATTGCGGGCCAACAACGGCCTCGATTTCGACGACCTGCTGATGGTGACGGTGGAGCTGTTTGCCCAGAACCCCGGCGTGCTAACGCAGTATCAGGAACGGTACGAACACACCCTGGTGGACGAGTTCCAGGACACCAACCAGGCGCAATATGCGCTGCTGCGCCAGCTTTCGGGACTGCACCACAATCTGTTCTGCGTCGGTGACGAGGATCAGTCGATCTACCGCTGGCGCGGCGCCGACTATCGCAACGTCCGTCGCCTGCGGGATGATCACCCCGACCTGCTGACGATCCTGCTGGAGGAAAACTACCGCTCCACGCAGACGATCCTCGACGCCGCGCAGGCCGTCATCCGCCATAACCCCGACCGCACCGACAAGTCGCTCTTCACGCAGCGCGGAAGCGGGCCGGAGGTCGTCATCCACGAAGCCTACGATCAGGACGACGAGGCCTGCTACGTCGTGGATACGATCATGCAACTGACTGCCCCCCCCTCACCCCCTCCACTGGGGGGGGCAGGGGGAGGGAAGGTACGCCCCGGTGACTGCGCCGTGATGTACCGCACCAACGCCCAGTCCCGCGCGCTGGAGGACGCCTTCGTTCGCGCCGGGATGCCCTACCGGCTGGTAGGGGCCACCCGCTTCTACGCCCGTCGCGAGATCAAGGACGTCGTCGCCTTCCTGCGGCTGACCCACAACCCCGCCGAAGGCGTGAGCATGGCGCGCGTGATCAACGTACCTCCCCGCGGCATCGGCCAGAAGACGATAGAAGCACTCGAGAGCACAGCCCAGGAGCGTGGCGTCCCGGTCTATGAGGTGATGCGGGATCTCCCCGACGAACTGGGTTCCCGGGCGCAACGGGTACTGACTGCTTTCATGGAGATGCTGGACGGGTGGGTTGCGGCGCGAGACCACATGACAGTGGCCCAGTTGATCGACCGCGTGGTGGAAGACACCGGCTACGAAGACTATCTGCGCGACGGCACCGAAGAAGGGGAGGATCGCTGGGCCAACGTGCTGGAGCTGCGCAACGTGGCCGCCGACTATGCGGAAATGACGCTGACCGAGTTCCTGGCCGACGTGGCCCTCGTCTCCGACGTGGACAACCTGAGCGAGGACACGGACGCGCCGACGTTGCTGACGCTCCACAGCGCCAAGGGGCTCGAGTTCCCCGTCGTCTTCATCACCGGGCTGGAGGAGGGGCTATTGCCCCACAGCCGCTCCTTCGACGACCCCGACCAGATGGCGGAGGAGCGGCGGCTGATGTACGTCGGCCTGACGCGGGCCAAGGACCACCTCTACCTGACCCACGCCTTCAGGCGCAGCCGCTACGGTGACAGCGAGCCCTCGGTCCCTAGCCAGTTCCTGGACGACATTCCTGTGGAACTGGTCGGCGGATCGCGGGACCGGACACAGCATGAGACAGCCCCGCGCGTGACGAGGTGGACGCCAGCGTCTCAGCTACCCCCCACGGTTCAATCCCAGTTCCGCGCCGGGCAGCGGGTGCGCCACCCGGTCTTTGGCGAAGGGCTGGTGATCGAGAGCCGCCTCGACGGCAGCGACGAGATGATCACCGCGCACTTTGAGGACGTGGGATTAAAGCGGCTGATCGCGGGGCTGGCGCCGTTGGAGCGGTTGGAGGGTTAGGCCGCTTGCCTAGCAGACCAGCCGTCGGGGCAGCAGGTTCCTGATCCGCTTGCTCAACACCTTGCCCCGCCCAAGGAACCGGCTCCGCTCGTCCTCCAGCAGAATCACCGTGTCCAAAGGATACGACGTCTGCACGCCCCGCAACTCCCGGCCTGCCAGCCAGACCTCAGCTTGAACGTTCGCAAGCGTCAGCCTGCGCCCGGTGAACTGCGCGCTGAACCGGGCGACCAGTTCGTGCGACGGCGCGAAGCCATCTTCGCTCCGCTCCCCTACACGCATTCCCGTCACCGCGCACGGCAGATCGCCAAACCAGGACAGGAACAGCTCCGGGATGGCGTACACCGACTCGCCGTGCGTCCACAACCCCAAGCGCTGACACTCCATAACAGCCCGGAGGTCGAAGCCGTAGGCCAGGAGGAGGGCATCGAAAATGCCCGCCGCCTCCCGCCGGTTCAGCGGTACAAATCCGACGTCGGCCAGGGGACGGGCGGGTGGGTGGCCTGACTGACCGGCGATGGAATCACGCGGACTCAGGGAGTCCGCTTTACGGATCAGTGCAGCGAAGAAGCCGGAGGTGTCGTACAGGTGCGGCCACAGGCGCACCGCCCGGCGCACCTCGGGATGGAACGCCTGCTCTCCATCCGACGCCAGCGCCGGGGCTGGGATCGGCAAGATGCGATCGGCCGCCTCGATCGTCGCTTGCTGCGGGTAGAGGCTCAGCAGCGCGTCCAGCACGGCCTCGTCCTCCTCCGGCGCGAGCGAGCACGTGGCGTAGACCACCTCGCCGCCGGGCTTGACCGCCCGCAGCGCGCTGGCCAGCAACTCGAGCTGCCGCTGGTGCAGCGCCTGCCGCTCCCTGTCTGAAACAGGCCGCATTCTGCGCCGGTCGGCGGTGCGCAGGCTCTCACCGCTGCACGGCGCGTCCAGCAGCACCTTATCGAAGGTGTCAGGGAACCACTCCCCGAACCGCTCGCCGGGGTAGCTGGCAACCGCCACGTTCATCGCGCCCCAGTCCTGGAGCTTGAAGCGGAGCGGGGGAATACGCCGGCCGTTGGCGTCGTTGGCGATGACGAGCCCTCGATCGCCCGTCTTGCACACCAGATGGGTCGTCTTGCCGCCGGGGGAGGCCGCCATATCCAGCACCAGCAGACCCGTTTCAATATCAAGAGGTTTCAAGCATCCTGAGCCTGTCGAAGGATGCGGGTTCACAAGAGTCGCACCCTTCGACAAGCTCAGGGTGCCCGCCGAACTTGCGTTTCGAAGACCTCCAAAATCGAACACCTCCGCCGGCAGCATCGAGGCCGCGTCCTGGACGTAATAAAAGCCCATCCTGTGTTCTAGCGTCTTTGCGGTGTCCTCGCCAGTCACCTGCCAGCCCGCGTCGCAGAACGGGACCGGCTGCACCTGCCAGCCGTACCAATCGGGCCAGGTGCGGCGCGCGTCAGCGACGGTGATCTTGAGTGTGTTGATGCGGATAGCGGAAGGTAAAGGGCGCTGCACAGCCTGGAGGAGTTGCTCGAACTCAGCTGCGCTCAAAAGGTTGCAATATTGTTCCAGAGGAGCGCCATCCATTGAGCTACTTGCTCACCAAGAACGCCAACTCCGTGGCGAACGCGAACCGCCGGATCGACCCACCCTTGCCCGCCGCCAACTCGCGGAAGCGGGCCTCGTAGTTGGCGGGCATGCCCTTGTCCCACCCGCCCAGGCTGTGGATGGGGAACGAGATGAGCAGATGACTGGCATCGATTCGGTCGAGGAGCTGGGCAGTGGCCGGTCGATCAATCTGTTCGAGGCACGGGATACTCTTGAGCACCAGGGCCAGATCGACCCTGGGCATCGGGCAGGACTGGAGGACATCGCACGCCCGCGCCTCCCCGCGCACAGGGACGAGCTGCGTAAAGCCATCGAGGAAACCCACCATGTCCTCGTAGACGTCGTAGGCGTAGTACGCCGCGCCGTCGGGCAGGCCCATCCAGGGAATCGCCAGGGGATTGAGGCCGCAGGCAAGGTCGAGCACAGAACGTATCGGGGGCAGGTCGGCCAGCACGGTGGCATAGAACGTGTCGAGGATCTCCAGACGCTCCTTGGTGGACGAATGACAGCCCATGATGCGCGCGCAGGTTCGGCGGAAATCCCCTTTGCTTCCAGACACTGCCCTCAGCTCGCCTAGCCACGCAGCGTAATCCACCCCGCATTCCAGGTAAGCGCCACCGATCTGGTGCAGCTTCTTCTTGGTTGCCTTGATCGCCTCCTTCAGACGGCGACCCTTGGCCAGCTCTCGCTCGCCGACGCCGCGCACGATGTCTGCGCAGATGCGCCTGTACTTGGCGCTCCCGCGCACAGTGGCGACCAATTCGTCGATGTCGCTCATCGTCGCTCCGCCCGCAGTCGTTCCATCAACCGGGTCACGAACCGCAGATTGTGCATCGTCGCCAGCCGAAAAGCCAGGGTCTCTTTGACCTCGAACAGGTGGTGCAGGTAGCCTAGCGAGTAGTCCGTGCAACACGGGCAGTCGCAGTAGGGGGAGATCGGCCCATCGGTTTTGATGTGCTTGTCGTCGGTAACGTAGACGTAGGAGAACCAGTCCGGGCCCCCCC
>DAOUDX010000359.1:0-7540 GCA_034430835.1 Anaerolineae bacterium
GTTTGACCGTGTCCGAACATCGGCAGGCCCGGCATCGTCGCCATCAGCGTGCAGATGCCAAAGTATTTATCCCCCTTGCCGAACTGATCGACCGCCGTGCGCTCGTCGGGATTGTTCATGAAATTGACGTACCGCTTCAGGATCTCAGGGTCGAACTCTACCGTGTTCTTGATCACGCTGCGGTACTTGGCGTTGTCCTCGTCGCGGAGCATGTTCATGAACGCGCTGTTGTAGACGCGATGCATCCCCAGCGTGCGGACAAAGTATCCCTCCATCAGCCAAAAGGCTTCGGCCAGCAGCAAGGTATCGGGCACCTCGGCCGCCACGCGATCGACGACCTCGCGCCAGAACTCGTTCGGCATCGCGGCGTCGAACTCATCGGGCATCAGGCCGTGCTCCGCCCGCGAGGCGATATCGCCGCCGCTGCCCGGCTGGGGGAACCACAGCCGCTGGTAGTGCTTCTTGGCCAGCGTCATCGCCGCGTCGAAGCGGATGATGGGAAAGTTGCGCGCCACGTGCAGGATGGTCTGGATCACAGCCTCGCGCACCTCGGGATTGAGAAAGTTCAGTTGAGCGGTGTCGTTCCACGGCATACTTGTGCCGTCGTTGCCGTGGTAGATGTACTTCTCGCTGCCCGTCATCGGATGCGCAGCATCCGCGTGATCCACCCGCTTGAAGACGACCGCTGCGTCGGTGCGGTCGTAGTAGTGATCCTCCAGGTAGATGCCGACCCGCTCATCCCAGGAGAGGTTGGCGCCGTTGAAGGTGTAGGAAGGGAAGGGGCTGTGATCCAGCGCGATGAACCAGTCGGGGTGCTCGATGACCCACCTGGAGTCGATACCCATGTGGTTGGGCACCATGTCGCTGGACAGGCGAATCGAGCGCTGCCAGGCCCGCGCGCGCAGGTTCTGCAGGGCATCCCATCCCCCCAGGTCGGCTGCGATCTGGTAGTCGAAGAGAGAATAGGCCGAGGCCACGGCCTCGGAGTTGCCGCACATCTGCTTGATGCGCTGCGACGCCTTGCTCCGCTCCCACAGGCCGATCAGCCACAGGCCGGTAAAGCCGCGGCGGGCCAGCATGTCCAATTCCTCGTCGGGGATCTGATCCAGCCGCGTCAGCGGGCGGCCATACTGCCTGGAGAGCTGGTCGAGCCACACGTAGACGTTCTTTGCTATCAGGACGATCTTGGGCATCCAGTGCAGGTCGGCGCTGAAGCGCTCGACCTCTAGCTCCATCCCGGAAAAATCGCACACCCGACTGGGGCCGGGGCCGAGAAAGATGGCCTTTCCCTCTTCGGCGATCAGGTCCAGGCTGCTCAGCAGGCGGCGCAGGTACTCGCCCAGCAGGTAACCCCACTTTTCCCGGATGTACTCAAGCTGCCCGGAGAGGGAGTGGGGCATGGCGATGGCTGGGCTGCGCAGCATCTCGACCAGATTCTGATTATCGGGGCCAAAGTGGGGCTGCGTCTCAAAGAACGCCTGCAGGCCGGAGACGATGTCCTCGTAGGCGGTATGCTCTTCCAGCGCGGCGTCGTCGAACAACTCGAGGAAGGGGGCGAAGGCGGGGTTAACGTTGGCCAGCCAGAGCATCAGCAGCTCTTCCAGCACGATGTGACGATTGGGGGCGCCAGCGGTTTCTGCTTTCAGGTAATCGCCGAGATCGATTTCTCCTCGGTAGACAGCCAGCGGGGGAAATTCGTCGGCAAACTGACGCAGAGCCGCGTCAACCGCTTCCTTGCCCAGTCCCTCGTACAGCCACTCCAGCGCCTCTTGCAGCGCCTGGGGGTTCTTCTGCTGGCGGTACAGGCCGACGACATAGTGCAGGATCTCGTCGATCAGTCCCATAGCGTTGACCTGACCGGCTCGCACTGCGCGCTCGGGGCGGTGGGTCAGATCCCGCTGCCGATTCATCCTTTGCGCGAACTCGCGCACGGCGCGAAAGTCGGCCAGGACGGCATTGCCGGTGAGGGCGAAAAGGGCTTGATCGAACTGGTATCGATCCCGCGCTCTGCGGGAGATGTGGAATTCCATCTGGTACTGCATGTCACTCATCTGCCAACCCGATGTTAGTTCCACTGGGAACGGTATCGTGTTCCCATGTGTCTGCCCCCACATCGGCGGCGACGGCGCAGTTGCGCCCGATGCGCGTGTGAGGTGGAATCTTGGTGTTCTTGCCCACTACCGTGAGGCCGCGCTTCAGATCGACCGTGGGATTAGGATCGCGTTCTTTTCCATAGCCAACCCTCGCCCCTGTGCCAACTTGGACGCGCTTGTCCAGAATCGCATAATCCACCACTGCGTCTTCCTCGATCACGGCGTCCGTCATCACGACGGAATGGCGCACAATGGCTCCCTCTCGCACCACAACCCCTGGTGAGAGCACCGAGTGGTCAACGGTACCCTCGATGACGCAGCCATCGGTGATGAGAGAGTTCACGACGGTGGCTCCGCTGCGGATGTTGACCGGGGGGCGCTCCTCGCTGCGGGTGTGGATGACCCACTCGCGGTCGAGCAGGTCGAGCGGCGGCTTCTCCAGCAAGAGATCGGCGTGGGCCTGCCAATACGCCTCAATGGTGCCTACGTCAACCCAGTAGCCATGGTGCGGAAAGGCGTAGACGCGGTGGGCGCCCAGCATCTTGGGGATGATGTCTTTCCCAAAGTCGTGACGTGACTTGGCGCGCGTGTGATCGGCGGCGAGGACCTCGTACAGCACGTCGGTGTTGAAAACGTAGATGCCCATCGAGGCCCGGATGCCTCCGGGTTGGGCGGGCTTTTCTTCAAAGCTGAGCACCCTGTACGAGTCGTCTGTCTCCAGAATGCCAAATCGGGATGCGTCTTCGGGGGAAACACGCAGGGTAGCGATGGTCAGTTCGGCGCCGTTCTCCCGGTGGAAAGTGACCAGTACGTCGTAGTCCATCTTGTAAACATGGTCGCCGGCGAGGATCAGTACCACGTCGGGTCGATGGTGTTGGACGAAATCCAGGTTCTGGTAGATCGCGTCTGCCGTTCCTTTGTACCAGTCAGCGCCGGGGCGCCCGATGTAGGGCTGAAGCAAGGTGACGCCGCCCCTCACGCGGTCTAGATCCCAGGGATAGCCTGACTGGATATGATCGTTGAGCGACCGAGGGCTGTACTGGGTGCAAATGCCGACAGTAAAGATGCCCGAGTTGGCGCAGTTGGAGAGGGTAAAGTCGATGATGCGGTATTTTCCGGCAAAGGGGACTGCGGGCTTGGTGCGCTTCTGCGTGAGGACGCTCAGGCGGCTGCCCGCCCCGCCCGCCAGGATCATCGCCAGGGTGTACATGCGCCCCTCTAAGTCCCGTGTACTTGCATCGCTTTCCGATAGAGCTCGACGTACTCCTGCGCCGAGGCCGACCAGGAGAAGTCGGTCTGCATGCCCCGCCGTTGCAGTCCCTGCCAGACATTCTTGTTCCGATAACCATTCAATGCTCGCTTCATAGCGAGCATACAGGACTTGGCGGTATACTTGTTGAACGTGAACCCGGTGCCACGGCGGTTCTTGGTCGTATAGTTGGAGACAGTGTCGGCCAGTCCTCCTGTCGCGCGCACGATCGGGACGCAACCATAGTGCATGGCGATCATCTGTCCCAGCCCGCACGGCTCGATGTAGCTGGGCATCAGGAACATGTCGGCCCCGCCGTAGATGCGGCGTGCCAGCACGTCGTCGAACCTGATGAAGGCGCGCATTCGATCATGGTGGCGGGCTTGCAGCCGCTCGAACATCTCTTGATACTCGGTCTGCCCGGTGCCGAGCAAAACGAACTGCGCCTCGCCTTCTCCCAACAACCATTCCAGCACCGGCTCCATCAAGTCCATGCCTTTGACGTGATCCAGCCGAGAGACCATTCCGATCAAAGGGGTATCGGGATGAGCAGAGAGACGTGCCTGCTGTTGCAGGACAGTCTTGTTGATGGCCCGCTGGCCGAGTGACTGGACGTCGAAGCGGTGGGGGATATCAGGGTCCGTGGCAGGGTTCCACTGCTCGTAGTCAATCCCGTTCAGCACACCGAAGACGCGATCCTTCTGCGCCTTCAGCAGGGGATCCAATCCCATCCCGATCTCGGGCGTGAGAATCTCCTTTGCGTACTGTTTGCTGACCGTATTCACCAGGTCTGCATGGGCGATGCCCTGGGCCATCCAGTTCACTACCCCGGGTTGTTCGACAGGCAGATGCTTCAGATATTCCATGCGTGCAAAGGTCAGGATTAGCCGACCGGTAATGCCTTGATAAGCGAGATTATGAACGGTAAACAGGGTCGCGATGTCGCTGTAGAAGGGATCCTGCCTGCCCTCTGTGTCCAGCCAGGTCGGGACGATGCCGGTGTGCCAATCGTTGGCATGGATGACATCCGGCTTCCAGTCGAGCACTTGGAGCACGGCCAGGGCCGCCCGCCCGAAGACAGCGAAGCGTTGGGCGTCATCCTCAAAGCCGTACACGCCATCCCGAGAGGAAAAGTACTGCTCATTCCAGACCAGATAGGCCGGTACATCGCCCTCGGTGATGGTGCTGACCAGGTGGACGCGCTCCTCGTCCGGCCCGACCTGGATGGGGAAAGGGTCTCCGATCTTCTTCAGTCGAAATTGCTGGCTGTGGATGGTGCCATAGCGCGGAATCATCAGGCGCGCGTCGTGGCCCAGTGCTCGAAGGGCCTTGGGAAGCGCGCCCGCTACATCGGCCAGCCCGCCGACCTTGGCGAAAGGCACTGCCTCGGCGGCGAGGAACAAGACTTTGAGTGACTTGCTGGTCATATCTGACTCCTTGCCAGGAAAACAGACTGTGTGCAGTTTATCGGCAGACACGTCAGCGCAAGAGTGGCGCTATCAGCATGAGCCCCATGCCGATGACCACTATCAGGCTGATGATCAAGAATATCGTGTATGTCCACCGATTTCTCCGACGGCGCATCAAGTGCCTCCCAATAGGTGCGTGTGATAGGGCTTCTCATTATAACACAGCAATGCGGGGACACAAGCGCAGACTGAGATCGCGTTCCCTTTGGACAGGGAATTGCGCCAGCGCCCTTTGATTCTCATAGCTCCGCCAATTGCGTCGTTAGGGACATTTACGTCAAGGCCCAAGAGTCCACTTTTCGCAAACCGGATTCACACTTTGGTATGGTATGATCATGGTGACAGGTTCTACTGCCGAAGTGGGCGGGAACAAGATAGACCATCCAGAGATGAATCTCTCAGGATGGGGTGAACCGTATCTCGACCCGCTCTTCTTCGCTAAACAGGATGGCAATTGCCGGTGGATAATCGGTGGAGGCCAATCACGAGAGCGGGCAAGGGGAGGCAAGTATGCTCACGATAATGTTGGTGGAGGACAACGCGGGAACCCGGCGGTTGTTAAAGCTCCTTTTCGAGATGGAAGGCTATCAAGTTATCGACACCGATAGCTACGATGAGGTTGTCTCATTGTTCCACCAGTCGCTTCCAGATGCCGTGCTGATGGACGTCCAGGTACATGGCCGGGAGACGATTGACTTGGTGCACAAGATGCGGACGTTCGATCGGGTGATCAGTATTCCATTGGTCATGACGTCGGCGATGGATTGCCGCCGGGAGTGCTTGGAAGCCGGAGCCGATCAGTTCATCCTCAAGCCCTATCTGCCCGACGAGTTGGTCCAGGAGGTGGGCAGCCTGGCGCGGGGACAGATGGCAGACATGGCCAGCACCTCGTTGAACTGGCGTATGTGCGCTTAGATAGACGGCGCGAGATATTGCCTGTACGACAGGGGCAACCCTCTACCGGGTCGCTCCTGTTTTTTGTTTGCGACAAGGAGCGGACCATCCCTCTTCGAACGGGTCAGCTGGGCAGGCTCTCAGCTTTCCAGTGTCTCAACAGCAAGACCAGGCTGTAAATGCCGGTGGCAAACAGGATCGTATCCTCGTAGACGCCATACCTGGCAATTTGCACGAACGGTGTAAACGGGATCGCGCAGATAAGCAGCAGAATGTAGATGATCTTATCGACCTGCGGCAGAGCGGTTGTCAGCAGGAGCAAGCCAAGGGCCACCGTTGGACACGGAAAAGTGCCGGGCACGATCAGGCTCGTGAAGCCATGTCCAAACGCGATGCCAAACAATGGGTAGCAGAACACCAACACCAGCAACACCAGCGTAGCGTACTTTCGCCATCCGACCGTCGGGAGAGAGAACTGCATCTTTTGCCTGAACAGATCGACCGCAAACAGCGCCGATACAACGATGAACACAGCGCCCAAGACATAGTTGCCGTAGCTACCACCGGCCATGTCCCTGGCCAGTATCATGTAGAACGCGATGCCGGTCCAGGCGAAGGCAAGCGCGAGAACCAGTTTCACGCACAGGCTCTGGATCCTACCGGGTTTTAGAAAAAGCCATCCGACGGACAGGATCGCGGCCACGTAGAAAACGACCTGGGCGGGGCTGATCCCGGCGCCGTAGGCCTCCATCACGCGCCAGAATTCTTCTCTGGGTATCATTCTCTGCCTCCTACCTGGGGTGGCGCGACTCGGCGGCCTTGCGGATACTGCATCAGTACATGGGGTGGATCACACTACGGGGTTAAATGCCGAGAAGCTCAAAAAGCTGTTGCCTCACATCATCGTTGTTGAGCACATCTTCTACCGCGAACCAATGGTCTATATCACTCCGATGGGCCTCTAATTCCTGCTTGGCCTGTTCAGTCATCGAAACTCTAGGTATTATCAGCACGGTCACTGAGCGTGGATTCTCTTGTTTGGCCCGGCTTAGGCTCTTTATTACTGCCCCGATGCGTTCCAGGACGCCTGCAGTGTCTATGCCTCCCTTGATTTCCACGGCGACCAGGATGTGATGCTCTTTGCTGTAGAGGGCCAAGTCCGGCTCACTGCCGTACTCGACTGTTCGGCCATCCTTGAGTCTCAGCCTTCTGCCGCCATTGCTTTGCTCGGCCAGTAGTCCCTTGCTTCGAATCCTCCGAGTTATCAGTCCCTTGATAACGTCTTCGGTTCGCTCTCCCTTTCTGTTCTGCCACGAGCCTTGGGCAGTCGAGCCGGCTGTCATACCGCGCCACATGTCAAACTCTCTTGGGTCCAGCGTGTCGTCGGACTCGATCAAACGGCTAATCAGCTCATTCAGACGGCGACAAACACTCTTCCTCTTTTGTTCACTCATTGGCTGCCTGTTTTGCCCTGTCTCGTAACTCGTGATGCTCAGCCCGATATTGTTCATAGACTTCAAGGAGACCATCGCCAGCTTTTGGTAGTAGCCGACAGATCTGTGCACATGCTCCAAGACGTAGGGATGAGCAAAAACACGTACTGGCTTGATCCCCCGATGTATCACCTTGCTCCACGCCTTCTCCGATATGCCCAGTTCCTCTTTGTTCCAATCGAGGTCCTCGCCCTGCACTCCCTCGATGGCTGAGGTTGACCCCATTTACTAGACCACGAAATGGCCAAAAGAAATGAAAGTCTTGCATCGCCAGGAAGCTCGCGCCCGCCCCAAGGAAAGGGAGAAAGGGCAAGAAAACGGCCCTTCCCCCCTCCCCCTATT
>DAOUDX010000360.1:0-7966 GCA_034430835.1 Anaerolineae bacterium
CGCGCCGTGGAGCCAACGCCCGATATCCCCTCCGGCTACGAGATCGTCATCCGCGGCGGGCGCACACCGATGGGGCTGGACGCCATCGAGTGGGCCAAGCAAGGGGAAGACCTGGGCGCGGGCGAGCTGGTGATTAACTCCATCGATGCCGACGGCACCAGAGCAGGATACGAACTCAAACTGACACGCACGATTGCTGACGCGGTATCCATCCCTGTCATCGCCTCCGGCGGCGGCGGCAGGCCCGAGCACCTCTACAATGTGCTCACCGAGGGCCACGCCGATGCCGCGCTGGTCGCCTCGATCCTGCACTATGAAGAGTACACGATCCGCGAACTCAAGGACCACCTGCACCAGCGTGGGGTCAAGGTGCGGATGAATTGGTAAGGATGATAGGATATGAGGATCGAGCGGTTTCAGGATTTTCAAGCAGACGCAGTGTCGAGCATCATCCGGCGCAATCTGACAGAAGTCAACAGCAAAGACTATCCTGAGGATATCATACGCTCACTGTTCGAGCACTTTGCCCCCGAAAACATACTGAAAAATGCGCAATCACAATACACCTTTGTCGTAATCCAAGACAGCGAGGTAGTAGGAACAGCGAGCTTGGCCGATTTCGGCTCCGCAGAAAGCCCAAACTACTATGCCGTCACGATCTTCGTGCTACCAGAGTTACACGGGCAAGGCATAGGTACCAAACTGATAAAAGCTGTGGAGTTGAAAGCGTGGGAGTTAGAAGCGAAAAAGATAACAGTACGCGCATCGATAACGGCAAAGGGGTTCTATCAGAAACTGGGCTACCAATTCAGAGATGGTGAGGTATTGGATGATAATCGGAACTATGTGATGGAGAAAAAGCGAGCATGAGGACTTGGAACATCTATCCAGCGATCGATCTACGACAAGGGCGCGTCGTGCGGCTGATTCAGGGGGATCCCGGCCGCGAAACGGAGTACGCTGACGACCCGTTGCACATCGCTCGGCGGTGGCAACAAGCTGGCACAGACTGGCTGCACGTGGTCAACCTGGATGGCGCGTTGGACGAAAGCGGAAACAGGAACCTGGCTGCATTGGAACACATCCTCACCACTGGGCTGAAGGTGCAATTTGGTGGCGGTATGCGCAATCCGGACAGCATCCGCCAGGCACTGGACCTGGGGGTGAGCCGCGTCGTGATCGGCACGGCGGCGGTGGAGAACCCCGCGCTGGTCGAGGCAGCACTGGCCGAGTTCGGGCCGGAGCGCATCGCCCTGGGGCTGGATGCCCGCGCCGGCAAGGTGCGCACTCATGGCTGGCAGGAGGACACCGGCATCACTGCGGTCAAAATGGGCCAGCAGTGGGCCAACAAGGGCGTGCGCTGGGCCATCTTCACCGACGTCTCCCGCGACGGCATGTCCACCGGGCTGAACCTGGATGCGACTGTCGAGCTTGCTCAGGCAACGGGGATGAACGTCATCGCCTCTGGAGGCGTCGCCAGCCTTGAGGACGTTCAGCGCACGTACGATGCGGGCTTGAGCGGCGTCATCATCGGGCGGGCATTGTATGAGGGACAAGTAGTATTGGAAGAAGCGTTACATGTAGCCGCAGATTCATATCCGCGCGAAAATCTGAAACAAGCCCATAACTGGTTTTGACTTGTAAAATCAAGAATCATCTTGTATAATCAAGATTGGAGGTGCAATATGTCCGTATTGACCACAACCATCACCAAGCGCGCTCAGACCGTCGTCCCGGCCGCTATTCGCCAACAACACAACATCCAGCCCGGCGACACACTGGCCTGGATAGATGACGGGGAAACGATCAAGGTCGTTCCCCTGCCCCAAGATCCAGTTCGCGCACTGCGTGGCTGCGCCAGGGGGGAAGCGTTGGTAGAACACCTGCTTGCTTCAAGGAAAGAAGAGCGCGAACGTGAACATGGATAGATACCTATTGGATACCTCGGCCATCCTGACCTTGATGGAAGATGAGGACGGCACAGACCGGGTCGAGGAAATCCTGCAAAACAGCGAAGTGCTTGTCCCGTTCCCGGTTCTGCTCGAGATCTATTACATTTCGCTGCAGGAGAAATCGGAGCCAGTTGCCGACAAACGATATGCCCTGGTTAGATATTTAGCGGTCACAGAGATCTGGTCTGTAGACGAGCCCACCCTGCTCACCGCGGCACGCCTCAAAGCAGGGTTCCGCGTTTCATTCGCCGACGCCCTCATCGCCGCCTTTGCCGTGCGCCACCAAGCCACACTGGTGCACAAAGACCCAGAATTCGAGGCGCTGGCCGACCACGTCCGGCAGGAACCACTGCCGTACAAGTAGCCGCGGATTCCGATCCGCGCGCCCGCGCTTCGGAAAGCGCGCCTGCGTAGACGCGGATTCACATCCGCGCAAAGTAAAAGGCGAGAAAAATGCACATTGAACACATCGCCATCTGGACGCACGACCTTGAACGCCTCAAGGCATTCTACGAGACCTACTTTGGGGGCAAGGCAGGTGACAAGTACGTCAATGCCGCTAAGCAGTTCGAGTCGTTCTTCTTGACCTTTTCATCCGGCGCGCGGCTGGAGATTATGCGCTCGCCCGACGTGACCCAACCGCCAGAGAATGCACGCACAGGGTACACCCACCTGGCTTTCTCGGTCGGATCCGAGGCAGAGGTCAATGCCTTGACCGCACGGTTGCAGGGCGACGGCTACCAGGTCGTCAGTAACCCACGGCGCACGGGGGATGGGTATTACGAAAGCTGTGTCCTCGATCCCGACGGCAACCGCGTGGAGATCACCGTCTGATGGACGTGCGCGATCGGATTCGCGGGTGCTTGCTGGGTCTCGCTTGCGGCGACGCCGTGGGAACGGCAGTGGAATTCAAGCCCCGTGGCACCTTCCCGCCCGTCACCGACATGGTCGGCGGCGGCCCGTTTGGGCTCAGGGCGGGTGAATGGACCGACGACACGTCGATGGCTTTGTGCCTGGTGACCAGTTTGATCGAGCGCAACGGCTTCGACCCGCACGACCAGATGGAACGCTACTGCCGCTGACAGATCGAAGGCTACCTGAGCAGCAACGGCATCTGCTTCGACATCGGCAACACTGTCGCTCGGGCACTTGACCGTTTTCGGGCAACCGGCGAACCCTTCAGCGGCTCGACCGATCCACGCGCCGCCGGGAACGGCTCGCTCATGCGGCTCGCACCCGTGCCGATGTCCTACGCGAACGATCTGGATCAGGTCGCCCACTTCTCGGGTGAGAGCTCCCGCACCACCCACGGCGCGCGCGAGGCGGTCGATGCCTGCCGGCTGTTCGGCGTAATGATCGCCCTGGCGCTGCAGGGAGAGTCAAAGGAGACCATCCTCTCCGGCAGCTCCGACTTGGAACTAGCTCCATCAATATGCGCCATCGCCGCCGGCAGCTACAAGATCCGGATCCGTGAGGAAATCCGGGGCAGTGGGTACGTGATCAAGAGCCTGGAGGCAGTTCTCTGGTGCTTCCACCGAACGGATAGCTTTCGCGATGCCATCCTGCTTGCCACCAACCTGGGCGACGACGCTGATACCACTGCAGCCATATGCGGCCAGATCGCGGGGTCTCACTACGGTGTCCAGTCCATTCCAGAAGATTGGCTCAGGAAGCTGGCGATGAGAGAGTACATCACGCACACCGCAGATCAACTCTGTGCAATGGGAACACAAGAACGATGATCAAGGCGATTCTATGGGACAACGACGGCGTTCTGGTAGACACCGAACCCCTGTTCTTTCGTGCGACGAGAGAAGTCCTGGCACGAGTTGGCGTCGATCTAACACAGGAACTTTACGCCGAACACTTGCTGAAACAGGGCAAGGGTGCCTGGCACCTTGCGGCGGAAAAAGGCGTATCGCCCGGTGAGATCGACCGTATGCGCGAGGAACGCAATGGCATCTATGAGCAATTGCTGCGCCAGGGGAACACCGTCATCGACGGTGCGGAGGAGGCACTGGCCAACTCTTACGGGAAATTCACGATGGGCATCGTCACCAGCTCCAACCCGGAGCATTTGGAGATCATCCACCAATCGACCGGCCTGCTGAAATACTTTGACTTTGTCATCACCAGTCTCTACTTCACCAACTACAAACCGCATCCCGAACCCTACCTGGTCGGTTTCGAGAGAACCGGCTGCAGCAAGGATGAGTGTATCGTCATCGAGGATTCGCCACGGGGTCTGATGGCGGCCAACGCCGCGGGCATCCGCTGCTTGGTCATCCCGAACAGCCTGGCAGTGGAACAGGACTTTGCTGGAGCATGGATGATATTGAACGACATCACAGAGGTCACACCGGAGCTACTCAGAAGCATATAGCTGGAGGTACAACGATGAGCAATAGAAGCGAACGAGCTGTCTCCTGTTTCAGCGAAGGATTCAACTGCGCCCAGGCGGTGATTTCGACCTGCGGGCCGGAACTAGGGCTGGATCGGGAGACCGCATTGCGCGTCGCCGGTGGCTTTGGCGGCGGGATGGGACATCTGGGGGAGGTGTGCGGCGCGGTGTCAGGCGCTTTTCTGGTCATCGGCCTCAAGTGCGGCAAGACCCAAGCAGAGGATAACGAGAAACGGGACAAGGGCTACCGTCTCGTCCAAGAATTCGCCGACGAGTTCCGAGCCCGCAACGGATCGATCCTGTGCAGAGAGCTGCTCGGTTGCGACATACGCACGCCTGAGGACTTGGCAGAGGCCAAAGAGAAAGGGGTATTTTCCACCCTCTGTCCGAAACTCGTGGAGAACGCCGTCGAGATACTCGAGCAGATGGAGGAGGTGCTGGAGTGAGCGGACACATCCCCGTGTTGTTCGTCGAAGGCGAGAGCCTGGCCGAGGCGTGGGAAAAATCCCTCGTCACCCTGCACGAGCACGGCTGCGACGTCAAAACCGAATACGACAAGCCGGAAGACCCACCGAGCAAGGACTGCTCGATGACCATCATCGTGCGCGACCCCCTGGCCGAGCCGATGATCCACCGCGACTTTCCCGGCGGGTTAGAGGATTTGCAGGAGTACGTACTGGAGGTCTTGGACGGCATCAAGGATCACTGCGTGCGCAGTTCTGCCGACGACATGGACGACACGCGCTGGGAATACACCTACCACCAACGGCTGTTCGGCTATGACTGTCCCGGCGTGGAGCAGGTCTATGACCAGATCGAGCTGTTGGCGGCCAGGCTGACCAAGACGCCCTACTCGCGGCGCGCGCAGGCCATCACCTGGAAGGTGTGGGAAGACAACTTTTGCTACGACCCGGCCTGCCTGCAGTCCATCTGGTGCCGGATGCTGCCAAATGAGGAGGGTGATTGGGTATTGAACGCCAACATCCGCTTCCGCTCCAACGACGCGTACAAGGCCGCGTTCATGAATATGTTCGCCCTAGTCCAACTCCAGAAACGGATCGCCGAACGAATAGCGGAGCTTTCGGGCAAGCGGGTCTCGCTGGGACGATACGTCCACCAGGCAGATAGCTATCACATCTATGGCTCCTACTTTGACGAGTTCCAGACGCGGTTTCTCAGGGCGCTCGAAACCCGCACGTTCGAGCGGCGCACCTTTCGCTATGAGGACGTGAAGGGCATTATGGACGCAGCGATCCCAGACATTCTCGACAAAGCAGCCAAGATGGGAAGGGCGAACAAATAGAGACAAGCGCTATGACTGTGGCATGGAGCCAATCGGCTACGTACCACACAGACAAACGTGACGCGCAATGTGCAAGGCGTAAACAGGCCAACGAGAATCACCGCCCTTCAGAGGGAGTGAATGAAACTCTACATCATCCGTCACGCTCAATCAACCAACAACGCCCTGACCAACCAGGAGGACCGCGGCTGCGACCCGCCGCTGACTGACCTTGGGTGGTGCCAGGCAGAATTGCTTGCCCAGCACCTGGCCGCGGGCACACAGCGCGAGCCTGCTGCCGAGCCCGGCTACAACATCACCCACCTCTATTGCAGTCCCATGTGGCGCGCGCTTCAGACCGCTCGACCTGTCGGGCAGGCACTAGGACTAGCCCCCCAAGTGTGGATAGACATCCACGAGTGGGGCGGCATCTACCTGGATCATGGCGAACCAGAAGGCTTCGTCGGACATCCTGGCAGGACCCGCCCGGAAATCCTGGCCGAGTTCCCAGATTACGTCTTACCAGAGGGCATGACCGAACAGGGATGGTGGAACCGAGGAGTCGAGGACGTAGCAGGCTGCATCGCCCGCGCCGTCCACGTGGCGAAGGCCTTGCGTGAGAGAGCCGAAAGTGAGGAACGAATCGCCATCATGTCTCACGCCGGCTTCGCCGCCAAGCTGGTGCAAACGCTTCTCAACCAGCTACCGGGGAACGACGTCTTCTACCACTATCGCAACGCATCTATCTCCCGCATCGACCTTGACAGCGACGGAGTCTTGCACATTCGCTATCTGAATCGCGTGGATCATCTTCCCCCAGCGTTGATCACCTGACACAATACCCAAAGGCAAAGTGTGACAACCCCGCCTGCTATGCAACCTTCTGAAGCACAGTGCGTAATAGAGGTCGAGTGAGGAGAACGGAGAACCTGTGTGACTGAGGAATCGGACTGGATCCAGAGGGCACGGTCAGGCGATCAAACAGCGTTCGGTCAATTGGTCGTGGCCTATCAGACGCCCGTATACAATCTGGCCTACCGGATGCTGGGCAATGCAGCAGAGGCGGAGGATGCCGCACAGGAAGCCTTCCTGAGAGCGCACACTCATCTCCGCAGCTACGACCCGAATCGTCCCTTCCATTCCTGGATGCTTTCCATCGCCTCGCACTATTGCATCGACCAGCTGCGCCGACGCCGGATCACCTGGCTCCCACTGGAAGACGAGATCGCCACACCATACCAACTGGCAAGCAATAGCCCCAGCCCGGAGACAGTTGTGTCACGACAAGAGCAAGAAGAACAAATACAGAGTATGCTGACGGCGCTCTCGCCTATCGATCGGGCAGCGATCACGCTTCGCTACTGGTACGACTGCTCCTACGAGGAAATCGCCGAGATGCTCAACCTGACCGTCAGCGCGGTCAAATCGCGGCTCCATCGCGCCCGACATACCTTGGCCGAGAAACTAGAAGGAGAGACGTGCAATGCAATGCAAACAGGCTAGCGAAATGATGTCAGCCCGGCTGGATGGACGTCTTGACAGAAAGGAAACGGCGCTTCTGGAGACACACTTGGCCGACTGCAGCGCGTGCCGGGTCGAGTGGCAAAAGATGCAGGCTCTCGACAGGCTGCTGTCCTCTGCCCCGATGGTGGAAGCCCCCGTCCGCGTGCGTGTGCAGGTGATGACCCGCCTGGGACGCAGGGACCAGGCACGTCGGGCCATCATCGGCGGCACAACGCTGACGCTGGGAACGGTAGCCCTGGCACTCCTCGTCGCCGCTCCTGTCTTGCTCGGCTTGCTGAACGTGACAGGCATCGTGCCGGCCTTGATCTACGGCGGCCCCAAGACGCTCTCAAGTCTGCTGGGCGCCGGGCAAGCGATGGGGCACACCTACGCCAGCCTGGCTGCGAAGCTCGTAGTTCCGTTGGCCGTGCTAACCCTGTGCGGAATGGCGACAATGCTGGTGCTGAACGGGATTTGGATCGGGGCAATGCGTCGGCTGCACACGCACCGCTAAGCATGAGAACTTATTACCCAAGGAGAGAATCATGAAAAGGATCGCAATTGTATTAGCAGCTTTGTTCTTGACGGGCAATACTGTCGCCTGCTGCATTGCCCCCACTATCAACATCGGCGCTGGGCCTACCCTTGACATCGGGCCACTCCAGGAGAAGGGTGAGACAATCCCACTGGATGATGCGGAATCGGCCACCGTCGAGATACTCTTTGGCGCAGGAGAGTTAGAGATCGCAGCCGGAAACTCTGATCAGCTCTTCTCCGGCCACTTTGTGTACAACGTCGAAGAGTGGGAACCAGAGATAACCTACAAGG
>DAOUDX010000361.1:0-2743 GCA_034430835.1 Anaerolineae bacterium
GGGGGAGGCAGGTGGTACCGCAAGCCCTCTGATTTTGCCGGCATCAGTCCCTGGCTGCAGCAGACGACCTGGTACGTCGACGCCGTCGATGGTGACGATGAGAACACGGGCCTCACCAGCGGGGTTCCGATCAAGACCTTTGCTGAGTTGCGTCGGCGGTTCGGGGACGATCCGCTCATCGATCAGACCTACCACGTATTCATGCTGAGCGACGTGCCCGAAGTCTACGAGATGAGCGCGCGGTTCAGCGGTGATCTGGGAGCCATCTGGTTGCATGGTGGGGGCAAGACGCCGCTGGCGACAGATACCATCTCCGCGTGGACGTCATTTGCTCCTGGAGACGAGCCGGCCATCACCGGGACCGCCATCGCAGACTTCAGTCCGTACAAAGGGGCTCGCTGTCGGCTCACCTCTGGCGCCAGCGTCGGCTTCACGTTCTTTTTGGGGGACGCAGCGAACTCGGGCGCGGTGGGTAACGAGATCTGGCGCCATGGGATCCTGGCGCACTACACGAGCGCCGGCTTCAGCCCCGTCACGCCGTCCGCATTCCAGACTTCGGCGGACGACCCGGGAGCTGCGGATTTCGTCATCGAAACGCTGCTTCAGATGCGGGGTTTCAATTTGAGGAGCACGCGCCTCAATAGTGGCACCAACGGTTTGGCCAGTACCGCCGGTTTCATCATCTCGGAGGTCTATATGGATCCGGCTGGCTCCGCGCAGCCACTGGGAACCGTGGATCACACTCCAGTGCTGGGTGAGACTTCCGACGGAGCTGGGCAACCGCTGTTCTTCCGGTGCATCTTTGACGGCACTCTCGCGGTAACGGGAAACGTCTTCACCCTCGTGGGATGCTGCTGCGGCGACAACGGGACGTCGGACAAGGACGGTCTGATCTTGAGCGGCTGCCAGAACGTTGGCGTCCGAGGGTTGGATGCGACCAACATCGTACTGCGACGTTCTGGCGTGCGTACGTTCAATGGAGTGTTCTGCGATGCAGACGATGGCGCGGCCTATGTTCAGTTCCACTATGGCAGCGAGACCATGAGCGGCGACACGGCGCAGGTGGGGATGTGGAACGGAAGCGCCAGCGTATCCGCGTTCTACGTGGACGAGCTCAGCACGTTGCACGCCCAGGACATCTGGGGAGCGGTGGACGGCGGCGCGGTGGGGTTCGAGGTGGACGGCAGGATGTTCTACCTGGCCATCGCCGACATCAACGGGTTGGTCGTGAGCGGAAATGACTCGGAGGTCGGCGGTACCGTCAAGGCATACGGAGATCTCCCATACGTGGAGCCCACCAACAACGCGATGATCGTCGTGCAGCCCTAACCTAGGTAAAAATCCAGAAAGAGGCAGCCGTGGCAAAAACAGATTTCCTCGCCCCAGCAGATCTTCGCATCGTGGGGTCCCGCTCGACGATCGCCGGCGAGGCGCGCTTCAGCCTGAAGGCGATGGGAACGCAGAAGATCCCTGATGGCGCGATCGTGTACGTGCAGAGCGTGAAAGCCTACTTCCAGCTGGACAAGTCGAGCACAGACACTCCGGATGACGTCACCATTGTCGCCGCCGCGCTCGGCTCGGGCAACTGGTATCGGTTGGGCTGGAACTCTACTGGACCGAATCCCTGGTTGAGTCAGGCCACCTGGTACATCGACGCCGTCAACGGTGACGACGAGGACGACGGATCTACGGCGGCTACGGCGCTAGCAAGTCACGCGGAGTTCGAGCGTCGTCTCGGCCAGGACTTTCTGCTCCAGATCCAGATGACGGTCAACATCCTCTCGGACCTCAATGAGACCATTCATCTGCGCGGTCGGGTGGAGGGCGTCAATACCGTCTTTCTGCGCTACGTCGGTGCCGTCAAGAGCGTGCTCTACTCGGGGACCGTGAATGCTTATCAGCCTCCCAGTGCCAATGCCACGCCTGAGGACGGAGAAGGTCAGCTGACCGACTCCGGGGTTAGCGACTGGACCGATGTGGGAGGCGAAAATCTGATCGGCAAGCGCGTCCACTTCACGGGGGACAATTCGTACACCCACATTTCCAACACTTCCATTCTTGGAGTGGACACGGCGCGGGTAGGGCGTCCTTTCCGCTTCAACGGGGGCGGTGCTGGGAGTCCCTACAGTGCTGCGACTCCCGTGGCGACTGACGCCTTTGACGTGGAGGAACTCTACGCCGTGCGCGGTTGCGACGTCTTCGTCACCAGACCCTGGACTCTCGCGGGGGGTCTCAACGACGGCGCCAGCGTGATCTTTGAGGGGCTGTTCTGGACCGGATTGGTCGGCACTGGCAGCTCGGCCATGATCTTCCACGGTGAGTCGCCTCAGTTCGGGGGCGGGGCTGGCGCTTACGTCGCCGCGTGCTCGGTGGGGCCAAGCCAACTCATTGGCTCGGGCAGTGGAGGGTGCCGCTTCGTAGCGTGCACCACCATCCAAAACAGCAACGGAGGCGTGGCCACGCTGGACGCCGCTGGAGGACTGTGGGGCGTGTACGGGCAGGCGGGTGGACGGATGAATTTTTCCCACTGCCTGGTTGATTTAATCACCGATAATTCCTACTTCGATCGTGGTAACGTGACTTTCATCGAGTCGGCGAGAGTGCTGAAAATCGCCAGCTTCGGCGTGTATGACGCTCCCGCGGGAGCGAATAGCTCGGCCGTGCGGGTCTCGAATTCCTGGGGTCGGTTCTCAGAGAATTGGGGCAATGCTACAGCCGAGTACGGTTTCTCCATCGAAGGTTA
>DAOUDX010000362.1:0-1563 GCA_034430835.1 Anaerolineae bacterium
ATACAAGTGCTTTGGCAGGATCGAGATGACGAACAAACCTTAGGCAGAATAGACCCTTTGTGGGGGTGGCTGTTTGCTAATCGGCGTGGCCTCCTGCAGGTTGACGGCGAAGGCTATTACGATAGTTCTGGGCTGATCCTGGAAGAGGAATGATGTAACACAAGGCGGGCCAAGGTTGCTTGAATGCTAATCGTATCCGAAGTGTGGAAGACCACCTACCCCGGCGCGGCGGCCGGCGTCCTGGCGTTGCGCGACGTCGCCAACCCAAAGCGCCATCCGGCGCTCGAGGCGCGCAAGGCGGCGCTGGAGGAGCAACTGCGGGCTCGCTACGCCAGTCTCGACCGTGCCGCGCTCAAGGCGCTGCCACAGATCGCGGCCTACACCGCGTACTACAAAAAGTTCAAGAAAACGTACCACCTTCTGCTGCAACTCGAATCGATCGTCTTTGATGGCAAGCCCATCCCGCGCGTGGCGGCGCTGGTCGAGGCCATGTTCATGGCCGAGTTGAATGACCTGCTCCTGACGGCGGGGCACGACTTGGGCAAGACCGAACCACCCATCACGCTCGACATCGCCGATGGCAGCGAGTGCTTGGTCAACATCGCCGGGCAGGAGAACGTGCTCAAGCCGGGCGACATGTTCGTCGCCGACGCACGCGGCGTGCTCTCCAGCATCGTCTACGGCTCGGACCAACGCACGATGATCACAGCCGACACGACGCAGGCACTCTTCACCACCTACGCGCCCGCCGGAATCGGCGCGCAAGCGGTGCGCCGACATCTGGAACACATCCAGGAGAACGCGGCCCTATTCGCGCCGCAGGCGGAGGTGGTGACATTGGAAGTGTATGGTTAGCGGCAATTGACGGAGGTGACGATGAATCTCGATCAATTCACACAGCAGATGGCCAGGCAGGCAGAGGCGATCCGCGCGCTCGCTCAGGGCATCTCGGATGAACCGGCCCGCTGGAAGCCGAGTCCAGACCACTGGTCGATCCTGGAGGTGATCAATCACCTGTACGACGAGGAAATCGAGGACTTTCGAACGCACCTGGACCTGATCCTTCATCATCCGAGCGACCCCTGGCCTAGCATCGACCCCCAGGGTTGGGTGACCGAGCGCCGATACAACGAACGGGAGCTGGCAGAGTCGCTGGGCAGTTTCCTCGACGCACGAAAAGAGTCCATCGCCTGGCTGGGAGGCCTCGCCTCCCCGAACTGGGATGCGGCGTTCCAGGCCACCTGGGGGCAGATCACAGCGGGAGATATGTTCGCGTCGTGGGCGGCACACGACCTGCTGCACTTGCGCCAGCTCGTCGAGCTGCAAAGGGCCTACGTGGTCCGTTTGGCAGACCCATACAAGGTAGACTACGCCGGTCCCTGGCAGTGAGCCAACAGCGCGGCCCGGCATGTGGTATAATTATGACATTCAACAAGCTTACTATGATTTAGTCAAGTCCTTCTTTGTTGAGTGGCAAGTAAACGCGTAAGCACAACTCGCAAAAGGTCATTTTTCGAGCCACGGGTTAGAGTATGTACCGAACGGATGACACCGAGTTCCTGA
>DAOUDX010000363.1:0-16933 GCA_034430835.1 Anaerolineae bacterium
TCTGAAACTGCGGGCTGCATCAGGGCCTCGCGCTTCTCCAAATAGGACAGGGGCTCACGCAGGTCTGTGCGCTCGGGCAAGCTGGCGACCACCTGGCGCAACTCGGCCAGAACAGGCGTAGGGCCGGTGTGCTTGAGCTGATGGAGTTGTCGTTTCAGCCACTCGGCCAGTTCAGGCGTCTCTTCCCCCTACTTGGCCTGGCCGATCTGGGTGATACGCTCGGCAGCGTGTGGAAAGTCCGGAATGCGTAAGGCGTCCGACCGGTGGAAGCTCACAAACGCCTGAATCCACTCTGCTCCATCCGTGACGGCCCTCACCTCTCCGTCGCGTTGAAGCGGCGGCAGCACCTCGCCAATCACTAACGTCTTAACCTCAGCCCACTCCCCACCGACCAATGGGATAAATGCTCCGTCCACACTTAACAACTGCTTCGCCGGACCGGGTGGAGGTGCGGGCGTCTCTCGCTCCAGGCATTCGACTTCGTGTTCTTGAATCCGCACATAAGCTGCTCCTGCGGCCTCAGTGAGCCGTTCCACTGTGGGCCGCGACACCTCTACCTTTGAAATGCTTGAACTCCTGCACGGCCCGCTCGAATGGCATCCACGTGCCCAGATGTACCAGGTCCTCCTGCAAACTGGGCGTTAACACCCCTGGTAACAACTCCAACTCATCGTCGAGGGGGAAAGAGACCCTCCCCGCAGATTGGACGCACTCCGTGACTTCGCTCTAATGTTATCTCCTGGTTGTAATAGGTGACCAAGCGCTGCCTCTTTCGCCCATCGGATGTTAATCGCGTGCCACACTTGGCACACACTGGACGCTCTGACTCTGACGCAGCCTGGATATCGACAGCCGCACTGGCCAAAGCCATGTCCTCGAGCATACGCGCTCTGACCTTGCTCAGTCGCTCATCCAATGCCTGTTCGATCTCACGAAAGGTGGCCGTGGGATGTTGCAGTCGCCACTCCTTCATACCCGCCAGTACCTCTTCGGTTACTCGTGCCATTGTGCGTCGAAATCCTCTCTCATTCTGCCCTCCCACGCCCTTTTTGATACCATTGTACTCCTGTGTGGCGCCTGAGCACGAGCGGCTTCTACCTTCAATGACGACTTACCCGAAACTTTGAACCGCACCCCGTTGGCCCAATCGGTTTGACTTTCCGATCGAGAAATGGTAGAATGACATCATCATAGGGCAAAGTGGGCTTCGACTGTACAGAGACCGTCTAGGCTTGCGGAGGCCAGGCGGTCCTGTTTGTTACAGCAGCCAACTTCGCCATCTCGAAAAGGGCTTCGCAGCCCAGAGCAGGCAGCAATATGCTGCGCCAGGAGGAAAAAGAAGAGCATGGCTAAGAAACTTTACGTCGGTAACCTGAGTTACTCGACAACCGAGGGCAATCTCTCTGAAATGTTTGGCGAGGTTGGGGAGGTTGTCTCGGTGAATCTAATCACGGATCGTATGTCAGGCCGCTCCAAGGGCTTTGCCTTTGTTGAGATGGCAGACGAGAGCGCCGCCCAACAGGCCATCGCCGAACTCAACGGCAAGGAAATAGACGAGCGCGCCATCAAGGTGGCAGAGGCTCGCCCTCAACGGGAGCGGCGCGACAACTGGGGTGGCGGAGGCCGCGGACGCTATTAGGTCCCACAGTCACGCCGACTGACCGCATGGCTCCTCCGCAGGCCGTGCGGTTTCTGTTTCCATCTCACGAAAAACCACAGCTCTCCTGCCGATCCAACGGCGGGAGAGGATTTTCATTTGGGACTTGACATTTGGGCTTTGAGATTTGCCTACGTTCCTTCTTCCCACGACGACAGATACTTTTCCTGCTCCTCCGTCAACGTGTCGATCTCTACACCCATCGCCTGCAACTTGATGCGCGCGATCTCCTGGTCGATGTCCTCCGGTACCGCGTAGACAGTGTTTTCCAACTCGTCGGCGTGGTTCAGCATGTACTCAGCACTGAGGGCCTGATTGGCAAAGGACATGTCCATCACCGCGCTGGGGTGGCCTTCGGCGGCGGCCAAGTTGACCAAGCGACCCTCCGCCAGCAAGTGGATGCGCCGCGTCGTATGACGCGCCCTGTCGGGCAGGGTGTACTCGTCCACAAACGGGCGCACGCGGCGCGGCGGCTGACCGGAGAGTTTCTCCAGTGCGGGGATATTGATTTCGACGTTAAAGTGACCCGAGTTGGCGACGATGGCCCCATCCTTCATCACCTCGAAATGCTGCTTGTCGACCACGTTGATGTCACCGGTAGAGGTGATGAACACGTCGCCCAGCGGCGTCGCTTCGGCCATCGGCATGACCCGGTAGCCGTCCATCACGGCTTCAAGTGCCTTGAGCGGGCTCACCTCGGTGATGACGACATTGCCGCCCAACCCCTTGGCGCGCATCGCGATCCCCCGGCTGCACCAGCCGTATCCGGCGACGACGACGGTCTTGCCGGCGATGAGGACGTTGGTGGCGCGGATGACGCCGTCGAGCGTGGATTGGCCCGTGCCGTAGCGGTTGTCGAACAGGTGCTTGGTCAGCGCGTCGTTGACGGCGACGATGGGGTAACGCAACACGCCGTCCTTGGCCATCGCGCGCAGGCGGATGACGCCGGTGGTAGTCTCTTCCGTGCCGCCGATGATGTTGCCGATCAGTTCGGCGCGCTCCTTGTGCAGGACGCCCACCGTGTCCGCCCCGTCGTCCATCGTCATGTGCGGCTTGTGGTCGAGCGCGGCGTGGATGTGCTTGTAGTAGGTCTTGTTGTCCTCCCCCTTGATGGCATAGACGGGGATCTCGTAGTACGAGACGAGCGCCGCCGCCACGTCGTCTTGCGTAGAGAGGGGATTGGACGCGGTGAGCACCACGTCTGCACCACCTGCCTGAAGTGTGCGCGCCAAGTTAGCTGTCTCGGTGGTGACGTGCAGGCAGGCCACGAGGCGCACGCCCTTGAGCGGCTTCTCGCTGGCGAAGCGCTCGCGGATCAGACGCAGAACGGGCATCTCCCGCTCCGCCCACTCGATGCGCAGCCGGCCCGCTGGGGCCAGGTCGAGGTCCCTGATGTCATGGTCTTTTGGCATTGTGTGCTCCTTGTTTGATGGTATGGTTAGTTAGTTGGTTGGTCGGTTGGCTGGTCAGATCGCATAGCCCTTTCAATGAGGCCAACCAGTTCCCGTGCCTGCTCGAAGTTTGCCTCCACCTCATCACGGCTGGGTTCTACTCCAAAGACAGGATGGCGCTCTTGAAAGTAATAGGCGGTGACTTCGGCACACAGGCGACGGAATCTTTTGAGCTCTGGGGCAGACCCGAAAGCCTCCTCCAGGAGCGCTCTCAGATCGTGGATGCGTTCCAGTCTCCAACCTCTGGAAAGCAAGAATCCCTTCAAGTATTTTTCCAGAGCCTGCTGAAGGTGAAAGGCTGCATCGGCGGTATCGTCCTCCTCCAGGCGCCGGGATACGCGACGTAGATCGGCGGCGGCGAGGCGGAGCCAATCATCTGGATAGGTAGATTCTTGTCTAACGGGCATACAAAACCTTACCCTTCGTCAGAATCTCCTCGAAGAACTGATCTCCTTTGGCACGCCTTTCTTCCAGCTCAGTTGGAGTGAGCACCAGCGGGGAGAAAGGAATCTTTCCCACAACCTCCGCTGCCAACTCACAAACCTCTGCCCACCGCTTGGGAAATGACTTATCCGTTCGCTTCAGAATCAGGAGATCAATGTCGCTGGTTTCGTCCGGATTCCCATACGCATAAGAGCCAAAGAGAATGATTCTCTCTGGCTGGTATTCCCTCTGCAATACCGCGACAATTTTCTTCAGAAGCGCTTGAATATCTTTGGCCATGTCCATTCTCCCGCCGGGCACGGTGCCGCCAATACGTGACCTCACAATGTAGTTCAGCCCCTTGGCCTTCTGCACTCTAAAGACACCATAGAAGACACCTGGCTGCAACTTTGCGTGACTGGTTGACCAATCGTTGCCCCCCTCCTCTGCCCCGATCCCTCCCTTTTTCCGCAGGCGGGGGAAGGGAGGGGCAGCGGCGCAGCCGTCAGGGCTAGATCAGGAAGCCGCCCTTACTGCCATCCCCTCGAAGAAGGGACAGCATCGCTCAAAGCCCAGCCGCTCGTAGATGCGGAGCGCGCGATCGTTTGCCTGACTTACGTTCAGCACAATGTCGCGGACGCCACGACGCTGAAGCTCGGCCACGACGGCGCTGGTGACCGCCGTGCCGTAGCCTTGTCTCCGATAAGCCAGGTGGGTGAAGATGTTGCCCACTGCCGCTACGCCGTAGGTCGGGCTGAGCAGGTGCGTGCCTGCTGCAGCCACTAACTGACCGTCTTCAAAGACGCCGTGGAAAGCGCCCTCTGGCACCTGCGCGGGGTCGAAGGCGTTTCCTTCGCCGTGGGCATACAGCGCCGCCAGTTGCTCCGCGTGATCAGACGTGAGTGGGGCGCAACCACCGGCCACAGGCTGAAACCGTTCGGGCCGCAGCACCATGCGCCACATCGGGATCGATTCCCACTCGTAAAAGTCACGTATCACCGCCAGATGCTCCTGACGACAGGTGAAGTAAGCCCGCTCGAAATGTATGGCATCCTCAAAGATCGCCCGCAGGCCATCGGCGTCGCCCATCAAGAACACAACCGGAAAGCCCAGGCCGCTGTAGTGCAGCGCCAGAGCCTGCAATCGACCATCCCTCTCTGCGCCGAACCACTCGCAGTGGGCGAACAACGCCGGCTCCAGGTCGCCGATGGCGTACGCGGCGTAGAGGCGATCGGTCTCCAGATAGCCCAGGATTTGAAACTTGTCTGTGAGCTTGCTTATCTTCATCGCTTTGCCGGTGTTGGCGCTGAGACGCCCGTCCCTGGGATGCGGATGCGGTCGATTTGGATAAGGCCACCTCGGTCGGCTTGCCGGAAAGTCGTTCTTCTTGGCTGCGAGGCTCTTGGCGACGGCAAGGTTTCGCCGGATGCCTGTGCTGCCGCACGGCGGGAAGGCCAGTTCCTGTTCGGCGCCGTTGACGGTCAGCCGCAGCGTCTGCGGTGCATCTTTATCGTGCCTAGCAAATGCGCGCTTGGGCCACCGCCGCCGTGGGCGTGCTGATTGTTCAGGTGATCGCGTCCGGCGGCTCCACCATCGCTGCTTCGGCCTCGTGGATGACACCACGGGGTATGTCCACCGGGATCGGCCGCCGGCTAAAGTCCTGGAAGTAGGCCAGGCATACCCGTGGCCATTCGATGGCGTGGGCTTCCTGCGTCGAGAGCTTTCTCAACACCTCCTCGTAACGCTGCGGATCGATGTGGGGCTTGAGCGCCACCCAAGACTCCAACATTCGGCTGACGTATTCGACGCCGTGATAATAGCGCCAGGCGAGTTCGTCCCACAGTGTCCGCCCTGAGCGCATCTCATCATCCCACGGGACGTGGTGGAACCACAGCAGGTACTTTTCCGGGCAGGTCGCGCGCGGACTGTTCCAGTCCGCGTTGTCGAACAGATCGCGGACCGGCGGATAATACTGCGCGACGGCGTTGCTGCCGCTGCTGCTGCGGTCAAAGCCCAACCCTGTAGCATCGGCGCGGTGGTAGTACTGGGGGTTCCAATCCTCGCGTCCTGCGTCATACTCGAGAGCGGGGCCATAGTGATGTCCCTCGCGCATGATGTGGTGCAAGCCGAGCGGCGTCATATAGTTCACACACGCCTCCCACGAGCCCATCATCATATCCCGGATCGTCGCAACGGCTCCGTCGTCGTTCGTGAGCGTGGCGCGGATCCATTCCTCGGCGATCACCTCCGAGCTGAGGTCGTGATCCCAGGCCAGCCGGCCAAAGGCGTACCAGTTGGCCTGTGCAAAGTGATGCCCGCACCAGTTGCGATCGAAGCCGACGTTGGCGACACCGGCGATGCCCGTCATAGGATAGCCGTGCAGGCTGCCGTCAATGACTCTGGTCACTGTGGAGCCTTCCCCCTGGGCAAAGGTGTCAAAATTCAGCACCTCCTTCCACAGCGGCGCCAGGTAAACCAGGTGTATCGCCTGTCCCAGGTATTCCTGCGTGATCTGGAATTCCATCATCAGGGGCGTCCTGGGCATCGCGCCAAAGAGGGGGTGAATAGGCTCCCTGGGCTGAAAGTCCACAGGGCCGTTCTTGACCTGCACGAAGACGTTGTCGTCGAACTGGCCGTCCAGCGGCATGAATTCCTTGTACGCCCGTTTCGCCCGGTCGGCGTCGGTGTCAGCGTCGTAGACGAAGGCGCGCCACATGACGATTCCTCCGTGGGGAGCCAGCGCCCTGGCCAGCATGTTTGCGCCCTCCGCATGGGTGCGGCCGTAGTCAGGCGGCCCGGGCATACCCTCCGAGCTTGCTTTCACGAGGAACCCGCCAAAGTCCGGGATGTGGCGGTAGATCTCGTTGGCCTTTTCACTCCACCATCGTCCGACGTCTGGATCGAGTGGATCTGCAGTGTTGAGACTTCCGATACCGCCCTCGCCTCTGAGCCGATCAGATGCGCCCGATGGTTGTAGGGGCGATACAAAATTGACGCTGAGGTACACCTTGATGCCGTAGGGCCGCAGGACGTCGGCCAGGGCCGCCACCTTCTCCAGATAATCGGCTCTCAGAATTCTCGGGTCGGCACTGACGTTGTTCAGTACGGCGCCGTTGATGCCGATTGAGGCGCAGGCCCGCGCATAGTCACGGTAACGCGGATCGAGCGTGCCGGGGAGTTCCTCCCATTTCCAGAGTGATTTGCCGGCATACCCGCGCTCAATCGAGCCATCCAGATTATCCCAATGGTCGAGCAGGCGCAGTTGGATCCTCGGCCGCTCGGCGACGGCCAGTCCGGCGAGCGGCTGGTGGGTCTGCAGCAGCCGCAGGAAGTGAAAGCAGCCGTACAGCACGCCCAATTCGCTCTGGGCGGCGATCACAATGGCAGGCTCGCCATCGACGGGCGACACATCGCCCACGACGGAGCGAATCAGGCACCCCTCCGGCCCCTGCGCCGCGATCTGCTCGTCCCAGTCGAAGGCAGCGATTTGGGACGACGTCTGTCGCGTTCCGGCAAGCAGGCCGGCGTGCCGCAGTCGGCCCCGCCCGACGTCCACTGGCCTATCCAGCAATCCGGTCAGCCCGCGCTGCAATTCCGCACGAACCGCCGCCAGCGTCGGCGAATCGCCAGGAACGGCGATCTCCCGCAAGAGTTCTCGGTACGCTACGAGGTGCTCGGCTGGCTGAACCGGGCGGTAGCCCAGCCACAGTTCATATCCATCCCTGGCCGACACGTGGCTGGCAAGGGGCACTGTGTCTGTCGTTGTCTGCTTTCTCATTTTTGCCCCTCTCGAATGGATCGGCTGTAGCCGGATAGCAAATCCGACCTACTGCTTCCCCCCCAAGACTAAAAACTCACTCACCTGCCGACGCCACACACCGAAAGCCGATTGAGCCAAAGTGGGAGTCTGGAAGATTAGATCTGCGGTAGGCAGTGTGCACATAGCCCCAACTGTAATCCCAACCGCCCCCGCGCACCACGCGGTATTCTCCAGACGAGGGCCCCACCGGGTTTTCCTGCCGGTCGGCGGAATACTCTCCATACCAATCCCCTACCCACTCCCACACGTTGCCTGCCATATCCACCACCCCACACCAGCTCGCTCCCGCCGGATACGAGCCTGCGGCGACCGTATCCCCCACACAGCCCTCGTAGTTGGCTATGTCGCAATTCGGTGCGCCGTCCCCCCACGGATACTTGCGCCCCTCCGATCCCCGCGCGGCGTACTCCCACTCCGCCTCTGTCGATAATTGTGCCCTTGCCCAGGTACAGTAATCCCTCGCCTGGTACCAACTCACATAAATGACCGGGTAATCATCATAGGCACTGTCACCGTAGTATGAGTCGCGAGTGGACGATCTGCTCCTTGACGGCGGCTTGCACCTCCCAGCCGCCACACACTGCGCGTACTGTGCGTTGGTCACCTCGGTGCGGTCGATCCAGAAACCATCCAACTCCACGAGGTGCACTGGTCCGGCGTCGGGGTGGCCAACTGCGCCCATCTGGAACTCGCCCGCCGGGACGTAGACCATCACCATGCCGTCGTCGGGGCGGATCCAAGTATCGCCCAGGATGGGAGCAGGGGGCATGGTAGGTCGCGGGGGCATGGTAGGTCGCGGTGTCATAGTTGGCGCAGTGGTTGGCAGCTTCGTAGGTATCACCGTTGGGACCGCTGTAAGCAACTGCGCTGGCCACCGGGTCGGAGTCTCAGTGGGCACTCCGATCGGTGCCAGCGTAGGCAGCCCGCCGCCCAGAGCGCCCAGCGCCAGCCCCACGCTCAGGGCTACCACCACCGCCCATGCCCACCCAGGCACGCGCCTCCGCACCTGCACAGCCACTCCCGCGCCAGGCATCACCTTCGTCGGCGGGCGGCGAGCCACCTGCCGACGCTTCAACGCCGGCCGGGATCTGGGCGGAGCCACGGCAGGCCCCCCGCCCTCCAACACGCGCGCTTCGCCCCTCAGTGCGGCCCGCATCTCTGTCGCGCTCCCAAACCGGCCGGGTACCGGCAATGCCATCGCCCGCGATATAGCCGCGCTGATCTCGTCGCTCACCCGCGGGTTCAGGTCGCACACCGATGGAAACGGGGTCAAAGCCGCCGTCCGGTCGCTGGCCGTCATCGGTACCTGGCCCGTCAGTGCGTGGTACAGTGTGGCCCCTACTCCGTAGATGTCGGAGCGAGGATCGGTGTGGCCCGGCTGGGTGCCGTACTGCTCCGGCGGCGCGTACTCCGGCGTGCCCATCCCGCGCATCACCGTCCGCGTGCGCGGGTCGGTGACGTTCCATAACTTCACCAGACCAAAGTCCACGAGCACCACCCGCCCATCGGGGCGCACGATCACGTTCTGCGGTTTGATGTCGCGGTGAATCATGCCCTGCCCGTGGCAGTGGTCCAGCGCGTCCAGCAACTGACCAGCCCACGCCAAGACCTCGTCCTCGGGCAGCGCCCCCTCCCGCGCGATCCGGTCGGCCAGGCTCTCGCCCTCCACAAAGTCCATCACCAGGTAGACGCTGCCCTCCTCCTCGAAGTGGTCGATGACACGCACCAGATTGGGGTGATTGAGACGCGCCAGAACGGCGGCCTCCTGCTGGAACTGCTGCCGCAACTGACCCAGCATCTGAGTATCAAGCTCAGGCTGAGGTACCATCTCCTTGATGGCGAGTGGCATGTTGAGGGTCAGGTGCCAGGCGCGATAGACGGCACCCATCCCCCCCTGCCCCAGCAGGGAGACAATGCGATAACGGCTCTGGAGAACGGTGCCGGTTGTCAACATCGTTAGCCCTTCCTTGTTTGCTGGACTCCTCCCGGCCAACAAACAACTCCAACAGAATAAACTATAGTCCAATCCGTTTGATTTGGCAACCGCCAGCGATAGTTGGACAGCGTGCAACCTCCGGTTGCCTCAGACCTAAAGCAGCGCGTCCAGCGCCCCCTCGTCGTCAAAATGCTCGCGGAAGCGAGCCGCGAACTCGGCCAGGGTATAGCCGTGATTCTGCGGGCCGTGCTGCTCCAGGCAATAGGTGGCCGCCAGCGCGCCCATCCGCCCAGATAGACCCCAGGGAAGGCTCATCGCCAGCCCTTTGATCAGCCCTGCACGGAAGGCATCGCCCACGCCGGTGGGGTCCTTGATCTGCTCTGGCGGCACGGCGGGGATGTCGTAAACCTCGCCCGCCGCCCAGATGCGCGCGCCCTTCTCCCCCAGCGTGACGACGCAGGCACGGGCCGGGGCGGACTGGATTTCCTCGTCGCTCAGGCCGGTCTTTTCCCGCAGCATGCCGATCTCGTACTCGTTGAGCACTAACAGATCGCTCCCCTCAAGATCCGTCTTCAAGTCTTCGCCAGATAGGCGAATGATCTGCTGGCTGGGGTCGTACAAGTACGGCAGGCCCAACTTGCGGCACTCGGCGGGGTACTTGACCATGGCCTGTGGATCGTTGGGTGAAACCGTGACCAGGTCTGCCTCATTGTCGTACAGTGTTAGCTCCCGCGCGCGAGCCATCGCCCCGGTGTAGAAACTGGCGATCTGGTTGCCGTCCAGATCGGTGTTGACGAAGAACGAGGCGGTAAAGAGGTCCATCTCGTCGCGGGTGAGCGAGGTGTCCACGCCGTGCGCCTCCAGCCAGGCGCGGTAATCGCCAAAGTCCTGGCCCACCGTGCCCATCAGCCGCGGGCGCTCGCCCAGGAGCGTCAGGTTGTAGGCAATGTTGGCCGCGCAGCCGCCGCGCTGACGGCGCATCTCGTCCACCAGGAAGCTGACGGACAGATGCTCAAGCTGATCGGGCAGGATGTGCTTGACGAAACGGCCCGGAAAGGTCATCAGGTAGTCAAAGGCGATGGAACCGGTGACGATGATGTTCATTCCCCCTCCTTCAGAACCTGGCTCATCGGAATCAGCCGATCGCGGAGGATGACTTTGAGCACCCACAGGCCATCCCATGGGCGGATCTTTTTCCCCTCAGCGATGGTGCGCGGGCGGTAAGTGACCGGCACCTCGATGATCTCGTGTCCCGCGCGCAGAATCTTGTCAGTCAGCTCAAAGTCCAGATCGAAGCCGGTGCTGGTGAGGTTGAGCGACTTGAGCACGTCGCACCGTACCATCTTGGAGCCAGTTGCTACATCGGTCAAGTGTGCACCGTACAGCAGATTGGTCATCCAGGAGAAGGCGCGCACCGCCACATAGTTGGCCGCGTACTCGTAGACCGCGCGCCCCCCCAGCGTCCGGGAGCCGTAGATGGCAGCCGGGCATTGCTTCACGACTTGCTCCAAAAAGATCGGGTACTCTGCCGGATCGTACTCCAGATCGGCATCCTGGATGATGGCATAGTCACCGGTGCAGTGAGCAATGCCCGTGCGGACGGACGTGCCCTTGCCCAGGTTGCGCGGGTGGAAGATGACCTGTCCCTCGGGGAGATCCAACGTCTGCAACAACTCCCGCGTCCCGTCGGTGGAAAAGTTATCGACGACGACGATCTCTTTCTCCCAATCGGGCCCCAGGTCAACCGCCCGGACGCTCCTCAGCACAGTGGAGAACGTATCGATCTCATTGTAGACACACATGATGACAGATAGTTTCATGGTGAATCGGCGAATCTATGAACTTGCGATTGATCTGAAGAAATCGCCACAGGCCTCTATCACGTAGGCGAGACGCGCGTCATCCAGGCCCGGGTAGACGCCAACGAAGAATGTGGAACGCATCACCACATCCGATCTAGGCAGATCGCCTACGACGCGGTGCTGGATGTGCCGATAGCCGGGCTGCCGGACAATGTTGCCCGCGAACAGGAATCGCGTCTCGATGTTCCGTCCCTCCAACCAGTCGGTCAAGTCGCGCCGGGTGAAGGGCGCACCGGGCCGCACGGTGATCGGGAAGGCAAACCAGGCCGGACGGGAGCGCTCGCTCCAGGTGGGCAGGATCAGGAACTCCTCGTAGGGCTTCAGTGCCTCGTAAAGCCGCGTGAAGTTGCGCTGGCGGGCGGCGACGAAATCGGGCAGCTTGTCCAATTGCATCAACCCGATGGCGGCTTGTATGTCCGTCATTTTCAGGTTGTACCCGATTTCGGAGTAGAGATACCTGTGATCGTAGGGTTCATCCAAGCCCGGAATCTGCCATCCGAAGCGGCGGCCACACGCACCCTCTGGTGGGCTGTCGTGCGTGCAGTGGCAGTCGCGACCCCAGTCCCGGACGCTCTGGGCGACGCGGGCTAGAGTGGTGCTGTTCGTGAGCACCGCGCCGCCTTCACCCGTGGTGATATGGTGCGCCGGGTAGAAGCTGAGCGTGGCCAAGTCTCCAAAGGAGCCCACCATGCGGCCATCGTAGGTGCTCCCCAGTGCATCGCAGGCGTCCTCGATGACGTACAGGCCGTGATCGCGGGCGAACGCCAGGACTGGCTCCATATCGACTGGATTGCCCAGCGTGTGAGCGAAGAACAGCGCCCGCGTGCAATCCGACAGGGCAGGCCCCAATTGATCTGGATCGAGGTTGTACGTCCCCAGCTCGCAATCCACAAAGACCGGCACCAGGCCGTTCTGCACGATGGGCGCGACAGTGGTAGGAAAGGCCGCGGCCGGTGTGATCACCTCGTCCCCAGGCCCTAGCGGGCGTTCCAAGCTGGGAGAGCGCAGGGCGCTGACAGCGACCAGGTTGGCCGATGAACCGGAATTCACCACGAGAGCACGCCGCACGCCAACCGTCTCCGCCAACCGGCGCTCGAACGCCGCAGCGTTGGGGCCAGCAGTGAGCCAAAAGTCGAGGCAGGCGTCCACAGCGGCCATCAACTCCCGCTCATCGTAGACACGGCTGGCGTAGTTGATCCGCGTCTCGCCGGGGACAAAAGGGCGAGCCGCGTGGGCTGTGCGGTAGTAACCTGCCACCAATTCAAGGATTTGCTGACGGAGCGCATTGGCTTCAGAGCCGGTCATGGAAAGCTCCGATAGACTTCCCTTCGGTGGAGAACTCGCCGGAACTCAATGATGCGACGGTTGAAGTTCAATCGTAGGCCAATACGATAATCACCCACACGGAGGCGATAGTAATCCTCATACCCATGGAGCTTGACCGTCCTTCCTCCGAGAAACGGAGCCTGCAGAATTCCTTCTCCAAACACAACCCGTTTCACACGCTCTCGAACTGATGGAGGAAGCCGTTCGTAGTCCTTCAAAAATGTGCGGGTGTAGACAGCCTCCCACATTACAAAGCTCCCTGGGTCTTCGTTCGCTCTAGGTAGGCCATGGCCTCTTCTCTGGTAAGCACTTCGTCATCTTCCGTTTGGGCAATTAGCAAACCGAACAGCACGTCCTCCAACGCCTGAAGCACTTCCCGCCGCTGATCATCTGACAACCGCCCTATGGCTTGGACAATCTGCTCCACACTCAGTTCTACAGGAATCGTAACCATGCTACACCTCCATCCATCATGTCCCTTCTTCACCACCCGCTCGCATGACCTCGATTGTTCGACGCAGTCCTTCCTCCAAACTCACTCGCGCCCGCCAGCCGGTCAACCGGGCAGCACGATCGGCATCGGCGACGATGCGCATCACCTCGCCAGGGCGATAGGGAAGCGCGCCGGGCAGCATCCTTCCCCGCGCTTCCGCGATCTCCCAGATGCGCGCGACCGCCTGGCGAATTGCGTGAGATCGGCCTGTTCCCAGGTCAATACTTTCTCCCTCGATCCCCGGCGCTTCAGCGGCGGCCATCATCCCCGCCACCACATCATCGACGTAGATAAAGTCCCGCACCTGCTCGCCCGGCGTCATCGGAAAATCCCTTCCGATCAGCGCCGCGTCAATTGCTGCCGGAATCAACGTACCCGCAGGCTGCCCCGGGCCATAGACCTGGAAAGGTCGCACGGTGACGATCAGAAGGCCATAGGCCCGCCAGTACATCCGTCCAAAGGCCCAGGCAGCCACCTTCGAGGCGGCGTAAGTGTTGAAGGGGTCTAGCCCTTCGACAGTTTCACGCGCTCCATACTCGTAGCATGTGCCGACCAGGACGATCCGCTCGACATCGCGTTCCTTCAGCGCTTCCAGGAGGTGCACTGTACCGCCAGCATTGATCGCCAGCGCCAGCGACGGGCCTACCCCCGCATTCGTGACACCGACGGCAGCCAGATGGAAGACAACCTGCGGCGTGGCCTCGGCCACAGCAGCCTGTACCGCCACTGCATCGCGCAAGTCAAAGACCAGCCGCTCAACCTGCGCGGGCAGCGCGGCGACACGTCCAGGCGGCTCGTCTGGGGCGACCCCCGCCCAAACCCACGCTCCAGCCTCTACCAACTGCTGCACCAGTCGCCGGCCGATGAACCCTGCCGCGCCAGTGACCAGCACGCGTCGTCCCGGCCAATCTACTGGCTCAGAAACTCGCGATACCAAGCAAACGTCTCCCGCAGCCCTTCCTCCAGCGAATAACGGGGCGACCAGCCCAACACCCGGTGAGCCTTGCTGCTATCCATGTACTGGGCTGGGATCTCGTTCGGCGCATCGTCCAACACCACCGGCTCAAGGTCCGGGCGATCGGAGATAGCGACGACAGCTTGCACCATCTCCAGGACAGACGTGGGCCTGTCCATCCCAAAGTTGAACGCCTCACCCCGTACCCCTTGTGCATCCAGGTGCTCGGCCAGCGTCGTATATGCGTGAACGGCGTCCTGTACGTAGAGGTAGTCGCGCAGAAGCGTGCCGTCGGAGCGGATGATGGGACGCTCACCCCGAACGAGGCTGCGCACTGTGCCAGGCACGATGCGGTTCCAGTTCAGATCGCCGCCGCCGTACAGATTGGCGCAGCGGGTGACAGCGACGGGCAAGCCGTAGGTTGCAGAGTATGCACGGGCGATGAGATCGGCGCAGGATTTGGATACGTCGTAGGGATGGCAACCCAGCATGGGCGCATCCTCGACGTAGGGCAGTGCCTCGTGCACGCCGTAGGCTTTGTCGGAGGAGGCAATTGCCAGCCGAGTGACGGTGGGCGAGCGCCGCGCCGCCTCCAACACCGTCCACGTTCCTTTGACGTTCGTCTCGAAGGTGGAGAGTGGTGAACGGTTGGCAATGGGCACGATGGTCTGCCCCGCCAGGTGGAAGACGGCGTCAATCTCATACTCGTTCAACGCGCGCTCGATCAGCTCGTAATCGGTCACGTCGCCGTGCACGACGGTGATGCGATCCAAGTAGCCTGACCGGCAAAGCTGGGAGAAAGGCACCCGGTCGCGGATGAGGCCGACGACATTGGCCCCTGCCTCGACCAGTGCAATGGTCAACCAAGAACCAAGAAAACCTGCACAGCCGGTGACAAAGGTGGGGCGGTCGAGCCAGAGGGATGAATTGCTGGTTCGGGACTGCGAATCAAAGGTCACGTAAACTCTAGCTCCACGTTTTCCATGGCGCGCTCTCACGCCAGACGGCGTCCAGTTCCTGCGCGTCCTTGAAGGTCTTCATCGAACGCCAGTAGCCGGCGTGACGGTATACCATTAACTGTCCATCGTCGATCAGCCTGGGCAGAGCCTCTCTCTCCAGATGAAAGTCATCGTCATCCACCAGGTAATCGAGTGCCCCACGCTCGAAGAGCATAAAGCCGGCATTGACCCAGTGATCCAGCACCGGCTTCTCCTCGAAACCGATCACCTGTCCACTCCCGCTCTCATCTAGCTGGAAAACACCCAGGTGCGATTGCAGGCGTACTCCGGTGACCGTCGCCAACCGTCCATGCTGCCGGTGGAAAGCCATCAGCGCATCCAGGTCCACGTCACCCACGGCCTCCCCATAGGTCACAAAGAACGTATCAGCGTCAACGTACCGCGCAGCGCGACAGACACGAGCTCCCTTCTCCGTCTTGAATCCTGTGGCGGCAAACGTGATGTCCCAGTCCTCTGTATCGGGTCTGTGGTAAGAAATAGTGCCGGGCTGGGCTAGACGAAGTGTGAAGTCATAATTCATGGGTTCGTATTCGAGGAAATACCGCTTGATCGCCTCGGCCTGGTGACCCAGCGCAAGGACGAAGCGCGTGTGTCCATAGGCAGCGTATATCTTCATCACGTGCCAGAGGATGGGGCGTCCACCGATCTCGACCAACACCTTGTTGGTTGGAGCCTGCATGCGAAGGCCCTCCCCACCGCAGAGAACGATAACAGGAAGAGACGAGGCTTTAGACTTCACGGCTGGTCTCCACAACGTGCCGCAAGCTCACCTTGAACGGCGGATAAGCGATGCCATTCTCGGTCACGATGCCGGTGACGTAACGGTGCGGCGTCACGTCGAAAGCAGGGTTTGCCACCTGCACGCCCTCAGGGGCCACCGGCTGGCCCTGGTAGGTGATCCCGGTGACCTCTTCCGCCCCCCGCTCCTCGATGGGAATGTCGTCGCCGGTGGTCAGCGAGCGATCGATCGTGGACGTGGGCACACAGGGATAGAAGGGTACGCCGTTGGCTTGCGCCACCACCGACAACTGGTACGTGCCGATTTTGTTGGCCACGTCCCCGTTGGCCGCCACCCGATCGGCCCCCACCATCACCACATCCACCTGCCCGGTGCGCATAAAGTGACCGGCGGCATTGTCGGCGATGAGAGTGCAAGGAATGCCCAACTGATCGAGCTCCCAGACCGTCAGGCGAGCGCCTTGCAGTCGAGGCCGCGTCTCGTCCACCAGCACGTGGATTCGCTTTCCCTGCCCGTGGGCCGTGCGGATGACGCCGAGAGCTGTCCCATAGTCCACCGTCGCCAACGCGCCGGTGTTGCAATGGTGCAGGATCGTGTCGCCGTCGCAGATGAGAGCCGCGCCGTGCTCGCCCAAGCGCCTATTGATCTCGACGTCCTCGTCGGCCAGGGCCTGGGCCTCAGCCAACAGCGCGTCGGGGATGCTGGCGGGATCGGGCTCGGACTCGGCCCGCCGCATCAACCTTGCCACAGCCCACGACAGATTGACTGCCGTGGGGCGGGCGGCGCAGAGCGCTTCGGCCGCCGCTCGCAGATCGGCCAGTAGGCCATCTCGATCCCGCGCCGAGCTCTGACGGGCGGCCAGCGCCATGCCAAAGCCCGCAGCCGCGCCGATGGCCGGCGCACCTCGAATCACCATCGCACGGATGGCCTCGGCGACCCCGCGGTAGTCCTCGTAGTCTACCAAGCAGAACTCGCCCGGCAGCAGTCGCTGGTCGATCATCCTCACTTTTCCACTACACCACTCAACGCTGCGCATTGCTACCCCAACTCACAGCGCGGTATGGTAACACGAGCACACCGCTTTGTCAAACACGTGTGGCAGGATCCTTCTGAGGCACCAATCGGGTAGGAGGGGGCCTCGCGGCCCCCGTCCTCCCACACCACCGTGCGTACGGGTCCGTACACGGCGGTTCCCACAACAGGTTCACCCAGTGTTGCCACCGGACAAGGCTCGCTTCCAGTTCAACGCCGT
>DAOUDX010000364.1:0-13305 GCA_034430835.1 Anaerolineae bacterium
CGTGTTGGCAACCTGTCATCAGAGAGCGATCCCTATCCTGGACTTCTTGGTCGAGTTGCAGCGTGCTGTGGGAAACCCGCCGTCCCTAGGTCCACCGCAGCCCGCTCCCACTTGACGCTAAACAAGTACTTTCTGAGTATGGGCTAAAGGATTCTCTCCAGCCAGGGAAGTCCATACAGCACGGCGACGACGCTCAGCCCCCACAGGAGGATCGAGACCTGAAATGGACGATCAGAGAGGATGATCTCCTCAGGTTCGCCGCCGATGCCTCTGACGTGGATCAGATAGAGATAGCGAAAGACGGCATAGAGGACGAATGGGATGGTGAGCATCATCGCGTGGTTAGCGGGCAGACCTTCGGCAGAAAAGGTATAGAGGGCGTATGCCAGCAGTGTCGATGCAGTCACGATGCTGATGGCGTGGTCGAGCAATTGTAGATTGTACTCTTCCAAGCTCTGCCGGTGAGCGTTGGCGTTTTCCTTGAGCAGCACCAGCTCGTGGCGGCGTTTCCCAAAGCCGATCAAGAGCGACACCAGCATCATGCACACGTAGAGCCACGGTGAGAAGCGCTCCGCATCCACCAGCGGTACCCCTGCCGCGACGCGTAGCAGGAAGCCAGCTGCGATGAGCATCACGTCGATGATGACGACGTTCTTGAGCCAGAAGGAATAGGCGATCTGGATCAGCAGATAGAGAGTCAAGATGGCGCCAAAGAGCGGGGCGAGGAGAAAGCTCAGGGTCAGCCCGACGAGCGGGATGAGGATGGCCGCGGCGATGGCTGCTCTGGTGCCCAACTGGCCGCTGGCGATAGGCCGTTTCTTTTTCCTGGGATGTTGGCGGTCCTTTTCGGCATCGACCAGGTCGTTGATGATGTAGACCGCTCCAGAGATCATGCACAGCAAAACGAACCCGGCAATGGTCTTGGCCAGGTAGTTCAACTCGATCAGTTTCTTGTCAAAGACCAGTGGAGCGAAAACAAAGACGTTCTTGATCCACTGTTTGGGGCGCATGGTCTTGATCAGGCCGATAATCATTGCATAGCCTCCAGGCTCTGGTGAGAGGCAGAGCGTGAACCCTGAGGATGATACCAGAAGACCGACTTTTCGGCAAGCGCTGTTGGCAATTGTCCTGCGAATTGTCACTGCTTGCTTTTGGCCCGTTCTTGGGGTATGATAGGGCCGAATGGCAAAAAGGCAGCCGCGAGAACGCTTGGACGTTCTTCTGGTCGAACGGAAACTGGCAGAGAGCCGTGCGCAGGCCCAGCGGCTGATCCGCGCAGGGCTGGTGAGCGTGGAGGGCCAGGCAGCCGACAAGCCCGGGACTCTGGTAGCGGCAGATGCAGAGATTGCGCTACAAGCTCGCCCGCGCTTCGTGAGCCGAGGTGGGGAGAAGCTGGAAGCGGCGCTGGGGCATTTCGGGCTAGACGTGGCCGGGGTGGTGGCGGCCGATGTCGGGGCCTCGACGGGAGGGTTCACCGATTGCCTGCTGCAACACGGCGCTTCCCGCGTCTATGCTATCGACGTGGGCTATGGCCAACTGGACTGGCGGCTGCGCAACGACGATCGAGTGGTAGTGGTTGAGCGCACCAACGCTCGTTACCTGGAAAGTTTGCCGGAACCAGTGGATCTGGTCACCGCCGACGTATCTTTCATCTCTCTGGAACTGATCTTGCCGACGGCGGTGGGCTGGCTTCGGCCAGAGGGACAGGTGGTCGCGCTGGTCAAGCCGCAGTTTGAGGCGGGACGACGAGAGGTCGGCAAGGGTGGAGTGGTGCGTGACTCGGAAGTGCACCGTGACGTGCTGCGGCGCATCGTGGGGGCCGCCTCCGTGTTGGGATTGGGACTTCGCGGGTTGGTGGCCTCTCCGCTGCGGGGGCCTGCAGGAAACGTCGAATTTCTGGGGTGGTGGCAGCTTGGGGCTGAAGGGTTGGACGCTGAGGCTGCCATCGCGCCCTGTCTGTCTGGTGAGGATGTCTAGATTCATGGACGAACTGGGGAATCGGTCTCAGCAGTTGGAGAGGATTCTGGCGATCAGTTGCGAGCTGACCTCCACGGTGGCGCTGGAGCCTCTTCTGCACAGGATCGTGCAGGTGGCGGCCGAGCTGACCGACAGTGAAGGAGCCTCGATTCTTCTGCTGAACACGCGGACCGGCGAGTTGCGCTTCCGTGCTGCCACCGGCGACTCGGCCGGTCAACTGCGCGACATACCCGTCCCTGTCGATGACAGCATCGCCGGGGCAGTTTTTCGCTCTGGCAAGCCTGCTGTCATCTCCGATACTCACGCCGATCCCCGCCACTATGGTGCGGTGGGCCAGCAGATCGGATTGGAGACCCATTCCTTGCTCGCTGTGCCTCTCCGGATCAAGGAGCGCCGGATCGGTGTCCTGGAGGCGATCAACAAGCAGGGGGGAGGTGGGTTCGATCGGGAGGACGTGCAAATGCTGACCACGCTGGCTGCCCAGGCTGCGGTGGCCATCGAAAACGCGCGGCTGGTGGGCGACCTCCGCAGAGCGAACGAGCAACTGGGCACGTTGGACAAGCTAAAGTCCGACTTTATCGCCATCGCCTCCCACGAACTGCGTACTCCGCTGGGCTTGATCCTGCTCTATGCCGCTTTGCTTCGAGATCAGATGAAGGACGAAACCGGGCAGCAACTGGATGCGGTGCTGCGAGCTGCCATGCGCCTTAGGCACATCATCGAGACGATGCTCAACCTGCGCTACTTGGAGACGGGCGAGATCGCGCTGATTCCCACCCGTTTCGATCTGCGGGCCGAGATACAGGATGCGTGCGAGGATTACAGGGCTATCGCGGAGACGGACGAGGTGGCGCTGATCACCGATCTGCCGGAGGAAGAGGTGTTCATTCTGGCAGATCGGGAAAAGGTTCGCGTGGTGCTGGATAACCTGATCTCCAACGCAGTCAAGTTCACCCCGGCCGGTGGGCGGGTACAGGTGTCGTTGGCCTGCCAGGGTGACGAGGTCGAGGTCGCGGTAGCTGATACTGGCATCGGCATTCTACCTGAGGATCTGGGGCAGATCTTTGGTCGCTTCTACCAGGTCGAGGATCACATGACGCGCCGCCATGGTGGTATGGGACTGGGCCTTTCCATCGTCAGGGGCCTGGTCGAGTTGCACGGCGGACGGGTGTCTGCCGAGAGCGTTCCCGACCAGGGCAGCCGTTTCACTGTGGTGTTGCCGATGAGTGTCCCTGCGTTGGCTGACGAGTGATTGGGCGGGGGTTTGGTCGTGACTGATCTATCGTGTCGTCACTGTGGCCGTCCCATCGTCACCCCGGCGTCCAAGTGCCCCTGGTGCGGCGAGACGATCATGGTCATTTGCGCCAGTTGCAAGGCGTACACCGATGACCAGGAATCGCATTGCGGTCACTGCGGCGAGCCCCTTCAGCCGGATCCTATGGAGCGTGTCAGGCTACACGCGCACCATCCGGAGCTGGCGCGCATGGTGGCGGATCGGGAACATGCGCAACTGGTCGCCAGCACGGTGGTGCTCAACCACGTGGGTGATTTCTTCTACGAGAAGGAGGGGTTTCAGACTGTGTTGGCCAAGCTCTTTGGTTCTACTCGCAACCGTGGAGCGGTGCTAGCTGGCGTGGTTTTCTCTGCATACGCTTATCTGTGCCAGCGGGGGTATTGCGCGATGCGCGTGCTGATCGAACAGGATCGCGAACAGACGACTGTGAGCCAGTTACGTTCCTGGGATGGACAGCAGAGCGTGGAGAAGGCGCTGGCTGAGCAGTCTGCCCGCGCACTCACCACCTCCGAAGTGACCGAGAAGATGCTTCGCGACCTGATGGGTTTTCGGATGCGGGCGGCCGAAGGCAATCTCCTCCGCACGCCCAAGATACGTGATGCGCCGACGCGCTCGGCCTTTTCAGTCATCGATCAGTTGGCCCGCATGACCGAGCTGCCCGACCACGACCGGGTGGAGTCCTGCCGCACGATCTACCGGCTACTGAGTGCTTTTGTGGAAGAGGATCCCAGTCGCGCGCGAGTCCTGGCATCGGAGACGAAGCGGCTCTTGTGCGAGCTCGATGACTATGCTTGAGGCTTTCCTGGCAGTTTGAACGATGAATGCGACCGATAACGGCGACCGAAAGGCTGTGTATCCTTGGTCGTTCTTTGTCGGCATGGTATCCTCCTTCTTGCTTTTCTTCAGCTTGCAAGCGATTTTTCCTATCTCTCCCCTGTACCTTGTCAAAGTGGGCGGTTCGCCTGCCGATAATGGCCTGGCTACCTGGGTCTTTGCGTTGGCAGCCTTGCTCACCCGTCCCCTGGCGGGGTTTCTGTCCGATCGCTGGGGACGCAAGCCGATCCTGGTGATAGGGGCTTTCCTCTTTGGGGGCGGGCCGGCGCTCTACGCCTTTGCCTCCACCATACCTCTGCTGCTCGTGGTGAAGGTCTTTCATGCTATCGGGCTGGCCTGTTTCTCGACGGTATACCTGGCCTTTATCGCCGATTTGCTCCCGCCTGATCGCTATGGTGAGGGATTGGGGCTGGCTGGCATCGCGTCGTCGGCGGCGATGGTGGTTGCGCCTCTATTTGGCGAGTGGATGGTTGGCGCAGTCGATTTCAAGCTATCTTTCTTTGCCTTCGGTGCCATCGGTGGGTTGGGGTTGTTGACGACGCTAGCGCTGCCTGGTGGAAACGGTGGTGCCGCGCGCCAGGCGTCCTCCGGAGAGGGGAATCTACGGGAGGCGGCGCGACAGCCGGGCGTGCGCACCGGGGCATTGGGGATGGCGTTGTTGGGCCTGCCTTTTGGTGCGTTTATCACTTTCCTGCCATTACTTGCCGATGCGCGCGATCTGGGAGGGGCTGGGTTACCTTTTGCCGTCTATGCAGCTGCCAGCACGCTGGTGCGCCCGCTGGCAGGGCGGGGCATTGACCGATGGGGCCCTCGCGGGGTGGCGTTGATCGGTTTCACTCTGGCCGGTTTTTCATCGGCGGGCTTTGCCGTGGTTGCCGACGTGTGGGCGTTAATGGGGTTGGCCGCGCTGTTTGGGCTGAGTTTCGGTGCGGCGAGTGTGGCCTTGGATACGGTCATTCAATCCAGTGTTGGGCACTCGCTACGGGGAAGCGCTGCGGCGATCCAGTATACGGCCTTCGACGCACTGGTAGGCTTTGGAGGACTGGGTCTCGGGGCACTATCTTACGAGACGAACTATGGCGTGATGTACGCCGTTGCTGGCGGTCTTGTGTTAGCGGGGGTACTGGTGGGCGGGGTCGCGTCGAGAGCTCGGGGTGCTCTCCGGATGTGAGATGTCCAGATCCACGCTAGGTTAGTACTTGTCCTGTGCGTACACCTCTCTCCCGTGCACGAACACGTGCTCCACGTACCCTCTTACCTTGCGCCCCGCGAAGGGGGACCAGCCGCACTTGGTGTGCAGCGGCCGCTCGTCGATAACCCACTCCACCTCGGGGTTCACCAACGTCAGGTCGGCGTCGCAGCCGGGCGCAATGCGGCCCTTGCGGGCCAGGCCAAAGACGCGGGCGGGGCCCTGGGCCATCAGACGCGCGATCTCCTGCAGGGACAGTCCCCTCTCGTGGGCGGCGGTCAGCATCAGCGGCAGCGCAGTCTCCAGGCCCGGTACGCCAGCGGGTGGAGTGGGACAGCGTTTCTCCTCCAGTGTGTGCGGCGCGTGGTCGGTGGCCAGGCAATCGATGACGTCCAGGTTCTCCCACAGCGTGTCGGCGTCCTCTTGCGAGCGCAGCGGGGGATTCATCTGCGCCAGGCTGCCCAGGCGGGTCTCGTCTTCGGCGGTGAGGAACAGGTGGTGGGGTGTCACTTCGCAAGTGACGTTGACACCGCGCGCCTTGGCATCGCGGATGAGGGCCAGCTCGTGAGCGGTGGAGATGTGGCAGATGTGCAACCTTGTCCCGAATCGCTCGGCCAGCGCCAGCGCGCGCGACACGGCCAGGGCGGCGCACAGCGGCGGGCGACGCAAGCCCTTCTTGGCAAAATGGGCGACGGCCTCCTCGTCTTCGGCGTGAACGGCGACCACGCCGGGGTAATGCTCAAAGTGGGCGGACTGTCCCACGAGGTCGGAAACCAGCAGGCTGCCAGTGCTGGAGCCCATGTACAGCTTGAGCCCCACGACATCCTCCATCCCGGCGGCTTCCTCAGCGTTGTTCCCGGTCGCGCCGACGAAGAACCCGACCTCGCACACGGCCTTGGCTGCGGCCAGGGCGCGCGCCTGCGCCAGCGTCTCGTGGTCGATGAGCGGGGGGTTGGTGTTGGGCATCGCCAGCACGGTGGCAAAGCCGCCCGCGACCGCTGCGCGGGTGCCGCTGGCGAAATCCTCCTTGTGCTCCCCGCCGGGTTCCCGCAGGTGAACGTGGGGGTCGATCAGGCCGGGGAAGACGAGCAACCCCTCGGCATCGACGACGCGCGCGCCGGGTGGGACGGCCAGCCTGGGGCCGATGGCAGCGATGGTGTCGCCCTCGACGAGAACGTCAATGTGTTCTGCCGTCTTGGACGCGACCACCGTGCCGTTGCGGATGAGAATGTGTTTCCCCACGATCAGACCCTGTCGAAATCCTGGAGATCGATGTCCAGTTGCCGCAATGTACGTGACAGCAAGCCTGGGCTAATTTCCTTAGAGCGGTGATAAGGGATGGGGGCTTGTTTCTGTGTCGTAGGATTGCGCCAGATTTCGTGGCTGCCAGCACCGTACCGGGTGCGGTAGCACCCGAGCCGTCGTAGTCTTCTGGTGAGTTCGGTGTGCTTCATGCCGGCACGAGCACGTGAGAACGGAAAGGGGTGGAAGAGATGACTTTGAGTGTTTCAGGGAGTGGGTCTCCCTCGGCTTGCATGGAGGCGATCAAGGCACTCGCCACGTGTGGGGCGAGTTCCAGGACTTCCTCGACCGTGTTTCCCGCTACGATTAGGTTTGGCAGATCGGGACTGGTGGCAACGTAACGATAGTCGCCACCGTCATCCAGCTCCTCGATCTCAATCGGCAGGTCGTATAGCACTGCCATCTCTGTACCTCCTCTGCCTGTGCTTGCGTTTGTCATCGTACTATCCATTGGCGATCTTGTCAAGACGCCCCGTCGAAAACAGCGTGGTTGGCGTGGCGATCCAGTCCATCCGCTGATCGTGTGTGCCGCAGGGCAGCTCGTCGGCCAGGCACTCGTTGAAGGCGATGCCTATCCGCAGGGCGGGTGTGGTGGGCAGGAAGCGGTCGTAGTAGCCCCCGCCGAACCCCAGCCGCCCTCCGCGCCGGTCGAAGGCCACGCCGGGCACCAGTACCACATCCAATCGGGTGGGGTCGATCACCGGCAGGTCTGCGGCAGGCTCCAGCATGCCGAAGCGATGGCGCACCAGGCGGGCAGGATCGTAGGGGTGGATCACCAATTCCTTTCCTTCGATTCGTGGGGCGGCCCAGCGGACGCTGGGGAGAAGGTCGAAGAGCAGGCCCAGGTCCGGCTCGCTGCGGAACGCGAGGTAGGTGAGCACGGTCTGTGCCTCCCGCAACGCTGGCCAAGCTGCCAATTGGTGGCAAAGCGCGGCGGAGGCGGCGGCGACGTTCCCGGGCGGGAGGCACTCGCGCAGGGTGCAGAAGTGGGTGCGGAGTTCGGATTTGTCGGTCTTCATCGCAGCGGCAGCCTCCGCCCGGCGGCGGTGCGGCGGGCTATGCCGAAGTCGCGCAGTCCGTCCAATTGCTCCACATCGAACACCGGGCCATCCCGGCATACCAGGAACCCATCCAGCGCGCACTGCCCGCAGATGCCAAAGCCGCATTTCATGTACCGCTCCAGGCTCAGTTGGCCTGGGATGCCGCGCTCGCGACACAGCTTGTGGATGGCGACGAGCATTGGCTCGGGGCCGCAGGCATAGACCGCGAACCTGGGATGGTTGTCGGCGAATATCGAGATAGCCTGGGTGACGTAGCCTTGATGGCCGCGCGAGCCGTCGTCGGTGGTGAGGATCAGGTCTGTGCCCAGGTTTTCGAAATCTCCGATGCAGGCTAGCTCGTTCTCGCTGCGCGCGCCGAGGGCGACCGTGGCCGGGATGGAGCGCTCGACGGCGCGGGCAGCGAGGAAGCGCATCGGCCCCACGCCGCAGCCGCCGCCCAGCAGCAGCGCCGGCACGTCCTCACGCAGGGTGAATCCGCGCCCGTAGGGGCCGCGCCAACCCACCAGGTCGCCCATCTTGCGCTGGTGCAGCTTCATGGTGAACGGCCCTGCGCTGGCGACGATCACCGTGAGCGGGGCGGGGTGGGCGATAGACATCGGCTTCTCGTCCAGCCCGGGCTGCCAGAGCATGATGAACTGCCCCGGCTCGGCGTCCGGTGCCTCCGCATCCAGTACAAAGGTGCGGATGGTGTGGGTATCCTCGCGGATCTCGCGGATGGCGACGGTTTGCGGTATGTTCACCCGTTGGCTCCTTGGACGCCCTAGAAGAACGCGAGAGCCTTGCCCCGGATCTCGTCCAGGTTGCTGATGCTGTGCCGCTGCATATAGTCCTCTACTTCGCCACACACTTCCTGAAACACCTTGATGCCCCGGCCGGCGACGGCCGACCCGATCCCCACGGCGGCTGCGCCGACCAGGATCATCTCGACGACGTCCCGCCCGCTCGCCACACCGCCCACGGCCAGTACCGGCACGTCTACGGCCCGGCAGATGTCGCGCACGCAGCGCACGGTGATGGGGCGGATGGCCGGGCCGCTGACGCCGCCGGTGCCGTGCGCCAGCACCGGGCGGCAGGTCTCGACGTCGAGGATGATGCCCGGCCCCACGGTGTTGATGGCGGTGATACCGTCGGCGCCCGCTTCAGCCACGGCCCTGGCGATCTCCACCAGATCGGTCACGTTGGGGGAGAGCTTGACCAGCACAGGAAGGTCGGTGTTCAGCTTCACGCGGCGGGTGACCTGGGCAGCAACATACTGGTCGCCGGCGAACATCTGCAAGTATTCCGCGTCCACGTTGGGGCAGGAGATGTTGACCTCGATCAGGTCAGGTTCGGCCTCGGAGATGAAGCGGGCGACGGTGCCAAAGTCGTAGATGGTGTCGGCAAAGATGCTGGCGATGATGGGAACACCCAGTGGAGCCAGGTGCTCCTTTGCGGCCCGGATCTCCTCCACCATCACCTCGACGCCCGGATTGGACAGCCCTACGGCGTTGATCAGCCCAGGCCCCCAGTTCAGCACGACCGGATTGTGGTGGCCCGGTCGCGGCCTGAGTCCGCACGATTTTGTCGTCACGGCGCCCGCCCCAGAATGCGCCACGCGCACCATCACCTCGTGGCTCAATCCTAGAATGCCCGAAGCGAGGACGGTTGGGTTGGGCAGCCGGACGCCACACAGCGTGGTAGAGAGATCGGGCGTGCTAGCTGATTTCATAGGTGGTCCACCAGAAACACTTGCCGACGTGAACCTCCAGATCGGTCATCCGCTGCGCGAAGATGCGGCGCAGTTGGTCGGCGCTGTAGTAGTTCTTCAGAATCTCGTGCTGTGACCCGTTAGACAGAGTGCGCAGTTTGAAGGTGTCTTCAGTATCTGGCTTTCGCAGGAGTTCTCCGCCAATCCCCGGCACGTAGACATTGTCGGCCATGAATACGACGCTGCCTGTACCAAGCCTTGCGTGCAGGCCGTCCAGGAACTCATCCATGCGTCCTTTCGGAACGTGCGAGAGCCAAAAGCTGGCCAGGCCTGCGTCGAACGATCCCAGTATCGCTGCCAAGTCGTATCCGTCCGCCAGGCGGAACTCGACCCTCTCGGCTGGCAGTCCCTTCTCGGCGGCGACGGCGAGCATCTCCGGCGATGCATCCGTGGCGACGACGTGGCGCGCGACTTGCGCGGCGGCCTCGGTCCAATAGCCGGTGCCGCAGGCGATCTCGAGAACGGAGCGGCCCTGAAGCGCTTCTTTCAAGGCGTCAGCAAGCTCGACCTGCTCTCTTTGACGGGTCAGGTCGTCTCGGCGATAGACCTGCTCGTATTCGCGGGCACAGTGGCTGTAGTACTTGTTCAGTGCTTCTGTCACGTGCTGTGCAGATAGTCTATGACCTCGGTGCATTGCTCAGCGGTGATGCACCCGGATGCTTCCAGCGCCTCCAGGATGTCGGGGAGCCGCAGGACGGCGTGCAACCGATAGCCGCGCTCGGCCAGGTCTTCCGCGCCGCCTTGCTCCCTGTCGATCAACACCAGCACATCTCGCACGACCAGCCCGGCCTCTTCCAGCGGCTTGATGGCCTCGATTTTGCTCGTCCCCCGGGTGATCAGGTCGTCCACGACCAGCACCGTCTCCCCTGGCTCGAACTCTCCTTCGATGGCGCGGCGGGTACCATAGTCTTTGGTTTCCTTGCGGGGGTAGATCATCGGACGATCCATCTCCAGCGCGAGTGCTGTGCCGATGGGCAGCCCGGCGTAGGGAATGCCGGCGATGCGGTCGAAAGTGAGAGCGCGGGCGAGATCGCTCATCGCGCGCGCCGCCTCCCGCAGCAGCGACGGGTAGCTTACCAGCAGCCGCAGGTCGATGTAGATGGGCGAGGTGAGGCCGGACTTTAACGTGAATGTACCGAGCTTGACGCAGTCGGCGTCGAAAAGCTGCTTGGCTATGTTCATCTTGCACCCTCCCGGACTTGATTGATGCGGTCGCGCAACTCGATCGCAGCAGCGCGGGCAGCCTCGGCAAAGTCTGGGCCCGACGAAGCATAGATGATACCGCGCGAGGAGTTGATGACAGGACCGAGTCCGTTCGCCGTCGGGCCGTGGGCGACTGCGGCCTCCAGGCTTCCGCCCTGCGCGCCGATGCCGGGGATGAGGAACGGCAGGTCGGCAGCGACTTTTCTCAGGCGGGCCAGCTCCTCGGGGTACGTGGCACCTACGACCAGTCCGCAGGCGCCTGGCAGCTCTGCGTTCCATTGCGCAGCCAGTTGCGCGACTTCCTCGTACAGCGGGTGGCCCTTGACGACGTGATCCTGCAGGTCCGGTGCGGAGGGGTTGGAGGTGCGGGCCAGGAGAAAGATGCCCCGTTCTTTGTATTCGAGAAACGGCTGTACCCCGTCTCGCCCCAGGTAGGGATTGACGGTGACGGCGTCCGCGCCGAATGCTTCAAAGGCGGTGCGGGCGTACGCCTTGGCTGTGCTGCCGATGTCGTTGAACTTGGCGTCGAGGATGACGGGAATGCCATCGGGAATGCTGACGATCAGCTCTCGGAGTGCGCCCAGGCCCTGCACGCCTTCAGCCAGCCAGAAGGCCAGGTTGGGCTTGTAGGCGCTGGCGACGTCGGCGGTCGCCTCGACGATGGCTTGGCTGAAAGCGAGGAAGGGGCTTTCGGCCTTGCGCACGGCGTCGGGCAACCACTCCATCACCGGATCGAGTCCCACGCAAATCCAGGAGTTGTTGGCCCTTTGTGCTTTGGATAGCTTGTCTGCGACGGTCATTCTCTTACTCAACTGCATCTAGTACCAGTGCCAAGAGCGCCATCCGCGCATAGACGCCATTATCGGCCTGGCGGAAGTAGGCCGCGCCCGGCAGTTTGTCCACGTCGATCGCGATCTCGTTCACGCGGGGAAGGGGGTGCATGATCGTCATGTCTGGATTAGTCCGCTCGACCAGCTTGTGGTCGATGACATAGATTCCCTTCACTTGTTCATAGTCGGCTGGGTCTTTGAAGCGCTCGCGCTGGATGCGCGTGACGTAGAGTACGTCGCACGCTTTCATCGCTGTTTCCAGGTCTTGAGTTTCATTGACCGTGATCTTGCGTTTTACGCTCGAAGTGATAGCGTCCGCCATCTTTAGCGTCAGGGGGGACACGAGGGTCAGCGTGACGTCCCAGTGTTTGAGGGCTTGGGCAAGCGAGTGGACCGTGCGCCCGTACTTGAGATCCCCGACCAGGGCGACGTGTAGTCCGTCGATCTGTCCTCGTTCTTTCTGGATGGTGTAGAGGTCGAGTAGGGCTTGAGTAGGATGCTCGTGTGACCCATCTCCGGCATTGATGATCGGCACCGTCGCCCCTTTGGCTGCGTCGTGTGCCGACATGATCTCTGGATGGCGCTGGACGACGACATCGGCGTAGCCGGATATGACCCGCGCGGCGTCGGCCAGAGTCTCGCCCTTGGCGGCGGAGCTGGTCTTGGCTGCGGAGGCAGCGGAGATCACGTCGCCCCCCAGCCGGTGCATTGCGCTCTCAAAGCTCATGCGCGTGCGCGTGCTGGGCTCGTAGAACAACGTCGCGAGGATGCGCCCGGCCAATGCGTCCAGTTTGGGTCGCTTCTTGCATTGCTCCTCGAACCGGGCCGCTTGCTCCAAGACTCTTTCGATGTCTGCTTTCTTCAGGTCTTCTATGGAGAGGATGTCTCGTCCTGCCAGTGGGTTAGGCATTTGACCTCCTTTTGTCTATGGATATAAAAAGACCTTTGGACGGGTGTCCAAAGGTCGTGAAAAACACTCTGTAGTGGGAAAGCAGTGAGACTTTCCCTTGGGTGTCGAGCCACCAAAACGCCTCCCGGTCGGTCTCCAGACATCGGGCGCGAGTATACTGCGATCGGCGTGAGTTGTCAAGTCGCGCCAGAACGCTCTTGTGTTATAATGCTCCCATCTCTTGGCGCGCGAGCTGACGGAGGCTGATATTGCGTTTTAGCAGATGGGCCTTTGAGCTTCAGTATGTGTTGGGACAGACACCCTGGGATACCCAGGTGACCCCGCCAGAGGTCGTAGATCTCGTCGAGGGCGAGGGCCTGCCCGCTGGCCATGCGTTGGACTTGGGCTGCGGCACCGGCACCAATTGCATCTACTTGGCCCAGCACGGCTGGCAGGCGGTGGGAGTGGATTTCTCATCCGTAGCGATCTGGTGGGCTCGGTGGAAGGCCCGCCGGGCTGGCGTGGATTGCCGTCTCCACCAGGCGGACGCGACCGACCTGGCGTTCCTTGAGGGCCAATTCGACCTGGTGTTGGACATCGGCTGCCTGCACAGCGTGCCGTACGAGCGATGGGGGCGCTATGCAGCAGAGGTGATCCGGCTGACGAGGATAGGAGGGCTCTACATGCTCTACGCTTTTTCTCCTTGTCCTAGCCGGCCAGATCCCCGTGGCGTGGCATCGGGGGAGATTGCCGGCCTGTTCGCTTCTGCCTTTGTCGTGGAACGGCAGGAGGGTGGGGGGGACCCGACAGGCCCGTCGTCCGCCTGGTACTGGCTGCGCAGGGTTGAAAGTGTCTGTTCAAAATTTGGGAACGTGTTCTGTATTCCCCACTGGGGCTGCAAAAAGACATACTTTTGGTGCAACTCGCCCCACTTCGATGCTATGTATGGCGCTATTTAGGGCTGACGCCCCACCAACAA
>DAOUDX010000365.1:0-21173 GCA_034430835.1 Anaerolineae bacterium
CGTGTTGGCAACCTGTCATCAGAGAGCGATCCCTATCCTGGACTTCTTGGTCGAGTTGCAGCGTGCTGTGGGAAACCCGCCGTCCCTAGGTCCACCGCAGCCCGCTCCCACTTGACGCTAAACAAGTACTTTCGGAGAAACAGATCCTCGTCGATGTCGAAACGCTCGTACGAGCCCGGTACCGTAGACGCTGCCGGGACAGGAACTTGCGTAGACGCAGATGTCGGCTCAGCCTGCTCTCCTCCACATCCAGCCAAGAGAAGGACACACACGATCGATGGAGCAACCTGAAACAGCAGTCTTTGATTCATCAGACCTCCAGAATGTAGGGGGGAGCCAAGCGATAGTATACCACGCCGCCCGTGCACCGCAAAATCCAGTCGAAGGAGATCCGGCTCATTAGCCTCTGGACCGGCCGGTGGTGATGATCACCACGGCCAGGACGATGACCGCAGCCGCCAGCAGCATCTGCAGCGTCAGGGTCTCGCCGGCGACGGCCCAGCCCAGCACGACGGCGACGACGGGGTTGACGTAGGCATACGTCGAGACACGCGCCGGCGTCGATACGCGCAGCAACCACGTATAGGCAGTGAACGCCACGATCGAGCCCAGCAACGTCAGGTAGCTCAGAGCCAGCCAAGAGCGGAGCGACACGCTGGCGAAATCAACCTGGATCCACTCACCCTTGACGCCGGCAGCCAGCACGAGCAGGATACCGCCCGCAGACATCTCCATCGCCGTGCCCAGGAGTGGTGCATCGGGAAGCGCTGCCCGGCGGGCATAGAGCGAGCCAATGGACCAGGAAAGCGCCGCCAGTGTCAGCATCCCCGCACCCAGTATGTCAACGCGGTGATCACCCAGCAAGTCGGCGGGGCCGATCAGCAAAACAATGCCGACCAACCCCAAGGCCAGCCCAACAAACACCTTGCTCGAAGGCCGGATCGCGCGCAAGAACACCCAGTCGAGCAGCACCATCCACAACGGCACAGTGGCGACCAGCAGCGCCGCCAGGCCCGAAGAGACACGCTGCTCGGCCAGAGTGACAAACCCATTTCCCCCGAGCAGGAGCAGCGCGCCAACAATAGCCGTAGCACGCCACTGCACGCCCGTCGGGCGCGGCGCGCCACCTCGCCGGGCCAGGACGTAGAGCAGCGGCCCGGCGACGATGAAACGCATCCCAGCCATCAGGAGTGGAGGGAGCGTCTCGATGGCAATGCGGATGCCCAAATAGGTTGAGCCCCAGATCACATAGATGGCGGCAAACGCCGCCACGATGTGCAGCCGGGACGGCGTGTTCGGCAAGATAGTCTCGGATGATGTCACAGCGATCTCTCGTTTCGTTAGTTTCAAAGGCCGCCAGTATAACACACCATGCAGGTACTGCAAGAAAAAACAGGGACAGTACTCCTGCCCCCGTCAGCCACGCAGCCACCTTGCGAAGGCAGCGGACTACTCACCCAGACTTTTGCAAGGTTGGAGCCATCAGTAGTCCCCCTCTTGAGTGTTGGTGGCAAACGTTGCCCAAATTGAACCGCCAAGGCGCTAAGAACGCAGAGAGAAATACGCAAAGGCTTGGCGCCCTTCCCGTCTTTGCGGTGAAAAGCTCCCAGCAACACTCAACGGAGAGACTATCGAGCCATCAACCGAGATCATAGTCAATAGCGAGCAATATGTCTTTGGCGTCGCTGGCCGCGATCTTGTACTCTACCTCACCTTCGTCATTGAGCGTCACGGTGCCGCTGCCCCTGGAAAGCTCGCCCGGCCTGACGTCCAGGCTGAGGACAACGCTGCCATCGACATCCAGAAACTCGACCGTGTACGAGCCTTCCTTCACGCCGGCAGCGACCTCCAGGTCAACGGTCGCCCCAGGAAAGTTCTCGGCGATCTCGACCTCGTTGGTGACAGTGCCGCTGGCATCCCCCTTGATCTCGATGCGGCCCGAGTTGCCACTGGACGTGCGGGACTCGGAGAACACGTACGAACCGCCGCCGCTGCAGGCAAGCGCGGCCAGGATCAAGACCGCAGCGGCAATGAATAGAACCTTGGACCTTTGCATAACACACCTCCCGAATAAAAGCTCGAAACTTGGTATCTTCTCAGAAAGTCGGGGAGGGTAGGCGCGGTTTCCCAACCGCGAGTCGCTACGCGATTTGGAAGTCGCGGCTACAGCGTTGCATTCCTAGGAGTTTTGAGAAGACACGAAACTCGACCCCAGACTTTCCGCTTCAATGTGGCTCAAGTTGCCCCAACTGCTCTTGCATCCCATCCACATGGGTGCCGGGCCAGTACACCCGCCCACAGCCAGGGCAGCGGCGGAAGTCACTCTGCGTCCGAAGCACGTAGGGGGGCACGCGGTCAGCCACATCATCAGAAGAGACAGGCTCCAGCACCGTGTTGCACACCGCACAGCGGGAAAGCGCCGGGTCGGGCGGAGGGCCCAGCGCGTCCTGCACCTCACGCACCTGCACCTCCAGCACCTCCGATTGGATCAGCAGCGCGCGCAGGCCGCGCCGGGCCGCCAGCTCGCGGTCGCGCGTGAGCAGCACGCGACCCTCCGCACGGGCGCGGCGGGCCAGCTCGTGGTCGTCGGCGGCGTTATCGTAGGCCGTGTCGTAGCCCAGCAGCCGCAGCCACTTGGCCAGCTTACCCAGCATCCCATCGGCCAGAAGCCGTAGTGGTCGGCCATTCATCACAAACGATACATTTGGCTAAAACGATAGAGTCTGGTAATATTGGGGCCGTTACACGACCAATTCTACTCCAAGGACACAATCATGGCAATCGAGATCTGGCTTCCGGCATTGTTGGGCTACCTCATCCCCATGGGACTGTTCCTGCTGGCCTGGGGCGGCATGGAGCCACAGCGGGCGCGCCGGGCAGCGACGGTGGGCACGCTGGCATTGGCACTGGCAGCGCTGGGATATTTTGCGGTGGGCTTTGCCTTTCACCTCGGTGGCGCAAAGGTCATCGATAACCAGCCAGTTTATGCAGGGCTGGACGCGCTCTACGCCATCGGCGATGAGAAAGAGTGGGGACTGATCGGGCTAGCAGGCTTTTTCCTGAGCGGGGACAAGGACGGGAATCCCCTGACGCCGGAAGTAATGGCGCTGTTCGTGAACTACCTGCCGATGGCGGCGACGGCGGTGCTGCTGGTCGTGCTGAGCGCGCATGGACGCGCGCGTGGCTGGCAGGTTGCCCTCGGCGGGCTGGTTATTGCGATGACCCTCTTCCCCATCGCAGCCTGCTGGGCCTGGGGTGGCGGGTGGCTATCGAACCTGGGATCGGAAGCAACGGTAGCGCGCGGGCATGGCTTTGTCGATTTCGCCGGCTCCGGCGTGGTCTACCTGCTGGGCGGAATGGCGGCACTGGGCGCGCTGATAGCGCTGGGCCAGCGGCTGGAGCGCGGCAAGCCGGGTGAGCCGGAAGAGATGCCGCCTGCCCACTTCCCCCTGCTGGCGAACCTGGGTGCGCTGCTGTTCGGGCTGGGGTTGATGAGTTGGTCGCTGAGCACGCCTTTCCACGCCGCCGGCGCAGGGCTCAACCTGCCGCGCATCGCGGTCAATGTGGTACTGGCGGGCGCCGGGGCGATCCTGATCTCACAGGCCTATTGCTGGCTCACCGTGGGTCACGCCGACGCGCTGATGTCGGCGCGGGGGGCGGTGGCCGGATTCGTCGCCATCGCGGCGGGCGCACCCTTCGTATCGCCCTTGGCCGCGCTGGCGCTCGGCGCCCTCGCCGGCATCCTGCTGCCGCTTGGCGTCTACCTGATGCAACACGGGCTGCGCCTGCCCGACAGGACGGCCATGGTGGCGATAGGCATCACTGCCGGACTGTTGGGCCTGCTGGCCGTGGCCATTTTCGCCGACGGGCTGTGGGGGCAAGGGTGGAACAGGGTCGGCCCGGAAGAATACCAGACCGAGATGGCCAAGGGTGTGACGGGGTTCCTGCCAGCGGAAAAGTTCAGCACCGGCGACGGCCCTGGCCAACTGATCGCCCAATTGGCCGGAATCGGCGCGATCGGGTCCCTATCCTTCTTCGCCGGCTGGCTCACGTTTGTGGTGTTGAACCTGCCGTACGTGCGACCGTGGGAGCGATGGGGGAAACCGAGAGCCGAATAGCCAGCCAGTCCAACCTACCGCGCCAGTTCCAGCGCGCGGGCGGCCGCCTTCTCCGGGGTATCGACGTAGACGATGGGCGCGGGTGGGTGCGCCTCGCGCCGCACTTCCCACGTCCTCAGCCCCACCACCGGCACGCCGAATCTCAGTGCGAACGCGATCTCGCTCAGCGTGCCATAGCTTCCTCCTATGGCGACCACGGCCTGAGCGGTCCGTGCGACGACGGCGTTGCGAGCCTCGCCCAGCCCGGTCACGATAGGAACGTCCACGTAGGGGTTGGCTTGGCTGCGGTCGGTGCCGGGCAGGATGCCGACGGTGAGCCCACTGGCAACCTTTGCCCCCCTACAGGCAGCCTCCATCACCCCGCCACGCCCGCCGCAGAGGAGCACCGCGCCACCCTCAGCCAGCGCCCGGCCCACGGCCTCGGCAGCAGCAGCTTCCTCCGCCGTCGCCGCTGAGCCGCCGATGACCGCAATGATGGGTGACCGATGAGCGTCCCTCATTCAGCCTCCCAGAGGGAAAGCATACAACCTCCGCACAGGACGAAACTCGATCAACTCAACCTCAACCAGGCAGGCTGGCCCAACAACATCGGCGCTACGACAGATCTCGACAGCAGCAGGAATCTTCTCAGGCGGCAACTCCATCGCTGCCGTACAGTGAGGAACCCAATTACTCGGATAGTAGTACTTGAGCGAGGGAATGCTCAGAGCGGCCAACCGGCGATGAAATCTCTCGTGAAGATCGAGCATTTCCGCCGTCACAACAGGCGCGATGAAAACCACGCCCTCTGCACCGGGGAAGGCCCCAACAGCACTCAGGGTGACTTCCAGAGGTGAACTTTCCCGCGCAAAAGCGTCGAGTTCAGCGCGCAAGCTGGCAGGGTCAAGACTCTCGAAAACGGCTAGACTGACGTGCGGACACGCACCAATATCTAGCATGAAGGAACTCACCCCTGTCTGAGCAAGCGCCTCCCACAGAGCTCTCAAGCGAGCTCCCATCACTGGATCGAACAGCAGCTCGACAGCAAACCCATTCTCCACCAAGCCCACTCCCCGCGCAGCGCGAACCTCTACCCACCGCGCAACTTGGACTCTTTCGGCGAAACCGCAGCAGACGCGCCTCCCGCTGACCCTGGTGCCACATTGCCTGCGGAAAGCTCTTTCCTGAACACGATCAAATCATCGCCAGGGGCATAGAAATCGCGCACCGTCGCCTCGTGGCAATACCCACAGGCCACGTAGAAGCCGCGCGCCGCAGCATAAGGAGACGTGCTGGACGTTTCTACCACCAGCAGGCGACCATCCCTGGCCCGCACCTCGGCCTCGACTCGAGCCAATAGGTCACGCCCAATACCGCGTCCCCGGCAAGCTGGGTCCACAGCGATCCAGTAGAGATCGAAGGTACCGCAGGTCAAAGGATGGGGTCCCAAGCAGGCAAACCCCTGCAGTCAACCCCAATCCCGACGTACCAGGAACACGTATCCACTCCCCTCGCCCGCACTTTGGTAGGCATTCCAGAGTTCTTCGACACAGCTACGTTCCGTAGGCGTAAACAAACCGGCTGCTGCGGCCAGCTTCAGAATGGCCGACCCGTCGGTCTCCGACGCCAGTCCGATCGTAGGCATAGACTTCCCTCCTTGCAGATTGCAGGATGCGAACGACCATCTTTTCGTAGGAATACCCTGCTTCCATAGCAGCGCGGCTGAACCCAGCATCGGGAGAGATGTCTGGGTTGCAGTTCACCTCCAGGACGTAGGGAATCCCCTCACCACTCACCCGCATATCCACCCGTGCATAGCCCCGGCACCCCATGATCTTCCAGGCACGTTGCGCCGTGCCCTTGATACGAGAGGCCAGAGACCGTTCCACGGGGGCCGGGCACAGAATGGGCGTGTGGCAATACTCGAAGGAGCCGCTCTCCCACTTGGCGGCATAGGACACGATGCACTCGTGGGCCCTGTCAAACGCGCTGAAATCCACCTCCGCCAGGGGCAGCACATCCGGCCGGCTGCCCCACAACGATACGTTGAACTCCCTGCCGACCACGAACGCTTCCACCAGCGCAGCCTGGCGGTAATGGTCCACCACGTAGGCCACTCGATCACGCAGCGCCCGGATCGTGTGTACGACCGCTTCTCCATCGATCCCGAGGCTGGCATCCTCGGCTACCGGCTTGACGATGAGCGGAAACGGGAATCCGTCACCGGCGACGGCATCCACCTCGTCGGGATGCCGAAAGAGCCACCAGGGAGGCGTAGGCACACCTCCAGCACTCAATAGGGACTTGGCCTGTTGCTTGTGCGTGGAACGGACGAGCGCATCTCCGCGCGTCCCGGTGAACCGGTATCCCATCGCCTCCAGAGCCCAGGCAATGCGCGCCTCCTCGAACAAGCGCCCATCCAGCCCCTCCGCCAGGTTAAAGATCACCCAGTCGATGGGCGGATAGGGGACCAGAGCTTCCTCCACGCCGGTAGTCAGCGGCAGCAGTACCGCCCGATAGCCCGCCCTGCGCAGCACGTCGGCCACATTCTGGGCACAGGTGATAACACCGCGTTCAGCGAGCAAATCCCCCGGCCGGCCCTTGACCATCCGCGTGCTATGGTTGTACAAGACGATCACGCCCGCTACACAATCCGACTGAAGCGGCACCTCCTCGACGTGCTCGATGTTCATATCCCCTCCTCTCTAACAGCACTCGGCACCAGATTATTGCGCACCACCACCCGGCTGTCGGACGCGCTGAGCAAGTAATTGGGCAGCACGTCCATCTCCCCCAACGAATCAGCCATCCCGGCCTCGAAAGGCACGAGCTCGCACGCCGTCGGCACGACCTGCCGCCGGATCGGGCAGCCCGGATTGTCGGGGGCCATCAAACCTGCAAAGAGAGGGGTGATATTGACTCGGAAGCAGTCCGGTGGAGAAAATCCGGCGATCTCGTCTGGAGTGAGGCGGATGACCCGGCCCAGCTCCTCCACCGTATTCAGGCGATGGCTCAACTGCCAGCGCCAGTCATTCCACTGCTCCAGGGAAACATTCTTCCAGGGGTAAGGTGGCCAACGTTGGCCAGGGGGCTCCTCAGCTTCAACTGTCATATCCTCCATTTACTCTTCACTCCTTCTGTTAGTACTCTTCCAATTCCCGTTCCCATACATCGTCTGTGTCATCATACTGATCGTACAGCACATCTTCGTCGTACACCCAGTCGAGTTCGCAGGGCTGAAGATTGATCAGCTCGAGGTTGGCGCCACACATCGCACAGACCACCCGTTGTCCTTCGAAGGGATCGGAACCAAGATCGACTTCGTGCCCGCAGTCCAGGCAAGGTGCAGTAGCCACAGTGCTCTCCTTCCCATTCTACTTCAACCCCAGCCACATTCTTGGACTTTCGCGGAGTGATTATAAGGGCCCGGTGTGCCAAACTTGTTGAAAAGTGCTACGAATCCTGTCACAGAGACCGAATGAACGTGTAGTTTTTTGAACATGGCCGACAAAACCCCCCACCTGTAGGGCAGATACACCACTCGCTGCCCAAGCGCTAGGGGCACTCCGCCCTCCATCACATACACGCCTCTACACACCACTTCCCCGACAGGCGCTGGGCTGGCTGCGTCCGGATCCTACAGCCTAATCCTCATCAGCATCTTCACGAAAGGAATACCCCACCCCAGACACGGTCAGAATGTAGAACGGCGCGCGAGGATCCGCTTCTACCTTGGTCCGCAGTCGGCTGATCAGCCCGCGCACGAGATCGCGGCTGCCCTCGCCGCTGTACCCCCACACTTGCTCCACGATCGTCTCCGTCGGCAACACCTGACCACGATGGAGCATCAGTGTGTACAGCAGGCGAAACTCCAGATGGGTTAACCGTCTGGACGGTTGTCCCTCGACCTTCACTGTTCGGGTCGCCGGGTCCAGCGTCAACCCCCAAAGGCTCAAAGTGGGCAGGCTGAACACGGGTACGCCTCCAACGCGACGGAGCAAGGCACGCACCTGGGCAATCAGCACACGGGAACTGAACGGGCGCGTGACGATCAGATCGGCCCCACCCTCCAGAAGGCTGCAATGGGCCCCCTCCTCTATCGGCTCGGTAACCAGCACCAACGCAGCTTCCGTCTCGGCGCGCACGCGCTGCACTTGCTCGCGGAGACTCGCCTCCTGGATGGCCAGCAACACGACGTCCGCCGGACGCTCCACCCAGCTACGCATCGCGCGCTCCAGGTCACCTGCCGTGGTCACCGCCAGACCGGCGCGCTGCAAGACCAAGGACAGAACCGCTGCCTCGTCGGTATCCTCGGCAACCAGCAAAGCATACATCGCTACCCTCCGACACGCAACGGGAATTCCGCGAGCACCGTATACTCCGCCCCCGTCGGTCTGAGCACGCTGTGAATGAGTTCGAACCGATCGGCCGCGACCTCGGCCAGCTGTCCCACTTCGGTGCTGGCGACGACCTGGCCCACGCGCGCCGCGTCGCCGCGGGAAGCCTTGCGTCCCACGCGACCCAGGGTGAGATGTGGCTCAAAGCCGCGCCCCTCCGGTTCGTAGCCGAAGGGAGCCATCGCCTCCTCGACGGCGTCCTGCACCGCTGCCAGCCGTCCTGTGGGTTCTTCTACACCGACCCAGACGACGCGCGGGCGATGCGGGTTCGGGAAGCAACCCAGTCCTCCGACGGTGAAGGCGCAGATGGGCGCATTCCGGGCCACTGCTTTCAGCGCCTGCTCAAGCTCTGGCAGCCGCTCGACCGACGTATCCCCAAGGAACTTGAACGTGAGGTGGATGGACCCTGGCTGCACCCAGCGCACACTTCGGGGAGGGATTTGCCTCTCCAACTCTCGCTGCAACCTGGCCAGTTCCTCCAGCAGCGAGAGGGGGAGAGGCACAGCGATGAACGCGCGAATGATGTCCATGGCGACTCCTATCTCAGCCCAGCTCCAGAAAATCGATCGAGCCGGTGCCCATATCCATCACCAACAGCCTGTTTCGCAGGACATCTCCGCACCCCGTCAGGATCTTGACCACCTCCTGAGCTTCCCAGGCCGCCACCGCCATGGGCGTTGCGGCAGGGGTGCCCAACTGTGCCTCGAGACCCTGTTCCGGTAGCTCATCTGCGCCGCCGTAGAGACCCTGTAAACCGGGATCGCCGGGGAAGATAGTCATCACCTGTCCCAGGAAGCCAGCGATGCTGCCGTGCACCATTGGGACCCCCAGCGCCTGCACCCCCTCCTGCAAGACCAAGCGGATCGGCAACCGATCGAGAGCATCCACGACCACGTCGGCTCCCGCCAGGAGTTGGGGCAAGCTCTCGCGGGTGAGCATCGCCGCGTGAGCCGTCACTTCCACCGCGCTGTTGATCTCGGCCACGCGCTGCCGCGCTGATTCCGACTTGAGCTCACCCAGGTTGGCCTCGCCGCTGAGGAGTTGCCGATTTAGGTTGTGCTCCTCGAACACATCCCTGTCGATCAGGATCAACCGCCCCACCCCCATGCGGGCCAGCGCCTCGGCGACGAATCCGCCCAAGCCACCCAGCCCTACCACCGCTGCTGCAGACCGTAGCAGCTTTGCCTGCCCGTCCAGGCCGATCGTGCCCACGTTGCGCACGTAACGCCAGGGCACGATGCCCGCCTCCAGCGCTGCCAGTTCCACCTCGCGAACCGGCCAACCGCTCTCGGCGGCCAACTCGTGCACGTGTTGCTGGCAAATGATGCGTACACTGCCCTCCATCTGAGCCAACGTCTCAATCCTTGCCCGCAGTGCTTTACGTTCCTCTGTCACCTTCTCTCCCCCCTGCCAATAGATTGCCACGATTGTACGCCAAACAGCCAATTTGATCAACTGAAATGCATTGACAAACCCGTTTCCCTGGCGATAATAGGGCTATGCATCGACAGAAGTTAGCATCCTGCATTTTCATACTCATCGCTGCTGCACTGGCCTGCAACATGCCTGCCAGCGTGACACCGTCCCCCCTCGCCACGCCCACGCTCACCCACACACCCACTCCCACGATCACACCCACCCCCACGCCGACCCCAACACCCACTCCTACCCCGCCCGAGCGGCTGGTCGCTGCCGAGCGGGCTATGTGGAACGGCGACTATGCAACCGCTGCGGCCATCTACGGCGACCTGCTCGCCGCCAGCGACGCGGATGTCGCCCGCCAGGCCCGCCTCGGCCTGGGCACGGCCGCCCTGCGAGATGGGAGCTATACGGAAGCCGCCAGCGTCTTCCGCGACTTTGTCGCCACGTATCCCGAGAGCGATCTGTCCCCCAACGCCCATTTCCTGCTGGCCGAGGCTCTGGTTGGCACAGGGGAAGTGCAGGAAGCCGTCACCGAATACCGCACCTACTTCTCATCCCGCACCCGCATTGCCCCCTACGTCAACGAGTGGATAGGGGATGCGCTCTACGCCGCCGGGGAATACAATGCCGCCGCCGAGGCCTACGAGGCCGCCATCGCCAGCGCCCCAACTCCCTCCTTCGAAGTCAGCACGAGAGAGAAGGTAGCGCTGGTCTACGTCGCCCAGGAGGACTATGCCGCCGCGCTGGCCCAATACGATGCCATCCTCGCCATCGCGACCATCCGCGCCTACCGCGCCCGCATCGAGCACCAGGCTGCCGAGACACTGCTCTTGGCCGGGGAGACCGAGGCCGGCTACGACAGACACCTGCACGTCGTCGAGACGTACCCGGAAGAATACTACGCCTACCTCTCGCTCGTCGTCCTGGTGGAGGCCGGGCGACCACCAGATGACTTCCTGCGCGGCATCGTGGACTATTACGGCGGCGCTTACGGCCCGGCGGTCGAGGCACTCTACCGCTACATCAACACCTACCCCGACACCCACTCCGGCGACGCCCACTGGTACATCGGGATGTCCTTCCTGAAAGCGGGCAGCTACGAGCTGGCCATCGGGGAGTTCGAGATGCTGATCGAAACCCACCCGGAGAACAAGTACGTGGGCGACGCCTGGATGTCCATCGCCAAGGCGCACGCTGCCCTGAACGACGCAGACGCAGCCGTCACGACCTACCGGCAATTCGTAGAGAGCGCCCCCGGCCACTCACGCGCGCCGGAGGCGCTGTGGAGAGCAGCGCAACTGTTAGAGTCCACCGGCGACCTGGAGGCTGCAGCAGCGGCCTACATGGACTGCCACGCCCGATACCCCAGCTCCGACTACGCTCCGCCGGCTCTCTTCCGCAGCGGCCTACAGTCCTACCGGCTGGATGAGTTGGCCGATGCCGCCGCTGCCTGGGCCGCACTGGTCGAGATCCATCCAGACTCCTCCTACCGCCCTGCCGCCTATATCTGGCTGGGAAAAGCCCGCCTGGCCCAGGGGAATACGGAAGCTGCCAGCGGAGCCTTCGCCGCAGCCGCTAACGCCGACCCGTCCGGGTACTATGGGCTGCGCGCCGCCGGCCTCTCCGCCGACCCAGGCGCACCGATCTTTGCCGCGACCTTGTACGCACCCGCCCACGATGCAGCCACCGAACAGACTGAGGCGGAGACATGGCTGGCCGGGTGGCTGGGGCTCGAGAAAACCACGGCTCTGAGCGAGCTCAACCCTGCATTGTCTGCCGATCCTCGTTTGCAGCGCGGCCTGGAGCTTTGGCGGCTGGGCCACTTCGAGGAGGCCAAGTGGGAGATGGAAGCCGTGCGGCAGGGCACCGCGTCAGACGCACTTGCCCAGTACCAACTGGCGATCTTGTTCCGCGACATCGGCCTCTATCGCTCCTCCATCGCCTGTGCCAACACCGTCATCGCCCTCTCGCCCGCGAGCACCGCCCTCGACGCCCCCGCCTTCATCGCCCGCCTGGCCTATCCTGTCTACTACGAAGACCTGGTGCTCCAGAACGCCGAACTGAGCGGTCTCGACCCACTGCTGGTCTTTGCCGCCATCCGGCAGGAGAGCCTCTTCGAGAGCTTTGCCACCTCCTACGCCAGTGCACATGGGCTGATGCAGGTGATACCCGCCACCGGCGATCTCATCGCCGCGCAACTGGGCTGGCCGCCCGGCTACGAGACCGCCGACCTGTACCTGCCCTACGTCAGCGTGCGTTTCGGCACGTACTACCTGGCACAGCAGCGTGACCGCTTCGATGGGCGGCTCGACGCTGCGCTGGCGGGTTACAACGGGGGACCGACGAACGCGCAACGCTGGTTGGATGGCGCTGGCGACGATCCCGATCTGTTCGTCGAACTGGTCAGCTTCAGCGAGACGCGCACCTACGTCCCGCTCATTAGGGAGCATTACGCCGTTTACCAGACATTGTATGGCAAATAGGGAAACCGATGCTAACCGACAACATACTTGACCTGATCGGCAACACGCCGCTGATCCGCCTGAGAGAGGAGAACGTCTACGCCAAAGCCGAGTTCCTCAACCCCGGCGGAAGCATCAAGGACCGCGTCGCGCTGGCGATGATTGAGGGGGCCGAGCGGGATGGACGACTAAAGCCTGACTCGATCGTCATGGAGCCCACATCGGGCAACACCGGCATCGGCATCGCCCTGGTGGGGCGGCTGAAAGGTTACCGGGTGCGCATCGTCATGCCGGAGGACATGAGCGACGAGCGCAAAAAGCTGATCCAGGCGCTGGGCGCAGAGCTGGTGCTCACACCCGCCAAGGACAGCATCAGAGGGGCCGTGGAGCGCGTCCGCCAGATGGCGGCAGATGACCCGCGCATCTACGTCCCACAGCAGTTCGAGAATCCCGATAACCCGCGCATCCACTACGAGGAGACGGCGCGCGAGCTGTGGCGGCAGATGACGGGGGAGATCGCCGCCTTCGTCGCTGGCGTCGGCAGCGGCGGGACGCTCCAGGGGGTGGGCAAATTCCTCAAGGAGCACACGCCCGACGCCAAGATCGTAGCCGCCGAGCCGAAGGGTGTCTCCGCCATCTTGGGCCACGAGCCAGGCTTGCACCAGATCCAGGGCATCGGCGACGGCTTCGTGCCGGACGTGCTCGACGTATCGCTGGTGGACGAAGTGATCGAGGTTTCGGACGAGGATGCCATCGAGACGACGCGCCAGTTGGGCCGGGACTATGGCCTACTCGTGGGCATTAGCGCGGGGGCGAACGTGTGGGCCGCACGGCAGTTAGCCAAAAGAATGAATGGCAACGTCGCCACCGTCCTCCCCGATCGGGCGGAGCGGTATTTCAGCACGGCATTGCTGTGACAGACGAAAGCCCTGGCGCACTGCGCTCCAGGGCTTTCCAGGCTGCCGCGTGGGCAGAGACCTACGCGAACATCCCCACAGTCAGTTCCTTCGAGCGACCATTTCCACCCTCGGGAGCCTCATCCATTGCCACCTCGAATTCGACCTGCGGGGCAAGAGCCTGCTCCAGCACCTCGTCCAGGTGCTCGACCAGCACGAACTCCAACTCGCCCCGGATCTCCTGCGGCACGTCGTCCAGATCGATCTCGTTGGCCCGGGGCAGTATGATCGTCTTCAACCCATAACGATGGGCGGCCAACACCTTCTGCTTCACGCCGCCGATGGGCAACACCTGTCCCTGTAGCGTCACCTCGCCCGTCATCCCCAAGTCGCCGCGCACGCGCCGCCCGGTCAGTTCCGAGACCAGCGCCGTCACCAACGTCACGCCGGCCGAAGGGCCGTCCTTGGGGATCGCGCCTGCCGGAACGTGCAGGTGGACCACCTTATCATCGAGCGTATCCTCCGCCAAGCCCAGGTCCTCAAGCTCGCCATGCACGTAGCTCAAGGCAATGCGGGCCGACTCCTTCATCACGTCGCCAAGCTGGCCCGTAAGGATGAGGTCGCCCTTACCATCCATCACCTTCGCCTCGACAAAGAGCACCTCGCCACCGGCGGGCGTCCATGCCAGGCCGGTCGCCACGCCGGGCAACTCTGTACGCAAGTAGGACTCGTCGCGGTAGCGGGGCTTGCCCAGGTACTCGCGCACCTGGTCGGGATCGACGACCACGTCGCACGCCTCGTCACACGTCGCGATCTTGGTGGCGACCTTGCGCAGCGCGCGCCCGATCTCCCGCTCCAGGTTGCGCACCCCAGCCTCACGGGTAAAGTCACGAATAATGGCCTTCAGCCCATCATCCGTAAACTTCGCCTCTTCCGGCTGCAGGCCGTTGACCTTGACTTGGCGCGGCACCAGATACCCCTGGGCGATCTGCACCTTGTCGTACTCGGTGTAGCCGTCGATCTCGATGATCTCCATCCGGTCCCGCAGCGGGGCCGGGATGGTGCTCAACGTGTTGGCCGTCGTGATGAAGAACACCTCGCTAAGGTCAAAGTCCACATCCAGGTAGTGATCGCGAAAGGCGTGATTCTGCTGCGGATCGAGCACCTCCAGCAAGGCGCTGGCCGGGTCGCCCCGCCAATCGTTGCCGATCTTGTCCACCTCGTCTAACATAAAGACTGGATTGCGGGTGCCCGCCCGCTTGACCGCCTGGATGATACGGCCAGGCATCGCACCGATGTAGGTGCGCCGGTGACCGCGAATCTCGGCCTCATCCCGCATCCCGCCCAGGCTCATACGGGTGAATTCCCGTCCGAGCGCCCGCGCGATGGAACGCCCCAGGCTGGTCTTGCCCACCCCTGGAGGCCCGACGAAGCACAGAATAGCCGCTGCCCGCTCGTCATCATCCTCCACGCCGCGCTCCAGCCGCAGCTTGCGCACCGCCAGGTACTCCAGAATGCGCTCCTTGACCTTCTCCAGCCCATAGTGATCTTGGTTGAGCACCTGCTCTGCATGGGACAGATCCAGGTTATCCTCAGACAACTTGTTCCACGGCAGATCGGTCAACCAGTCCAGGTACGTCTTGATCACGCCAGCCTCGGCCGACTGCGGGTTCATTTGCGCCAAGCGATCCAACTCCCGCTCGGCCTCCTTGCGCGCCTCCTCAGGCAGGCCGGCCTCTTCGATCTTTTTTCGATACCCCTCGACATCTGACTCGTCGCCGCTCTCGCCCAACTCCTTCTGAATGGCCTTCAGTTGCTGGCGCAGGAAGTATTCGCGCTGGGTCTTTTCCATCTCTCCCTGTGCTTCATCGCGGATTCTCTTGCCCAGCTCCAATACTTCCGTCTCGCGTTGCACATGAGTCAGCAACACCCGCATCTGCACCGATAGATCGTCCCCGGCCAACACGCTCTGCGCCTGCTCCACGTCCAACCGAACGTTGGAGGCGATCATGTACAGAAGCACCGCCGGCTCATTGATCTGATCGAGGATATCCATGATGCCCTCAGGTACCTGCGGGAAAAACAGGACCATACGCCGCGCAGCGGCCAGCAACTCGCGCCGCAACGCCTCGATCTCGGCCTCATCACCGAGCGTCTCCGGCATCTGCTCGAACCGTGCCTTTAGATAGGGTTCCTCGGTTAACCAATCGGCGATACGCACCCGCGCCAGCCCGCGCACCACGATCTGATAATCGTCGTCAATACGCAGTGCCCGCTCGACGACAGCCAGCGTACCCGCTTGATAGACACCATCGGGCCCGGGCTCCTCAATCGACGGATCAGTCATTGCCGCCAGAACCATCAGCCGGTCGCCCTCCAGAACATCCTCCAGCAGGCGCACCGAGCGCTCCAGGCCAACAGCCAAAGGCAGCAGGGTATGCGGGAACGCGACCACGTTTCGCAGCGGCAGTACCGGCAACTCGCTGGGCCATTCACTACGCTGGATGGCGTTCTCCCGACCCCTTTCCTGAATCAATGGTAGCAACATCATTCACCTCGCTAATCCACAATACGGAATAATACACTTAGCCGTGCGTGCATTATCTATTCCAAGTATTGGAAAAGCGTTGCGATTCCATTAGAAGCGCGTTAGAAAACACGAGCGCACCCCCCATTCTATACGGGGGGTGCGCTCGACCAGTTTCCGAACCCGATGTTTGCTAGGCCACCGAGCTAAGCACCGGCCGGAACTTGTACCGGTATATTCGATCTGATACAATTCCCCCGTGTCCTGGTGGCGCTGTGATTGACTTGTTAAGCTGCCAGACCATAGTATAGTCACCCTTGACCAAAAAGCGCCCCACAGCATTCGAGGCGCTTGGGGCTTGACCAGACCGATGAGGGGGGGGATTGTGCCTCACTGGTTACGTTTCTTCGGCCCCATAACAGGTTGTCTGTCCAGTTCTCGCTCCGGGGTAAAATAGATTTGCGCGATCTATCTCACCCTTTCCGACGCTCTACCCCATCAACCACAAGATTTGGGCCAAACAGGGCTGTACCACCACGATACCCACCAGTATCGGCGCGCGCACCCGCTACCAGATCGACCGCGATGGCGACATCTACAAGGAAATCTACAACCAGCGTACCGCCACCGAGCGCATCAACGCCCAGGCCAAGGAGCTTGGCATCGAGCGCCCCAGGCTGCGCAACAGCCAGGCCATTGCCAACAAGAATACCTTCATCTATGTCTTGATCAACCTGCGCGCCTTGCACCGCGTGCGGCGGAAGAAGGCCAACCGGCAACCCAAGTAGTTTGTAAACGTGCGGCGTTGTGCTCATCCGCGCCCAGCGTAATCCCGGTTACGCTGGGCGTAATCACCTCGTAACCACCTCATTCAGCTGATTCGACCTTTTATTGTTTGCGTAAGACCTGGTTACGCTTTTCGTAATCAGCGTGTAACCAGCTCGTAACCAGCTAAACCTGGTCCGCCCCTCTCGTTCGGATCGAATCCCCTGCAACAACAGACCCCCAGCCACCTTGTCAAGCCACACCAGACTTTCAGTATCCTCGTTCGGATCGAATCCCCTGCAACACACCTCATGCTCGCGGCCCTGAGCGTCGTAGTAGATCTTTCAGTATCCTCGTTCGGATCGAATCCCCTGCAACTACCGACTCGCCGGTTCCGTAATAGCTCACGATGAACTTTCAGTATCCTCGTTCGGATCGAATCCCCTGCAACTGGTGTGGATGATTGGCGTCTGCCTGAATTGCGTGTCTTTCAGTATCCTCGTTCGGATCGAATCCCCTGCAACCACCGTATTTGACATAGCCATATTACTTTCCCTCCACCCTTTCAGTATCCTCGTTCGGATCGAATCCCCTGCAACCGAGCCTGACGATCATGACGCCGGAGACCGGTACCACTTTCAGTATCCTCGTTCGGATCGAATCCCCTGCAACAACAGAAGAAATCTCAGACGCCGAAATCCTGCACCTCTTTCAGTATCCTCGTTGAGGGTTCGACAAGTGAATTGACTGGTTACGATTCGGCGTAATCAGTGCCGAACCTTGTGCACCCGCTGTTCCTCAAATCGTAACCAGTGAAATGACTGGTTACGATTTCCACAATGCAATCCCGCTCCACATTCTGAACACTTCGACTCTAGCGTAACCAGTCAAATGACTTGTTACGCCCGAAATTCTGCAAACCAGCCTGTCAGGCGTGCTTTTTGCGCTAAAATGAGGATGTCCAAGTCCAATTTTAGTTCAAAGGAGCACAAACCATGACAGGCTTACCTATTGTAACGCATTTTTCGGCCTTGCAAAACCACCTTCCGCGCTTTCTGCGCAAATCTCGGTGTCCGCCTCGTGACAATTTACACACCTTCTGGACACACCGGCGGCTGCCCAAGTGGGTCATCAGCTCAGCTCCCGCGATGCGCCATCTGGATCTTCTGGGGCCGCTCCCCTGGCATCGCTTTCCAGAGCGCGACTTGCAGCGCAACTGGGGCCAACCCACTGTTCCTTATGCTGCCTTCGCCGCCGCCTGCCTCCTGCAGCTAAACGAGCATTTGGTTCATATGTCCGATCTGCGCGACTATCTGATCGAACATCCCGCTTTTATATACCTGTTCGGCTTCCCTCTCGTGCCCGCCCGCTCTAGTTCCTGCGGCTTCGATCCCGAAGCCAGCCTGCCCACACAGCGACACTTCACACGCTTGCTGCGCACTATGCCCAACGCTGTCCCAAAGTTCCTGCTCGGCGCCAGCATTGCGGCCATTCTCGAAGCGCTCGCCGATGCCCAATGTGCCGATGTCGCACAGACCATCTCCCTCGATACCAAGCACATCATCGCCTGGGTCAAGGAGAACAACCCCAAGGCCTACGTCTCTGAACGCTACGACAAGGCCAAGCAACCCTCTGGTGATCCCGACTGCAAACTCGGCTGCAAGCGGCGGTACAACCAGCGCACCACCCCAGACGACGTTGATACCCCCTCTCATAATCCCGTCCCCGCCAGCACACTGAGCGTCGGGGAGTACTATTGGGGCTACGGCTCCGGCGTCGTCGCTACCAAGGTCCCTGGCTGGGGCGAGTTCGTCATCGCGGAGCTAACCCTACCCTTCAATCGCTCCGACGTTGTCTACTTCTTCCCCTTGATGGGCCAAACTGACCGTCATTTGGGCTTCCGACCCCGTATCGGCGCCTTTGATGCGGCGTTTGACGCCTTTTACGTCTACGAGTACTTCCATCGGGACGACGACCCAGGTGCTTTTGCCGCAGTCCCCTTTGTCCAGAAAGGCGGCTACAAGGTCAACAGACGCCATTTTGGCCCTGCACCCGCAAGGCTTCCCCTGTGCGCTGCGGGGCTTCCCATGCCTCTGCTATTCACCTACACCGACCGCACTTCCACCCTCGTTGAACACGAGCGCGGCAAGTACATCTGCCCGCTTCAGACTGAAGACGCACCCCACGGTGCTTCCTGCCCTGTCGATCACAAACGCTGGTCCAAGGGTGGCTGCACCGCGATGATGCCCACCAGCATCGGTGCCCGGCTCCGCTATACCCTGGATCGAGAGAGTGCGGCTTACAAAGACGCCTATCGCCAGCGCTCTGCCACCGAACGCATCAACAGCCAGGCCGTAGCCCTTGGCATCGAGCGCCCGCATCTGCGCAATAGTCAGGCCATCGCCAACCGCAACACCCTGATCTACACGCTCATCAACCTGCGCTTCCTCCGGCGCATTCGCGCTCGTCTGGCTACAAACGGTTGACCCGCTACCTTCCCCTCTCAGCGCCAAGCGTAACCAGTCATTTCACTGGTTACGCTTTTTCGTGCTCATGGCGTAACCAGTCAGGACTTGTCCAACCCTCCTCGTTCGGATCGAATCCCCTGCAACCTGGCCGAGGGAGGGGTGGGCTATTACCCGATTGAGGAACTTTCAGTATCCTCGTTCGGATCGAATCCCCTGCAACCTGCCTAGCGACGGTCAAGGCGATCTACCGGGCCTACTTTCAGTATCCTCGTTCGGATCGAATCCCCTGCAACTGATCACAATAGACCGTGCCAGTTCAGCATTGTCATCTTTCAGTATCCTCGTTCGGATCGAATCCCCTGCAACTTGGCATGCCAGGCCGTGCGCCGGTGCGTGTGACATCTTTCAGTATCCTCGTTCGGATCGAATCCCCTGCAACTTGTGGAAAGAGGAGGACTTTGATATAATCATAGCAGGCTTTCAGTATCCTCGTTCGGATCGAATCCCCTGCAACTTTCGGTGGCCAATCGCCCCAGGGTATCGTCGGTATCTCTTTCAGTATCCTCGTTCGGATCGAATCCCCTGCAACCGGGGCTGGAGGCGCTGGTGGAGATGGAGCGCATCACTTTCAGTATCCTCGTTCGGATCGAATCCCCTGCAACCTGCTCCAGGTACTGGTGGTTGTAGCATTAACCTTTCTTTCAGTATCCTCGTTCGGATCGAATCCCCTGCAACCGGGCGGGGCGGGGAGCGATACCGGCAGGCTCAACGCTTTCAGTATCCTCGTTCGGATCGAATCCCCTGCAACATTGGGACGAGCTGGCGGCCGACCTGGCGACGATACGCTTTCAGTATCCTCGTTCGGATCGAATCCCCTGCAACTGTTCGATGACAAAATCAGCATCGAAACTCCCAGGACTTTCAGTATCCTCGTTCGGATTGAATCCCCTGCAACCACCCGACAAGGCTATCCAGCGCTGCGCCGCCGTCCTCTTTCAGTATCCTCGTTCGGATCGAATCCCCTGCAACTCGTCGCACCGCGTTCCATCTAAGAACTCCGTCAGTCTTTCAGTATCCTCGTTCGGATCGAATCCCCTGCAACTGCCACTCCCCACCGCGATGGACAAAGGCGCGCTATCTTTCAGTATCCTCGTTCGGATCGAATCCCCTGCAACTGGTTTCCCGTGGTGTTGGCCTTGACCCGCATCGGCACTTTCAGTATCCTCGTTCGGATCGAATCCCCTGCAACCGGGCGACGACTACGCACAGATCATCCAGACGATAGCTTTCAGTATCCTCGTTCGGATCGAATCCCCTGCAACCGATGCGGCGAACCGCCCCGCCGTGTGGGATCTCGACTTTCAGTATCCTCGTTCGGATCGAATCCCCTGCAACAGTACACAGCGTCATTCGGTGAGTTGCTAATATCGCTCTTTCAGTATCCTCGTTCGGATCGAATCCCCTGCAACTTTACCGGCACTTTTAGACTGGCTTACTGTGCATCACTTTCAGTATCCTCGTTCGGATCGAATCCCCTGCAACAGTCCAGCGTGGCGACGAGCGGCATCAGCGTGTGCACTTTCAGTATCCTCGTTCGGATCGAATCCCCTGCAACTATGTACAACTCGCCCGATGGCGTGGGCGTGTTCAGCTTTCAGTATCCTCGTTCGGATCGAATCCCCTGCAACCGCGCTGATCGAGATGGGTGCGACCGAGGCAGTTTACTTTCAGTATCCTCGTTCGGATCGAATCCCCTGCAACCGCTGACGTTCAACCGCCAGGCGCAGACGGTCAAACCTTTCAGTATCCTCGTTCGGATCGAATCCCCTGCAACTGGCCCAGCGGACGACCGTCAAGGCGCGCTCCGCGTCTTTCAGTATCCTCGTTCGGATCGAATCCCCTGCAACATTTTCATCTACGACGTGGCTAACAATGGACTCGCAACTTTCAGTATCCTCGTTCGGATCGAATCCCCTGCAACCTGCCACCCGCGTCGGCACCAGCGGATACGTAACCACACCTCTAGTCCATTTCCAGGGCGAGATGAGCCTCCATGACCTCGAATCGTCCGTCGAGATCGAGTCTCAAGTCTGTCTCCACCTGTTCCGAGGCAGGCAGAGACATCGGTTCCGCAAATGC
>DAOUDX010000366.1:0-3412 GCA_034430835.1 Anaerolineae bacterium
CTTTCGGCAGGACGCTTCCTTCAGATTCCACCTCGCGATGGACACCCTTGCTTTGACTAGCGGTTCCGGTCATCTCGGCCCGCAAGGGACTTACACCCTCCAGTTACACGACATGCCTGGCACACACGAAAAAGCACTCCGGTTGGCTACCGGAGCGCTTTCGGAAACCCAACGCTCATCAACGGTTGATTACCATTCGTCTTCCCAGTCCTCGTCTTCGTCCTCGTCCCAATCCTCATCGTAGCCAATAGGAAAGTACACGCCGAAAGGATCGACGCTGATGACTTCCAGCTCTACGTTGCAGCCGAGACAAACAACTCGATCACCGTCCTGCGGGGCACTCACACTGATCGCCGCATCACATTGTGGACAGTATGCTGTCGCCACATCTACCCTCTACGGCTCAGTTCTCCTCTTCCTCGTCCCAATCCTCGTCGTAGTCCTCGTCGTACTCAAGGGGGAAATCCACCTCGAACGGATTGATGCTGACGATCTCCAACTCCGTGCCACACTCACGGCAGGTGACCATAGCGCCCACCCGCGGACTATCCTTGATCACCACGGCGTCGCAACTCGGACAATATGCCTTGGACATTTCGACCTCCATTGCTCTCAGCTAGATTTCCCATACCGCCTTGTCCCCTGGCAAGACGCTCGCAGTATAGCACAAAACCGCACGAGGATAGTAAACCTTTGGTAATAATACGGTGAAGTGTACGACACGAGAAGAAATCGCAGCCCGGTCGGAATCAGAGGTCTCACATCCAGGCTCGCCGCCGCATCCACAGGAACATTGCTAGTGGTGTGAGAATCATGCCTGCAATGATCAGAACGAACGCCGGCAGACCCGTCCACACATCCAGCGACACAACGGGCTGGAAGAAATTCATCCCAAAGAACCCAACTACAAACGAGAGAGGCATGAATAACGTAGTAATGACAGTCAGCGTCTTCATCACCTCGTTCATACGATTGTTGACGACTGAAAGGTACGTGTCCAACGCGCTGCCCACAAGATCCCGCAGGCTTTCGACGATGTCGTGCAAGCGGACGAGATGGTCGTATACGTCGCGGAAAAAGACGCGACCCTCTTCTTCGATCACGACAAAGTCACCGCGCGCCAGCTTGTTGAGCACCTCGCGCTGCGGAGCCAGGACACGGCGCAGCCGTAGCAAAGCACGCTTGAGCGCGAAAAGCCGCTCCAACAATTCCAGCGCAGGATCGTCGAAAACCTGATCCTCGATCTGGTCGATCACCTCGTCGAGCTGCTCAATGACCGGCATATAGTCAGCCACTACCTCGTCGGCCAACTGGTAGAGGAGGTAAGCTGCTCCTCGCCGCAGATAGCGCCCATCCCGGCGGCTCGTCTCCCACACCCGATCGACCGCAGCCACGGGCTGCTCCCGATACGTGACGAGATAGTTCCGGCCCGCGAAAACGTCCAGTTCGAGCGTGTCTACCAGCCCAGCCTTCTCCTCGTCGAAGGCTGCCGCGTGCAACGCCAGGTAGATGTATTCCCCCCAATCATCCACCTTGGGGGTATGCAGCTCGGCGAGCGCGTCGTCCACAGCCAGTGGATGGAAGCCAAACGTCTCGCGCAGGATAGGCTCGCACACATCAGCAGGCTCATTGGAAAAGTCCACCCACAGCAGACCGCCCGCGTCCCGTAGGGCATCGGCTAGACCCTCCAACGGCAAGTCGGCGCTCAGGAGACCATCGTGCGCGTAGTAAAGCGACCGAATCATACGTCCTCCTTCCTCAGCGGTGGAAAGCCGACGATCTCGAACGTCGCCGAGGCAACGGTGATGCCGGGCTCGGACTCAAAGCGCTGCAGCAGCTCTCGATGAAGCTGCCCTTTTGCCTGACGCCGCTCCCGCGCCTCGACGATGTAGCGCAGCGTGATCTCGATCCAGTTGTCAGTCATGATGACGTACAGCGTCGGCTCCACGCTCACCTTCTGCACCGGATAGACCTGCGCCAGGTGGCCGAACTCGGCCTGGGCCTCCTCGAAGAAGCGAGACGTGTACTCGTGCCCTTGCGCCAACATGATCTCACCTGCCCGGCGCCAGTCGCTGGCATACGTGATGGGGATAACGATCTCGTCCCAGACGTAGCGCCAATGCCGGGTGTAGTTGAACACCGGAGCGGAAAAAACGACGCGGTTGGCGACGGTGACGATACGGCCCGTGTACTGGTCGGCGTGCACCCACTCGCCGATCTCCATCACCGTCGTGCGCAGGATGCTGACGTCGAGCACGTCCCCCATCACGTCCCCGATGCGCACCCGGTCGCCGATGCGGTAGAGGTTGCCGGTAACGATATTGACGTACCCGGCGAAGGAACCAATGACCTCCTGGGAGGCAAAGGCAACCCCGGCACCCAAGATGCCCATTGCCACCGTCAAATTGCTGCCCGAACCCAACCAGACAAAGAGAATCACGATGCCGCTCGCGACGTAGACCGTATTGCGAATCAGCATGGACAGCGTGTGCATGTGGGCCGGATCGCTGATGCGCCTCTGCAGCAAATTGCGCAGGCCCCGGTGGACGACCAGTGTGATCACCAGGATCAGCAGCGAAAGGAGTAACTTGGAAATGATATCTACATAAATCGCAGGCAATTCAGGCATGTTTCCCCTCTTGAAAATCTTGATCTGATCATCACTCCAGCCCTTGCTCGGTGCGCCGCCGACGGCTTTCGAACAGCCGCCCCAAGAGCATACCGAACACAAATCCGCCGATGTGCGCCATGTAGGCCACACCGCCGCTCTGGGTCTGTGCCAATGCGCCTACCTCGCTGAACACCTGGGTCAGGAACCATATTCCCACCAGCACGATGGCCGGAACAAAGGTGATCCGCGAGAACCAGCCAAACAGCAGTATCGTACGGATCCTATCGCGCGGGTATGTGATCAGGAACACGCCCATCACCGCCGCGATGGCCCCGCTGGCCCCCAGGCTGGGCACGGTGGAGCCTAGATCGACCAGCAACTGTGCGGTCGATGCCACCAGCCCTCCCAACAGGTAAAAGATCAGGTAGCGCACCGGCCCCATCACATCCTCGATCTCCGGGCCGAACGCCCAGAAGAACGCCATGTTACCGATGATGTGTAGCCAGCCAGCGTGCATGAACATCGAGGTCAGGATCGTGATCCAGCCGCGTCCGGCCACGATCTCGGCCGGCACAAGCGACCACTGGTTGATGAACGCGTCACCACCCGCCAACTCCAACAAGAACATCACGACATTGACTGCGATGATGGCGATAGTAACCAGGGGAAAACGCACCGGACGTCGGTCGGCATCACCTAACGGGATCATTGGAACCTCCTTCACTAGTGGGGCGGCTGACGTGCTGCAAGTAGGGAATCAGCGGCAGCCCAACCAGCAGTGGCAGCCAGAAGGACATAAGA
>DAOUDX010000367.1:0-16236 GCA_034430835.1 Anaerolineae bacterium
CTGAGCACGCCGCCCACCAGCAGATCGTAGATCATCGTGGGGATGCGGAGCGCCGCGTCCAGCGCGCTCACGTGCCCGCCAGTGCCAAAGAGGTAAGCCATGACCATCCCTCGCGCGAGGCCGAGCACGCGGCTGGCAAAGTTGCCCAGCGAGAGAATCCCGGCAGCCTGAGTAACTTGGACGTCCTCTTTCAGCGTCGTTCCTTCCAATGCTCCCCCTCTGCTCTGGCGAGTTTGCCAAATCCGCGCCATTCTACCGCAATTCTGGCAGGACGACAAACTTGGCAACTGCCTCCCATCGCACGCGGTTTCCACTTTTTTAAGGAATCTCGACACAAACACGCCTGCTTACTTGACGTAAGTACTGTTCACGAGTTGCGCAAGTGATCGAATCGTGGTAGAATAGCACCGATTAATCGGGAGGGGCGTGGATTTGCCCCGCCCGTGCTTAATGTTAAGGAGGTAACGGTGCCTTTGAGCAAGAGCGATAAAGAGGCCATTATTCAGGAGTATGGCAAAGCGTCCAACGACACCGGCTCGCCGGAAGTGCAGATCGCACTGTTGACGACCCGCATCATGCAACTGACCGAGCATCTCAAGACGCACAAACACGATGAGCACTCCCGACGGGGTTTGCTCAAGATGGTTGGGCAGCGCAGGCGTCATTTGACCTATCTCAGTCGTAATGACCCCGAACGCTACAAGGAGATCATCCAGCGGCTCGGGTTGCGCAGATAACGCACAATTGGATAAGGCCAGGTCACAATCGAACGAGTAGATGCGGGAGAATGTGCGCCCATCTGCTCGTTTGGTCTGCTCTGGATATGATCTTGGATCGAGCGCAGGTGCAGGAATTGGGGAGTGGCCCGCAGCATTTGCTACGGACCATTCCCCAGTCCCTGACCTCCGCGCTCGACCACACACACGGAGGTTAATAACAATGAATAGTCAGTCATTTACCGCTATGCTAGGCGGCAAACCCATCGTCATCGAGACTGGGAAGTTGGCCCAGCAGTCAGGCGGTGCAGTCACGATTCGCAGTGGCGACACATTACTGCTCGTCACGGCGACGATGTCACACATGATTCGTGAGGGGATCGATTTCTTTCCCCTCACTGTAGACTTTGAGGAGCGGCTCTACGCGGCAGGCCGTATCCCTGGTTCCTTTTTCCGCCGCGAGGGAAGGCCCACCGAGTCGGCGACGCTGACTGCGCGCCTGACCGATCGTCCCATTCGCCCCCTTTTCCCAAAAGGCATGCGCAACGACGTGCAGGTCGTCATCACGCCGCTCTCGCACGACGAGGAGCACCAAGCCGACATTCTGTCTGTCATAGGTGCTTCGGCGGCGCTCACGATTTCTGACGTTCCATTCGAGGGGCCGGTGGGCGCCGTGCGCGTGGGATACGTGGATGGGGAACTGGTCATCAATCCCACCGTCTCCCAGATGGAGAGCAGTGCGCTGGACTTGCGCTTGGCCGGCACCGCCGATGCGCTGCTGATGGTCGAGGCTGGTGCCAATGAGGCTAGTGAAGAAGTGATGATCGAGGCCTTCCGTCGTGGTCACGAGGCGCTGCAGGACGTGATCCGCGTCCAGAACGAGATGCGGGAGGTTGTGGGGAAACCCAAGCAGGAGTACGAGTCCCACGAATTGCCCGAAGGGGCATGCGAGCTCGTCCTCCAGCAGGTGGGCGACCGGCTGCCGGAGGCCATTTACGGCGCGGTGGACAAGCAGGATTACCACGATCGGACGGGGGCGCTAAAGGACGAGTTGATCCAGGCTTATGCCGAGAGTGAGGAATGGGATGAGAGAATCCTTGGCGAGGCTTTCAACCAGGTGCTGCGTGACGTCATCCGCAAGCGTACCATCGAGGAGGGTGTCCGCCCCGATGGGCGGGACATGACGGCCATCCGCCCGCTCTCGGCCGAGGTAGGGCTACTGCCCCGGACACATGGCTCCGGTCTCTTCAACCGTGGAGAGACCCAGGCGCTCTCTGTCGTCACGCTGGGCACCCCCCGCGAGGAACAGATGCTGGACGATCTCTCCCCCGACGAGACCAAGCGCTACATTCACCACTATAATTTCCCGCCGTTCTCCACGGGCGAGGTAAGACGCATCGGCGGTCCGCGCCGCCGCGAGATCGGTCACGGCGCGCTGGCCGAGCGGGCGCTTCTGCCCGTGATTCCAGACGAGGGTGATTTCCCCTATACCATCCGCGTCGTCAGCGAAGTGCTCAGTTCCAATGGATCGACCTCGATGGCGAGCGTGTGCGGCAGTACGCTTTCGTTGATGGATGCTGGTGTGCCCATCAGGGCGCCGGTCGCGGGCATCGCGATGGGCCTAATGATGGAGAACAGTCACTATCGCATCCTGACCGACATCCAGGGGCTGGAGGATCACCTGGGCGATATGGATTTCAAGGTCGCCGGGACGCGCGAGGGCATCACGGCCCTGCAGATGGACATCAAGGTTGTGGGGCTCTCCTACGAGATCCTGATCGAGGCGCTAGAGCAGGCCCGGCAGGCGCGCACGCAGATCCTCGACGTGATCGAGGCGACCATCCCTGCGCCCCGGGCAGAGCTATCGCCCTACGCGCCCCGGATGACGATCCTGCACGTATCGCCGGACAAGCTGGGGGCCGTGATCGGCCCAGGTGGCAAGACGGTGCGCTCCATCCAGGAGACGTGCGATGTGCGCATCGACATTGAGGACGATGGCACTGTCTTCATCGCTTCTACCAGCGGCCCAAATGCGGAGAAAGCACGGCGGATGATCGAGGAGCTGATCGAGGAACCCGAGATCGGCCGTATCTATACCGGGCGCGTGGTTCGCACGATGGACTTTGGCGCTTTCGTCGAGATCCTGCCAGGCACCGACGGCATGGTGCACATTTCGCAACTGGCCGATTACCGCGTCGAAAAGGTCGAAGACGTAGCGCGGGTCGGGGACGAGATCATGGTGATGGTGACGGACATCAGTCCGGAGGGCAAGATCCGCCTCTCGCGCCAAGCAGTGCTCGAGGGATGGACTGCCGAGCAGGCCCGCGAGGCCGATAGGCGCGGGGGTCAGGGTGGTAGGGGCGGCGGCGATAGGAACAGCAGGGGCAATCGGAATCGTCGCCCTCCCCGGCGGCGCTAGCCGGCGGTTATCGAAGGATTGCAGTGGAAGAGATCGCTGAAGAGGTTGCTGGAGAACCCGAGAGTGAGCAGAAGACACGCTTCTCTGCGGCCAAGGCTCTGCGGTGGCTTCTGCAGGCACTGCGCGAAGTGGCCGAGACGTTCATCCCAGCCATCGCCATTGCCCTGCTCATTAATCTCTTCTTGGCTCAGGCCACCCAGGTGCTGGGACAAAGCATGGAGCCTAACCTGCATACGAACCAGCGGGTGGTGGTGGAAAAGGTGACATATCGCCTCTTCCACGGCCCCCAGCGTGGCGACGTCGTAGTCCTCGATTTGCCCAACCAATCGGATATGCTGATCAAGCGCGTGATTGGTCTGCCGGGGGAGACCATCGAGGTGCGGAGCGGGGAGGTATACATCGATGGCGAAAGGCTTGAGGAGACCTGGCCAGTCCGGCCGGGCGGGAGCAACTACGGCCCACATACCATCCCACCGCTGCACATCTTTGTGATGGGCGATAACCGTGGTTCTTCGAACGACTCGCGCAGCTTTGGCGACGTGCCCGTCGATGACATCGTGGGTCGCGCCTGGTTCTCTTACTGGCCGCTTGAGCACGTGGGATTGATCAAGTAAGACTTCGAAAGTCTCGGAAGACTTCCGAAGTCTAGGTGACAGGCCGGGCATTATTGCCTGGCCTGTTTGCGTATATGCTCGCCCATCACGCCGACGCCGGCGGCTTGCAGTGAACCATCTTCGTTCCATGTGCCCCGCGCGCCGACCAATGTGCCCTCCTCAATATCGTCGATCCCGGCATCCTCCACACCGGGCACGCGGAACTGCGTCTCGTCGTTCACCAGCACCGTCACCGGGCCGCGCAGCGTGCCGACGACGAGGCTGTCTTCGCCAGTGCTCACGACGCGCCCACGCACGGCTCCCTGCGCCCCTGCCCGCTGGCCGCCGATCACGCCGACACCCAGTGCGTGGAAGGTCGCCTCGTCCTCCCATGTGCCGCCCACAGTCACCCGATCGCCGACTTTAACGTCGGCTAGCGTTGGTTCCTCGACGCCGGGGATGCGAAAAACGGTGCTGCCGTCGGTGAGGACGTTCACCGGGCCGCGGGCGGTGTCGAGCGCCAGGGTGGTGCCCTCAATGGCGGTCACTTGGCCGTTCAGCTTCGCCACGTCCTCCGGCAGCACGACTACCAGCGTCGCTGTTACTACGGGCTCACCAGAGCCTGTGCTGCCCTCCTCGATCACGCCCTCGCCGGCGACCTTGTCTCCGACCTGCACGTCGGCGATGGTGGGGTTCTCCACGCCCGGCACACCGAACTCGGTCGCCTCGTCAGTGTGCACCACGACCTCGCGGCGGCCGGTGCGGATGGTGAAGGTGCTCCCCTCGATGGCCGTTACCTCGCCCCGCAGCCGCCCCTGGCGCGGGCCGAGCTGTGTTGCGCCGATCCCCTTGGCCAGCAAGCTGCCATCAGGCTCCAGTGTGCCTCTGACGACGACCTTCATCCCCACCTCCAGATCGTCCAGCCCTGGCTCCTCGACACCCCGGATCTTGTACTGCATCTCCTCGTTCACGCGGACGGTGGCAGGACCGTGGCTGGTCTCGACGGTCAGCGTGTCGTCGCCGATCTCGGTCAGCGCGCCTGCCAGGGGAAAAATCCGGTCGTCGGCCAACCTGGCCACGACGAAGGCGTGGAAGACGCCGCCGCTTTCCTCCCACCAGCCGATCGCACCTATGATGTCGCCGACGGCCAGGTCGGCGAGCGAACCATCCTCCACACCGGGAACGCGGACGAGGGTGTTGACATCGGTGATGAGGGCCACCGGCCCGACGGGCGTGGCCAGCGTCAGCATCGTCTCCTCGATGGACTCGATGGTTCCATAGACGCACGCGCCCTGGCGCTCACGCGCTTCGGCTTCCACCGGCGGGCCATCCGGCAGCACGGCTGCGACCCCTACGGAGCCAGCGGCCAGCGACAGAATCGTCGCCCCAGTCAGTAGTAAAAGTTTCGCACTCATAGCACTCCTTCCATACTGTGTGATGTTGTGCCCTGCGCCTCGCGTGTATCCGTGGGCGCTTGGACATCCTCATTCTGTACCGGGGTGTTTGCCCAGGGGTCAAGTGGGTGTAAAACGCGTGTAAAATCAGGGATGGCAAAATGAGTTTGCACGTGTGATGGCGTTGAGCTATAATCAGGTTAGCCACTGTGGTTGGCAAATCCTGTTCTGGCGCGGATTACCGCAGGTTAGATAGAGTCAGCGTGAATCTGTGTGAATCTGCGTCCTGTTTGGTGCTGTGGAAGTCATCCTAACCCACGAAAACGCAGATTTCGACGCCGTGGCCAGCCTCTTGGGGGCGAGCAAGCTCTACCCGCACGCCACGCCCGTGCTGCCCCAGCGCGTCAATCGCAACGGGCGTGCCTTCATTGCCCTCTACGGCGCGGAGCTGCCCTTCGTCCAGCTCGACGATCTGCCCCGCCGGCGCAAGATCACGCGTGCCACCCTGGTCGATACCCAGGGTATGGTCACTATGAAAGGCATGGGGCGTGACCTGAAGGTGGACATCATCGATCACCACGAGCGCGACCCCGATTTGCCCGCGGGCTGGGGTTTCTCCGGCGAGACGCTGGGCGCAACGACGACGCTACTGGTGGAAGAGATCCGGGCGCGTGGTATCTCGCTGACGGGCATCGAGGCCACGCTGCTGTTGCTGGGCATCTACGAGGACACCGGCTCGCTTTCGTACGCCGGGACGACGGTCCGGGACGTGCGCGCGGCGGCCTGGCTCATGGAGCAAGGGGCGCGCCTCGACGTTGCCAGCGGGTTCCTCCATCACCCTCTGGCCCCCGAGCAGCGCAAGCTCTACGACCAGTTACTGGAACAGAGCGAGAGCCACGAGATCGGGGGACACACCGTCGTCATCGCCTGGGTCGATGCGTCGGGGTTCGACGAGGAGATATCGACCCTGGCCCACAAGCTGCGCGATCTATTGGAGCCGTCGGCGCTGTTCCTGCTCGTCGGCCTCGACAAGCGCGTCCAGATCGTGGCCCGTAGCACCACCGACGACATCGACGTGGCGGAGGTGGCCGCCCACTTTGGCGGCGGCGGACACAAGCGCGCCTCCGCTGCCCTCGTCCGCGAGCGCTCTCTGAAGGAAGTGCGCGAGGAGCTGTTCAGCCTGCTGCCGACGGTCGTGCGGTCAGGCGTCACCGTCTCGAAAATTATGTCACGGGGTGTGCAGGTGCTCAGCCCCAGGACCATCGTCGCAGAGGCTGCAGAGCGCATGCGGCGCACCGGCCATGAGGGATACCCCGTTGTCCTCGCGGGGAACGTCGTCGGCCTGCTGACTCGCCGGGCGGTCGATCGGGCGATGCAGTTCGAGATGGCCAAAACCCCTGTCGCGCAAGTGATGGATGCAGGCAGCGTCTCCGTCAGGCCGGACGATTCGGTGGCCCGCCTTCAGCAGGTGATGATCGAAAGTGGCTGGGGACAGGTTCCCGTTGTCGAGGGCAACCGCATCGTCGGCGTGGTCACCCGCACCGACCTGATCAACCTGTGGGGCGCGCCGCCACGGGCAACCCCGCGCCACGAGATGGCCGCGTTGCTGGAGCAGGCACTCTCGGGGCCGGTGCTGACCTTGGTGCGCCGCGTCTCCCAGGAGGCTCACGGAATGGGGTCGGTGCCCTATTTCGTCGGCGGGCTGGTGCGCGATCTGTTGCTGGGCACCCCCATCGTGGACGTCGATATGGTCATCGAGGGGGACGCCATCGCGCTGGCAGATCGCCTGGCTGACACTCTGGGGGGTCGGGTGATCGCTCACCGGCGTTTCGGCACCGCCAAGTGGCTCCTCTCGTCCGAGGTCTGGGAGCAGGTGAACGAGGACGCTTCGGAGGGAAGCCACCTGCCACCCAGCATCGATTTCGCGGCGGCGCGCACCGAATTCTATCACTATCCTACTGCGCTGCCAAAGGTGGAGATGAGCTCCATCAAGCAGGACCTGCACCGGCGCGACTTTACCATCAACACCCTGGCCATCCGGCTCGATCCGGATCGCTGGGGAGAGCTGCTGGATTTCTACGGCGGCGAGTCCGACCTGCGCGAGGGGGTGATCCGCGTCTTGCACAGCCTCAGCTTCGTGGACGACCCCACCCGCGTGCTGCGTGCCGCGCGATTGGAGAGTCGGCTGGGCTTCCGACTGGACCCCCGCAGCGAGGAGCTCATCGCGGATGCACTGCCGATGCTGAAGCGCGTCAGCGGCGATCGCATCCGCAACGAGTTGATGCAGATTTTCGAGGAGGCGGAGCCGGAGCGGGCCTTAGGACGTTTGGAGGAGTTGGGGGTCCTGGCCCTCATCCATCCGGGCCTGCGCTGCGACAAGTGGCTGCGGGGTAGGTACGTCGCCACTCGCGAGGAGTTGAAGTTTGATGCCTGGGGCCTGAGCTCTGCCGGCAAGAAGGACGTAGCGTTCCTCCACCTGGCTCTGCTGGCGTATCGGCTCGACGAAGAGGGATTGGAGGCATTGGTCGATCGTCTGAAAGTAACACGCGACGCCGCAGATGGACTGCGTGCCTTGCATAGCCTGAAAGGGGCCTTGTCGCGGGTGGGGTGGACATCCAGGCCCAGCGCCCTCTACCGCCTGCTAGAGCCGTACTCGGGTTGCGTCCTGGCCGCGGCCTGGACTGCCACCACCAGCCGGCGGCTGCGAGAGCGGCTGTCCCGCTATTGGACGGAGTGGCGGTTGGTGGAGACAGAGATCGGCGGCGGCGATCTGAAAGCGATGGGACTAAAGCCCGGCCCACTTTTTGGGCAGTTGCTGGAGGCTCTGCGCGATGCACGACTGGACGGGAAGGTCAGCACGCGGGAGCAGGAAGCGGCGTTGCTGCAAAAGCTGCTGGCAGCGGAGCGCAAGAAGAGCGGGGAGGAGGAGGAAGAAGAGTGATGAGCGAGATCGTGGAAGGAAAGCCAGTGCGTGTCGCTGGGCGGGAACTGGTGCCGGTCGTGCGCGTGGAGAAGGTGGTGAGGCGGCGTGCCTTCGTGGGCGCTGGCGGGCTGACCGGGGAGGGAGTAGGCTTCGTGCATATGCGGCCCGTCGCGGTTCTGGAGCGGCAGAGTGGGGCAGCCGCGCGGCGCATTCCCATCTCCGATGTGATGGCTCGGCTGATCGGTGGGCTGCTCCTGGCGGCACTGATCATCCCACTGTTGATGATGGTGGCCGTACATGTAGCACGCGCGTGTGTTACGCGAGAAGACTAGAGGAGGAATCCGATGGAGACAGAGATTCAGAGACTGCTCGACTCGCTTACCGACCTGCGAAGAAAGGCCAATGCCAATGCGGTCTTTGGAAAGCCCGTGGCTTCCGAGGGCTGTACCATCATTCCCGTGGCGGAGGTTTCATACGCTTTCGAGATGGGGATTGAGGAGGAGGGCGCCGAGGAAGCTGCGGAGAGCGGAGGTGGGGGCAGTGGGGGTATGAACGTGCGCCCTCTCGCCGTCGTCGAGGTCACGCCGGAAAGTACCTCGGTGAGACCCATCATCGACGAGCAGCGGCTGGCACTGGCCGGAGCGCTCCTTGCCGGCTGGACCGTCTTCTGGGTGGCCTGGGCGTTGAGCAAGATCTTGAGCAAGCAGGAATAGGTACGATTTCCTACCGCGTGAACAAATGACACGAGTCCGGCGAATGTTCGCAGCGGGTATTCGCCGGGCTCGTGCGTTCGTGTCATTGGGCGATTGGATAACCGGCCTGCTTGTGGTATAATCGGCCCATAACCCTGTCAAGGAGGAATTGATGAGACCGCCTTTCAACCCTATCCTGATTCCCTTCAGCCCAGGCTTTGGTATCCATTGGTACGGCGTTCTAATCGTCGTCGGCATCATGGCAGGGGCCTATTACGCTGCTTGGCGGGCCAGGCAGGACGGCGAGAATCCCGATCACGTCTGGAATGGCATTATACTCGCCATCGTGTTTGCCATTATCGGCGCTCGCCTCTACCACGTTTTCTCGGAGCCTGCGGGTGGGGCGATGGGCTGGAGCTACTACCGGGAGCACCCCATCGAGATCTTGTACATCTGGAATGGCGGCCTGGGTATTTACGGGGCTGCCCTCGGAGGCGCGCTGGGTGTGATGATTTACGCCTGGTACGCCAAGCTGCGCCCGCTGCAGTGGCTCGATTACGGGGCACCGGCGATGGTGCTGGGACAGGCGATTGGCCGCTGGGGCAACTTTATCAACCAGGAACTCTATGGGCCGCCAACCGGCAGTTCCTGGTGGGGCTTGATCATCGACAAGGACCATCGCATTCTGCCCTACTGTGCCGAAGTCGGCCACCGGCTCTTCGGGTATGTGTGCAGCAATAGCGATCAGCTTTATCCAGTCGAGACCACCCTCTTTCATCCTACCTTCCTCTATGAATCGCTATGGTGCTTGCTGGTGTTCGTCGCCCTGGCGCTGATGGCGCACAAGTGGAAGGAAAAGCTGCTGGAGGGGGACATTCTGTGGGGCTATCTGATCGGCTATCCACTAGGCCGTTTCTTCATCGAGCAGTTCTTCCGTCCCGATGCCTGGAAGATAGGCTCGCTGGCTGCAGCGCAGTGGTTCGCCATCGCCTGCGTAATCGGCGGGGCGGCGACGTTGATCGCGCGGCACGTTCTGGCCAGGCGCGCCGCGTCGGCGGAGGAAGTCTCTGCCGACGCTGGTGAGGAAGCACCCGCAGGAGTGGCTGAGGGAACGAGCGAGGAGAACACTACTGAGGTTGTTGAAGAGGCCTCCGAATCATCTGACGACGCGGTGTCGGAGCCGGGAGCGGAGGCTTGACGCCTGGAGCCTGATGCCAAGACATCAGGCTCTTTTTATGCGAGGCCTTGGAAGAGGAAGGGTATGACCAAGGGAGCGGACCTATATCGCTTGCAATGCCTGGATGGCGAGGGTGATGGGAAGCGACGTCGCCTGGCGGAGGTGAAAGCTGCCTTGGGTGAGGGCGAGGTGCTCAACCAGGCACGCCGAGCTGTTGAAAGTACCCAGGCACGTGTCAAGAAGAGGGCTGCCGGCCAGCGCGATCTGGAGCTGGAAACCCAGGGGCTTGCAGACAAGATCGTGCATGAAGAAAAACGACTCTATAGCGGAGCGATCAAGAACCCAAAGGAACTGGAAGACCTGCAAGCGGAAGTAGCCGCTCTCAAGCGATGGCGGGAGCAATTGGAGGAGGCATTGCTGGAAGCGATGATTGAACTGGAGGAAGCAGAGTCCGCGCGCGCGCAGGCCCAGGAACGTCTCGATGCGGTGCAAGCTGACTGGTCAGCCCAACAAGCGGACCTGCTGGGCGAGCAGGAGGTGTTGCAACAGGATCTGGCGGAAATCGAGCGGGCGCGGGAGGCGCTCCTACCCAGCATCGACCCCGGCGACTTGGCCGCTTATCAAGCTCTGCGACGCAGGAAAGGAGGAATGGCTGTCGTCCAGGTGAGCGATGGTGCGTGTGGTGCGTGCGGCGTCGCCATATCGCCGAGTCTGGAATGGCAGTTACGTGAGAAGGGATTGATTGCCTGTGGCAATTGCGAGCGTATCGTCGTAAGTTTGGAATGAAAGGCACGGTATGCATAAAAGTCACGACCTCCCTGAGGGGGAGGCCGTGACTTGCGAAAGGAGGGTAACCACGAACAACCTTGACTTGGGTTGGGGATTGGAGCCCCATCCCCTAAGTCGCCAACATTTTACCCGATCGCGGGGTTTTCGTCAATAGTACCATTGTACTACAGATGATGTCCATTAGGGTGATCTCATGTTTGACATTCGGGCTGGATCTGGCTATCATTAACGAGCGAGGTTCCTCGTGGAGATGAACCCTGTCCTATTCTCACCAGAGGTAATTTCCTCCTTTCTATCCTGGCGCTTTGACGTCCTGTCGGCGTTTATTGGGGCAGTAGTGGCCCTTCTACTGGCCGGTCTCGCTTACGTTTTTCGGGACGCGCTGCGTCAGGCTTGGAAGGCCTTTGCGGGGGCGTTGGCCGAACTGATGGACTACATGAGGGCCAGCACCGAGGAGAATTACCGCCGACTGCTCGCTAAGAAAGCGTGCTCCCTCGTCGTTCTGCCTCATGTCGCCTCGCTGGATGTCATCTACGTTGAGCCTGACCTACTCGTTCCTCCCGTGCTACCTCAATCTGCCTCGGATATCGATCCCGCCGGTGGCGAACCCTCAGTCCTGCCGCTGCATCAGGTGCTGGCAGGGCATCCCCGATTGTTGCTCCTGGGTGCTCCAGGGGCGGGAAGAACTACGGCGTTGGCGTACCTTGCCCTCGTGTGCGCGACTGCTTTCGAAAAGCCGGAAAATCGCGTCGAGGTTGAGGGCATGCCCGATTCCATCGTGCAGCGGCTGCCGCTTTATGTGCTGCTCCCTGCGATGGACTGGGGCGAAGCCATCCAAGAAGACCAGGCAGGAGACAGGCAAGGGAGCGGTGGGTTGGGGTTGCGGGAATTGCTTGACGCAGCAGTGGATGCTGTTGGGGGTATCAGCGCGTTGAGCAAGCCTGTCCGGCAGTACCTGGAGACTGGACAGGCCATCGTGCTCTTGGATGGCTGGGAGCAGCTCTTGCCGTACCAGCGCCAGCGCGCGGCGGCGTGGCTGACCCAGTTGACTGGCACACTGCCAGGAAATGTATGGCTAGCAAGCTCTGGAATGCAGGACTATGCGCTCCTGACCGAGGGGGGGTTCATTCCCCTGACACTGGCCCGATGGGATGCCAGGCAGGTGGAGATCTTGGCGAGGCGGTGGGTGGACATTTACACGCCGGATGACGGGAGCTTGCCGCCCATCCATCCCAACCGATTGGCCGCCGGCCTGCAACGTGCGACACGAGCGGGCGCTTCCCCGCTGGAGTTGGCGTTGCGGGCGTTTGTGCAGCTCTCCGGTCAGGAGGCGCCAGTGGGGAGGGCGGCGCTGTTCGATCTCCTGATCGACTTGCTGCTGCAGGAACAGGCGCAAGAAGGGGAGCCGTGGTGGTTGGCCGCATGCCGGGCGGCGTTAGGGCAGGTAGCCTTGGAACTCCAACAGGGAGAGCGTGTGACCATCAGCCGCGAGGAGATCGAGGCGGCTATTGAAGCTGCCCTTCCTCCATCTGAGGAGCGCTCGCCGCGTGCGGCTGCTCGTGTCTTCCGCGCGCTGACCGGTGAGCAAGGACTGCTCTGTTCGGTGGATTCCAGTCACTATGCTTTTGTCCACGATCTGTGGCAGGCATATCTAGCAGCGCGCCAGTTGGTGGCTGCCGATCCTTCCGTGCTGATCGAGCGGTTGGAGAATCCCCATTGGTCGGAGACACTGCGCTTCTACGCTGAGCTTGGCGACATGAGGCCGCTAGTATCAGAGTGGCTGCGCAGGCCAGACGACGTGTTCCATAGCCGTCTCCAAGTCCTTGCTTCCTGGGTCGGTGTGGCTCCGAAGGATGCGGCTTGGCGCGAGGGGACGATGGCAGTTTTGGCTCGCGCCCTTCTTCATCCAGAGACTCTTGGGCCGGCCAGGCGGGCGCTGGCGGAGGCGCTGGCTGCGACCGATATACCTGGCGTGACCTATTTTCTCAAGCAGGCCCTGCAACACCCCGATGCCAATGTGCGTCTTGCTGCTGTTACAGGACTTGCTAGGATTGCGGAGGAAACGGATCTGCCGGTTCTCGAGACGGCGCTGCGGGACAAAGAGGCTGCTGTGCGGGAAGCTGCCGTGCGAGCCCTAGCACACGCCGGCTTTGAGGTTTCGAAGCGCCAGTTGGAACTGGTCTTGCTGGAGGCGGATGATGCGCTCAGGCCTGTGGCCGCTGTTGCTTTGGCCAAGTGTGGAGAGGCGGGGGTCGGTCTCTTGCGCAAGCTGGTCGAGTCCGAGGATATGATGACTCGGAGGGCAGCGATCTATGGGTTGGCCCGAGCAGGAGTGCGCGATTTGTTACAGAAGGCGGCGCGCGGTGATGAGCAGTGGATCGTGCGCTCGGCAGCAGCGGCAGCGCTGGACGAGTTGGAGAAGCAAGAGAAACACCCCGGCATTGCGCCTCTGCCACAGATTGAGCAGTTGCCTTGGCTCATCTCGTGGGCAGCGAGCCGTGGCGAGGGGGTAGGGCTGGGCAGTGCAGCGAGACAAATGATTCGACGCGCTCTGATCGAGGGAGATACCAAGATCCGCTTGGCTGCGGCGCGGGTGCTGACGCAGGCTGGACGGCCCGATGACGTCGAGCCGCTGCAGGCGCTGCTTGCCGATCCCGAGCCAACCGTCGCGAGCGCAGCCCTGACGGCCCTGGCCGAGATCGGAAGGCGGTACGGCTTGCGGATTGAGCAGGCGCAAGCGTAGACGGGTGTTTTGACACGAGGAAGACGGGTTGGCCGATACGCCAGCCCGTCACGTTTTCTCCACCAAGGCACGGATGGCCTCGGCAGAGACACCGGTCACGCGCACGCGTTTCTGGCGTGAGGTGTGGCCGGTGAGAATCTCGACCGACGACGGTGATACTCCCAGTTGCTTGGCGAGTAGCTCTTGCACAGCCTGATTAGCCTTGCCTTCCACCGGCGGGGCGGTTACCCACATCTTGAGCGCGCCGCCGTGCAGGCCGGCGATCTCGTTCCGCCTGCCCCGAGGTTGGACGCGCACGTGAAAGACGCAACCACCCTTTTCCTCGTCTATCTGAAGGGACACCGTCGATCTCCCTCAATAATACAGTGTCAAGAGAATTGTCTGTATCAGCCACTCCAGAAGCCAAAGCAGGAGCAAGGCCACCATAGATGTGATATCCAGGGCGCCAATCGGCGGGATGTGCTGGCGTAGCGGCGCCAACACCGGCTCCGTGATTTGAATCAGAAAGCGCATCACTGGATGGTAGGGATCGACGCGGAACAGCGGTAGCAGTGCGCGCGCAACGATGGCAAGGGAGTAGAGTGTGAATACCAGCTTGATCAGTTGAGACAACGGCATCATATGAACCTCTGCTGATGTGGTATGCTTTATCGCGTTGTACCCGCGCCAGAAATGGCGGGCCCGAATCTCAATCCCGACGCGCGCCAAAGATGGCGCGCCCGATGCGCACCATCGTCGCATCCTCCTCGACTGCGACCTCAAAGTCGTCGGTCATTCCCATCGAGAGATGTCGCCAATCTCCGGCGGGGAAGCGCTCTCGCAGCGCGTCCAGCAGCCCGCGCAGGCTGGCGAAGACGGGCCTCACCGTCTCCGGCTCATCAGTGAAGGGGGCCATCGTCATCAGCCCTCGCACCGCGATCCCCGGCAATGCCAGCATCTCTGCCACGGCGGCGAAGAAGTCGCCTCTCCGCGCTTCATCGTGCTCCCAGCCTTGCAGGTCGAATCCGAACTTGGTTTCCTCGCCCGAGACGTTGCATTCCAGCAGCACCGGCAGCGTTCGCCCAGCCTCCTGCGTGAAGCCGTTCAGCCGCCGGGCGATCTTGAGTCGGTCTACGGAGTGGACGTAGTCAAAGTGCGTCACGACCGCTCCGGCTTTCCGGCTCTGCACATGACCTACCATGTGCCAGGTTGGGCGGGGTCCAGAGATAGCAGCGTGGACCACAGGGATCTTGGGCATCCCTTCCTCGACGCGGTTTTCCCCAAAGTGAAGCACGCCAGCTTCGTAGGCAGCGACGACCGCCTCGGCGGGGAAGTTTTTGGCCACGGCGACCAGTTTGACGACCGACGGGTCCCGCCCGGCCCGCAAGGCTGCCTCGGCTATGCGCTCTCGTATCTGTGCCAGGTTACGTGCAATGTCGGTCATCTCGGTTTGCAGAACTGGTCTACTCCCACCCGAATCGCTTCTGCAACGTCTGGCGAAAGTCGTCCATGGCCTCCTGGACGTATGGATAGGCCAGCCAGACTGTCGCCGCGCCAAAGAGCGCGCCAGTGATGACCCGCAACAGCGGCGTCGTATCGTGGGCAGGAAAATCGCTGTAGAAGCTGTTGAGAATGTAGGTTATCCACTGGTAGCCACCATCTATGCCCATCGGAACGACGCCAAAGATGATGTAAGCCCACCACGGGAGCGGTCGCACGTTTCGCCGGCGTAGCACGCCGTATACCAGCCCGGCGAGAAGGATCGTGCCATAGATGGCGGTATCGCGCTGGCAGAGGGCGACCTTGTACCCAATGGTTGCGTTACCGTATTGTATGCTCTGGGCAACAGCTATGACGTTTATCCACCGCTTGGCTGATGGGTTGACACCAACGATCTCCATCAACTCTGGCAGTGAGTAGTAAAACTTTTGACCAAACAGAAACCAGGAACGATGGGGCAATTGGTGGCACAGCGGCTTATAGATAATTTGGATAGCACTGCCTGGCCCTGTAGCGCCCAGATATAACAGCACCGGCGACAGAATGGGAAGGCCCACGTACAGGAAAGCCAGCGTGTTAAGGATGGCCAGCCAGTGCTTGGAGAGCCAAAAGACGCAGCGATCAAGGAAAACGACGATTCGGCGCCTTTCCTCGCTCTTTGGGCGGTGGGCTTCAGCCCTCCGTCGCTCTACCTCGGCCAGTATCTCGGCGGTGCTTGGTTGTGATGGGTTATTCTGTGTGTCCATTAAGGATGGATGCCTGGGCTGAATTGTAAAGGCGCGAACTTGTGGTTCGACGAATCCTCGTGGGCCGATTATAACACAAACGGCTTATCGGGCAATGAGCCGAGCTTCGTCCACGACGTGCGTAGGCGGTCACACACCGAAAGTGCCCAGGCCAAACAACGGCCTGGGCATAGGTTGATCAACGTGAGGCAAGGGCTGAGATAGCAGCTCCCTGCCCCCTATACATCGGTGTCAAGACTAGTCAGCGAGTTGATTGGGACTCTTTCCAGGACCTCCGGGCTTAGGTAACGGCTACCGCCGTAGACGGCGCGGATGGCGTCGATCAACTCCAAACCAGCCGATCCTTTTAGCAAGTAGCCGCGCGCGCCTGCCTGCAGAGCCCGGGAGATGTGTTCGGCAGTGGAGTACATTGAAAGGATAATCACCCGAACGGATGGGCAGGCTTCGCAGATCTTTTGCGCTGCCTCGACACCGTTCATCACGGGCATCGCGATGTCGGCGATCACGATGTCGGGGCAAAGCCGCATGACTCTCTCCACTGCATCGCGTCCATTGGCTGCGTCGC
>DAOUDX010000368.1:0-6760 GCA_034430835.1 Anaerolineae bacterium
TCGTAATCAACCGTTTTGAATTTGCGGGCCATAAACGTCACCCCTTGCCAAGAGTTTTAGACGTGTTCAATGACCGCAATTTTACCGCCAATTGTGTTCGGAGAGAAGTCCTCTCTCCGACAGGCTGCTAGAGCGCCTTGCCCAGCTTTTTCAACCCACCCACCACATCGTCCCCCAGGTGAAAGCAAATCAAGCATCGCGCCACAACTCCAAACCATAGCTAGCCGCGCCCAGCAGCGCGGCCTTGGGATTGAGGATGACGCGCACCGGGATTCGCGCCATCAGATCGGACATACGCCCCTTGTGCTGAAAGGCCTCCATGAAGCCGCCCTGCTTCAACGCGGGCAAGATGCGCGGCGGGATGCCGCCGCCCAGGTACACGCCGCTGGTCGCCAGCACCTTGAGCGCCATGTTCCCCGCCTCGGCTCCCAAGATCGCTACAAAGATATCCAGCGTGGCGATGCAGATCTCGCACGAGATCGCAGCGTCAAGCGCGATGCTGGAGATGGCTGGCGCGGGGTCGTCCACGGCAGCCAGCCGCTCGGCCAGCCAGTCCGGCTCATCGGCGCGGCCGCTGTCCATGAGAAACGCATAGATATTCGAGATCCCCTGGCCAGAGCAGACGCGCTCCCAACTGACGTGCCCGAAGCGATCCTGCAGATACCGCAGCAGATCGATCTGCAATGGGTCGATCGGCGCAAAACCGGCGTGACCTCCCTCGGAGGCATAGGCCCGGTAGCGCATCCCGTCCCAGGCCAGATATGCCTCCCCCAGCCCGGTGCCTGGCGCAATGACGGCGATGGGCCCACCGGCCACCGGCTCGCCATCGTTCAATGTATCCAGATCGTCCGCCTGAAGGAAGGGGACGGCGTTGGCAATGGCTTCCAGGTCATTCAACAGCCAAACGACGGAGAAGTTCAGTGCTTTCTGCAGTTGCGCCGCATCGATCACCCACGGCAGGTTGGTAATCCGAGCTTGACCGCCTACCACCGGACCAGCCACACCAAAAGCAGCCCGCTCGACCGCCTGATCGACCCGCCCCAAGAACTCGCGCACAACTGCCTCTAGACTGGGATAGTCGGCGCTGGCGAAGGTCGCTTCCACCAGCGGCGCACGCGGCCCGCCCTCAGGCGAAAAGACAGCCAGATCAGTCTTAGTTCCCCCGACATCACCTGCCAGAAACATCCACTCTCTCCTAGTCGATCAAGATTGTCCGAGCGGGCGCGCCGTCGCCGCCCACGATCTTGAGCGGCAGGCACACGAGCTGGTACATTCCCGGCCTGACGCTGCCCAGATTCAACCCTTCAACCACGACAATGCCAGCTTCCAGCAATATCCGGTGCGTGGGAACGAGGGCATCGAAGGGCGCGACCGAGAGGTAATCCACACCCACGAGCCGAATGCCGCGCTCGATCAACCAGCGCGCGCCGTCCTCCGTGATAGCGACAAAGCCCTCGCAGAACTCGCACTCGCCTCGCGCCCACAGATCAGAGTTGCGGGTGCGGAAAAGCACCCGCTCCGCCCCAAGCGGGATCGCCAGCTCTGCCAGCACGTCCGCCGTGAGCGCGTCCACGTCCCACGCCTCGGCGACCAGCGCCAACCCCACCAGCGTGCCGAGGTCAAGCGTATCTATCCCTGACCCACCCCGGACGAAGTGCGCCGGCGCGTCCACGTGGGTGCCGATGTGCGCGCTCATCTCCAGGCGCGATGCAGTTGCAACATCGCCCCTATCCAGGTGGCTGGACTGGGTGATGCGAACCGGCGAATCGCCAGGCCAGACGACGAGCGACTCGGAGATTGGTAGCGAAATATCATAGATCGACACAGACTTCCTCCTAATCCTTCAAGCATCAGATCATGAACCCTAACCCGAACAAGCCGGGACCAAGAAGTTAGAACCACGGAGGCACAGAGAACACAGAGAGAATAGATCTGAAACCTCAGTGCTCCCCGTGTCTCCGTGGTAAATTTCTGCCCGCTATACAAGAACTTCACTCGTAAGGTACTATTGTACTCGCATCGTATGTTTGCGCCAACCCGACCCTGATCCAAGCATCTCGCCATCCCCATCCGACGACCACGCGGTGATCGGGTCGCCGTCGATGACAGAGCAGCCCAACAACATCCAGCGTCCCATCTCGCCAACTACGCACGTCGAACATACAATACGCAAGGCTCTGATAGCAACTTGACCTGATAATACGGATGCGGCATCGAGCCTACCTCCTTGAACCCCGCTTTCTGCAGAGCGCGGCGCTCGGCCACGTTCGCCTCGAACGTGTAGGCAAACACGCTGTGTGTCTCCTGTCGCTGCAACAGGAAATCCGCAGCCAACGCCTGAACCGTCGTGCCGTAGCCCCTACCCCGTTCTACCGGATCGGCGATGAGCGGGTTCAGCTCCCAGTCGATCTCGTCCGGTTGGAATCGCCACGCCCGATAGTAGAATCGACCCAAGGGCTTCGCATCACTTGCCCGCCGGATCAGGAAATACCAACGATCGGGAGCGTGGAGGAAAAGGGCACGCAACCCGTCGGGCGTTACCTCGGGAACCCGCTTGTACGGTCCCTGGGCTCTCGGATCGAGCGTCCACTTGATCAGCAGATCGATATTGGCTTCGCTCGCCGGTTCAAGGGCAACGACCTCGTTCCTCAGCCAACTCCCCAGCTCAGCCACTGCCTATACCGCCTTTTCTGGCAAAACAGCCGCCGTTCCATCAGGACAGCACTCGACCGTGGTCGGTATGTTGGGCAAACACACCATCCACCGACATGAGCAAACGGAGGGGCGTCAGATCACCCCTCCTCGCAAGGGAAAAGGTTTACTCGACTTGCCGCAGGCCCTAAGCAGATCCCAATTGGGAAGTGCAATGAGGACAGCGTGTGGCCTTGACCGGGATCGCGGAGAAGCAATATGGGCACTCTCTTGTCGTCGGCGCGGCGGGGGCTTCCTCCGGCTTCAACCGGTTGACGACACGGACGAGCAGGAACATCACCAGGGCAACGATGAGAAAGCTGACGATAGTGTTGACGAACGCCCCGTAGTTGATGGCCACCTCGGGATTCGCCTGTAGCACGACGCGCAAGTGCAAAAAGTCCACGTTTCCCAGCAGCAGGCCAATGGGGGGCATGACGACGTCACTGACCAGCGAAGAGACAATGGCGCCAAAGGCAGCACCCATGATGATGCCCACTGCCATATCGACCACGTTACCACGCATGACGAACTTTCTGAACTCTTTCATCATCTCGATCTCCTTCCATCACCGCACGAGTTGCCACTAGGAACGGCGCGACAGCCAATAGAGAAACACCAGGACCAACGCTCCCACCACCACAACCGCCAGCAGCGCCAGCACCCACCCGCCGCCCTGCCCGGCCCCGCCTGAGCAAGCCGAGAGGAACAAGCTGGCAATCAGCAGACTGAGCACAGTTATAGATTTGCGCAACATATTGATTACCTCCTCAAGAGTCGATAATAGAATCAAGCGGAATCAAATTCATGCACGCTTTCGGATGTTTTCAGCCGTTCTCACCTCCCTTCCAAAGCACTCTATCCTTCCACTGAAAAAGGTGATCAGCCATCCAACCGCGTGAAAGTGAACGTGCCAAGCGAAGGGACGCGCCCATCCGCCAGCAGCGGATCTGTTTCGATCCTAAAGATCGCATCAGGATCCTCGGTGGGCAGATCGGGAGACGTGTAGCTGGCCCCGCTATCGGTGCCAGCGTCGTAGGGGAACAGCTCCACGACTTTCTGGTCAACCCACGCGCCATCTTCTAGGAGATTCAGCGCCGATACGCCGACGAACCAGTCTGGGCTCGGCGCGATCATCGTCACCACCGAGACCGCCGGGCAGTCCTGACTCACCGCAAAGACAAGGGTCACCACACCGGGCGAAGGGTTGATCCCCCCACCCGATATCTTGACACAGGCATCCCCTGCCTCGATCAGCGTGTCGATCTCGCCATCCAGTGAGCTCTTGCCTCCCGTCTCTGCCATGTTCTTGATCCCCGGCGAGGCGCGCTCTCCCACCTGCCACAGGCGCACGCCAGGACTGTGAGCGGCTCCAATCAAACCCGAAAAATGTGGGTTGGGTGGGAAATCGGTTGGATGAGTCACGGCGCTCCAGGTCGCCTCAAAGGTCAGCTGGTACTCGGCCGGCGCAACCGGAGCGGGGGCGGGCGTCGATGTTTCCGTCGGCAGCGGCGCATCGGTCGGCAGCGGCGTCGGTTGCGGCCCAGCGGTGGGCACGTCGGTTGAAATCGATGCAATTGGTGCAACCGGCCGCTCTGGAGGGCTCGGACAAACGCACGAACTCAACAATAGAATGAACAGCATGAAGATACACACGCGTTTCATCGCAACACCTCCCCAAAGCATGAAACGTGATACGTGACTTTCCGAGATCCAGAAGCAATCCCGCAGCGGGAAGTGCATTTCGACGCCCGATCTGATCTGCATGCAGCCAATGTCGAGCCTGCGGGAGGGCGGCCTGAGCGATCACACTTGAGAATGGATTGCTTCGCCTTTCCCGACCCCCTCCCCGATCTTCCCCCACGAGCGGGGGGAGAGCACGGCCAATCCAACCGATGCATCAGAAGCACCCAAGCGCCAGTATAGCACAATGCCCGAACTAGGACAAAAAAGCGGTTCGCCGCACAAAACCGGGCCCATTTGTGCTACCACCGTCGCCTCATCACGCAGGCGTGGCACAACTTGATCGACAACGCCATCAAGTACACCGAGGAAGGCGCTATCACCCGAAGCGCTCATCCCACCTGAACTCATCGAGTGCAGAGCACGGCGCGTATTATTCGTTTGGCCGAACGCACCAAGAGCGGGGAAACAGAATTCTGGATGGACGCAAAACGCAGAACGTGAAGCGCAACGAGATCGCGCTTCACGTTCCGTGCGTCACGCGCACCCAGATGGACACAGTCGCCAACGAGAGACTACACTCTCTGGGGAAAGGCAGCAGACACTATGGCTCGGGGCACGTCTGATAATCGGCGCCCAAGATCAAGCGGAAGCCATATTCGGAAGAACCGCCGGGCTGGTGGATCACCTGACCATCAGGAATACCAAGCATCTGCTGCAAGTAATCGAGCCCGGTGCCCTTGGCGCTCTCCTTGAAGAGGATCAACTGAGTCTGGGCATAGTCACGCCGATCCGACTCACCCACCACCGCCGGGAACCCTGCCCGATACAGCCGATCAGTCGCAAGGAGATCCCAGTCCTGATTGGGGGTCCCGTTCCACACCTCGACCGATGCATAGGCATAGCTCAGGCGACCCTCGGGCATAGGGGCCATCGCTTCCGCCACGATGGGCTGAATGGCCTCCCATTGCGGGAGGAAGACAGACCCGCCGTAGGGCGTCGTCCACGGGGTCACCTCGTTGGCACCGATGTTATAGAAGCGCACGTTCTGATCCTCCAGCGCAAAGGCCAGAGAAGCCAGTTCCGCGATCTCGCCAATGGTCAGGTCCGTCTGCACCATATCGTGCCCCCGCTCCCACAGGGTCGGAACGTGAGCGAGCGTTGTCACGCTCCGCGCCTTGTGCCAGAGCGCCTGGAGAACCTGCTGCTGGCGCCGTTCGCGGGAAAAGACACTGGTCGTGTACCGCGTGCGGGCGTACCACAGGGCGGTCTCCCCGTCCATGTGACGTATCCCCGGCTCCAAGCTCAGAATAGGATACTCGCCGTTCTCGTCCGGATAAGGCCAATGGTCGCTGACCCCACAATGGACAGGGATGTCCACTCCGCCGAACGCGTCTACGATACCGATCAAGCCATCGAAGTTGGTGCGGACATAGTAATCCATTCGGATGCCCAGGTTATACAACAGCGTGTCTCTCACCAGAGCTGGCCCACCACCCTCGTAGTCATAAACCTCCCCATAGTAGTCGGCAAAGTTGATCCGGCTCATCCAAAAACCGGGAATGTAGACGTACAGATCGCGCGGGACGGAGATGACGGAAACCACGCCGCGATTGCGCTGTACAGAGACAACGTGAATGGCATCGGTATGCCACTCCTCCCAGTCGGGCCGCCGGTCGCTGCCCAGGACGACGATGTTGATCGCATCAGGGGCTACCGAGACGGGTTGGACGGGGGCAGGAATGGGCAACGTAGGGGTCGTAGCCGGTGCGACCTCTGGGAAAGGCGACAGGACGACCAAATCGCCGGATTGAGGGGTGGGAAAAGACGCCGTGGGGAGGGGTGTGCTGGAAGCTGTGGACATCGGACCAAGTACAGGAATGGACGTTGAATCAGATGATGGCACGGTCACAGTGGGGAGCACGTCACCGCCCAGAAGGGGCTTGGTCGCAGCTATCGCCGTCGGAGCTGGAGACCCCTCCGGTACCGGCGACGAAGGCTTTCCCTGTGCCTGAGGCCCAAGCCCAACCGTGAGAGATGCCCCCACCAAAACCAATGCTACCAGCACCAAAATGAACAGCCGCACAGATACACGCCGCAACAGCTTTCGCAGCCTTTCGCGGGCACGGATCTTTTCCGAACGTTTCTTCACCTCGGAGCGAGCCTTCGTCCCGACGTCGCTGGAGACCGCCTCCTTCGACTGGGCAGGTTCTTCCGATGGAACCGGCTCAGGCGCGCGTATAACCCATTGGCCGGGCTTGTAGAGCTGATGTGCCGACCTCACTTCCTCCAGCTTGGCCTGAGCCTGCTTCGAGAGATGATGGCTTTCGACGTAGCCGCTCACCCGTCGGGCAATGTCACCCATCAGAGTCTTGTCTTCGTCGCA
>DAOUDX010000369.1:0-3099 GCA_034430835.1 Anaerolineae bacterium
GTTCTGATCCAGCTTCAGTTTCACGAAGTTGAAGAGCGTGCCCCCGGAAACATCGGTGACAGAGGACCACTGAGCCCCGCTGAAGGGTAGTGCGGGCCGTGAGACAGATTCGGCGTTGTCCGCAAAGACAAAGGCATCCTGCGCGTCCGCCTGAACATCCGCCATATGGGCGTTGATCCCGGTGAACTCAGGCTGGCTCCAGGTTGTGCCGTTGAACTGAGAATAGTATATCTGTCGACTAGGGTCCCCGTGCATCCATACCGCATGCACCGTGGTGCTGTTCACCACAGAAATGGTTCCGTGATGGGAAAAGCGCGTGCCAGGGGCCCCGGCTGCAATGTTCACTGGCGAGGTCCAACTCCCCGATCCCCACGCACCGCCTGTCCGGCGGGAAAAATGTTGCTCATAGTCCGGAATACAGATGTTGCCCGCCAGGTAGCAATGATTGTTCGCAGCACATCCGCTGCCGCAGTCCGGAAATGGAGAGATACGCTGTGCCTGGGACTGGCTCCAGGTCACATAGGGGTCGTCGTTCTCATCCACGCTCACCGACGGATACGAGGCGCTGTACGGACTGGTACGAGGCAGCACTTCGGCGTTGTTGTGCCACTGTCCGCTGCAATCCGATGCGTCGTAAACATTATAGTGGACTCTTCTCCCATCGGCCCCGCCGTCGTTGTGCACTAAGTGGAACCGTCCCAGGCTGTCCGAAACCATCCAGGGATACTCCTGCCCTCCGGTGCCTGCGGTGACCGGCTGTGTCGGGGACCACGCCTGACCGTCGAAGCAGGTCCATCGGATGTGATTGTCATTGCCCGACGCGCTCTTGTGCCACACCACCATGACCTTGCCGGGAGAGGCCGGCACCACCTTCACGTACCCTCCGCGGGCTGTGGCGTCGGCCAACTCGATCGGTTCACAGGGGGCGCAATCGCTCCCGCCGCAGTCTATGTAGATCTCACCGCAGTCTATCTGTCCGTTGCTGCAATGGTTTGCGCATACATCCACCACCTGGATGGTCAGAAGCCCGGTGCTTTCACCGAACCAGGTCACCTGTTCGTGCACCATCCGCCACTGCATGGTGTACGATCCCGGCGTGGCCGGCGCAGTAAGATTGGCCGTGAAGGTATAGGAATCATTGGGTGCCACTGTGACACCGCCTTCGATCTGGATGCGGCCCGTGGACCAGGTCACGTTGTCCTGCGGATTGTCCGAACCCAATCGGAACCGATTCGCCTCGCTCCAGGTGGTGGTGCCGGTGTTTCTCATGGTGAACTGGGCCAAGAAAGAGGCGCCCGGAGCCAGGCTGCTGGACACGTCCTGGGATACAAACGCGGCGTTGTCCTCGGCGTCCCCTCCGTCCAGGTCGCCGTCACTCTGGGTGATGGCGGCGTCCCCTCCGTCCAGGTCGCCGTCACTCTGGGTGGTGGCGGCGTCCCCTCCGTCCAGAGTATCTCCCCCGTCTTCGTTGGGGACTCCATGCAACGTCCCGCTGCATCCCTGTACAAGCACGAGGGCAAGGAGAATGCCCATCACCGGAAAGCCACGAAAGAGGATTTTCATGTTCTCAGCTCCTGAATAACGACGCGCGTACAAGACAACGCTATGGAGTAATCGGTACTACGAGTATCGTCGGCAGAAGTCAAGAGCCGAAGATCCGTGCGGTGGTTCAGCGAGTCGTTAGGCCCCGGGAATAAAGGGGTCAGACCCCGACATATGACATATAATATCTTTGCTATTTCAAAAGTCTGCAGCTCTTTTTCTTGAAAACAAAATAGTGTCAAGTGTCGGGGTCTGACCCCTTTTTCTCCCCCTTTTTCTTGATTAGAAATTATATTCAAATAAACCCTTTTTGCGCATGGCGCAATATGCGCAAAAAACTCGAACAGCCGAGCCGGTCAAATCGTTGACAAATTTCTGTAATGACGAAGAAAATAGGTCTGTTTTCCAATCTGCGGACGTCACCAGGTACGGTCAGGGGAGATTCGTCAACGAATCGTGTGGCACGTCGTTTTGGTCGGAGGGTATCCAACCCCTCCCGGTAAACATGGCCAGAGCACGCCGAGCTGGCGGGAGTCGCTCCACAAGAGCGTGATGCCATTCAGAAGCAGCTTAGCGAATTATTCCAGCATCGGCCAAACCGATGATGGTGATGTCATCAATGTACCAACCTGGTCCGGTGATGTCATTCGGGTAATCCGGTGCCACCAAGTGGAAGCCTAGGTCGAAAGAATTGCCCGAAAACTCGGGGATGTCGAACTCTGCCTTCTCCCACCCAGCGTTACAGCCGCCGAACCCCCACAGATTCTCATCGCCACAAGTCGCGGGGCCGGGATAGCCCTCGGGTTCAATGAACTCGCCCCCGTTCATGGACACGAAGCCTGCACCCGGCGAACACGGTCGGTCATCTCCGCCGAAATCGTACCACTGCCAGTACTCAAGGGTCGCGCTGGAGAGAGCAAGGCCCGACGGCAAAGCATCGGCCACGCGGTGGGTATAATCGTCGAACGTGATATCAAAGGTATCACCAAGGACGGTGCCCATCACGTTCTCGCCCGAATGGGCGGCTTCCGGTCCAAACGTTGGAACTCCCACCTCCCATTGGCTTGGGTTTTCACGTGTCCAGCCGTCCGCGCCCTCCATGTCATCGGCGAACACGAGAACTTGGCCAACTCCGGTGATGATAGTCCCATCGCCCAGAGGTTCTGGATTGATCCACACCAGAACGGGTTCGGGGTCGTCGACCTCGTAGTACGCCGGGGTACTGAATTGCCCTGACACGGTCACCAGTTGATGTAAATCCGTTGTGTCAGTCCATACGAACTTCGCGTCCGGGCCAACTCCACTACCCCCTGTTCTTTCGAGTCCTAAATCAAACGTAATCTCTGGGGCCGTCAGGGGGTTGAGGTAGGCGTCGGTGAGTTGCAGGTTAACATCGACATCTCCGTCCGCAAATGTCGTCTCGGCTATCTCCATGACCAAAAAGGCTGGCTCGGATGGCCCGGATTCAAAGGTGTAGTCAGTCGACGCCGCCCCGGAAGCCACCGTGATGGTGCCAGCGCCAGCCCTGGTCCCAAACCAGGCGAAGTTGAAGTCGTA
>DAOUDX010000370.1:0-3622 GCA_034430835.1 Anaerolineae bacterium
CCATCCTCCTTGCCGGAGACTTGTTGCCTCATGACAAGGGTACCGGATCGGCGAATTTGGTCAACGAGGGTGATACGACTTTTCGAGACTCTTGTTAGAGTGCAACTGGTATGACTTTACGGGACTCGACAGTAGTTTATAATCACGGGGAACAACAGCAACGAGATCAGCAGCAGTGCTTTTCGAACCCTCTGTCGTTTTCCTTGCTTCTTGGCCATCGTAACCTCCCGATTCTAGTATTGCCCTGAAGAGCCCTGCGCCGATCCCACACCCCCTTCAGATTGCCAAAGTACATCAGATTATCCCAGGCTGAGAGGGGCCAGTGGACGTTGCGTGTACCCTCTAGGACCGCGCCGATCTGGCGCATGGCCGCGTTACGTCTGTGCCAGACGTCGTAGCCGTTGACGGTCACCTGCCCTGCCGTCGGCCTGACCAAGCCGCAGGTCATCTTGATGGTGGTCGTTTTCCCGGCGCCGTTAGGCCCGAGAAAACCGGACACCTGCCCCTCGGTCACAGAGAGGCTCACGCTCCGAACCGCCTGGATTGGGCCGCCGCTTTTCGACCGATAGGTCTTGCTCAGTGAATCGAGCCGGATGACAGCGGATGGTTCCATGGTTGTCACCTCAACGTGGGCTGATACTGCTCACGATTACGCGTCTTCACCTGAATGGTTGCATGGCTGGCAGACGCGCGGGATCGTCCAGTTCCGCTGTGGGCTGCACCCTGGGGTCAGCCTGCGGCCCCTGGATATCGGGCATGCTCCCGGCACCGGTCTCTGGCATGCGGAGGCCTGCCACTTTGGTGCACCAGCGCAGCGCCTAGCCCGCTTGACCGTGGTAGAACCGGGATCGGACACGAGATCGGGTACACGGAGGGGCGCACCACCAGCCTCTCGCGCCGACTGTTCGGGTGCGATGACTCATGGGGCTTCCTCCCACCGCTGTACCTCGATGATATTCCCCTCTGGATCGGTGAGGTAGGCGAAGGTGATTCTGCCTGCGCCGGCCACTTTCACCGAGACAACTTTCCCCAGTTCGTCGCCACCGACCGCCAGCACTGACTCGCGGGTGGCTTCCACGTCCTCGACAGCGAAGGCAATGTGCCCAAAGCCGGGACGATTGGCGGCAGTTGTGGATCGCGCTTCCTCGGGCGTGTATTGGAAGATTTCGAGCGTTGGCCCCTCGGCCCCGTAGCCGGGGAGCCGCAGGTGGATGCCTCGAATGCGAGCGCCGGGAATCCCGACGGCGTCATCGAGCCACTGGCCGGCAAGGTCTCTTTCGGGCGGCACGGGCGTGCAGCCAAAGGCCTGCTCGTAGAAGCGGGCCAGCCGCCGCCAGTCCTTGGCGACGAGGTTGGTGTGGACGAATCTTGCGTTGACCACCATATTCTATCTCCGTTTCTACCACTTCCGCGCCCAGCGCCGGGCCAAGCGCATACAGCCGGAGGCCAGCAGGTAGGGGAGCGGTGCGAACAAAGCATATTGCACGAGGTGCCGGAGAAACAAATCTGAGATGTGAAGGACACCTACTGCTCGGTGGACCCCGTAGGCCAGCGGTACGTTGATCAGGATTGCCATCACGGCCGCTGCGGAGGATAGAGTCTGGACACGCCACCATAGGCCGAGCCACACGCCGAGAGCAACTGCCAACAGGCTTATGCCGAGCATTCCAAGAGAGAAAACCAGAACAACTAGCGAGTGCTTTGACACGATACCGAGTGTTCCAAGATCAACCTGAGCCAGCACACCATCATAGATGCTCCAAGGGAAGTAGTAATGACCCAGAAACAAGGCCGCCAAGTGTGTTAATAGCATTTCCATACCCGGCAGTAGACCGAGCATCAAGACGAGTGGGGCGCGGACGTATCGTAAAGCAGCAAGCACGTACCCACGTACAATCTGTGCGTTGGAAAGGGGTGTTGTGCAGAGTAGGGGATATTCCAGGCTGTGTGTATACCTCACGATCAGGCTGGCTGAGGTGGACGCGATGAACAAGGGAAGCGAAAGCGTACCTCCAACGATGAACGCAACGGTTAGGATAGTGAGGAAACTAAGGAGGATGCTGCTGTAGCTGTAGTCATTCACGAGGCTTGTGATCACAAACAGGCTTGTCAGGGGACCAAGCACGGCGGCCAGAACGAATGCTATGCGACTTCCCAGACATCCCGCACGCTTCGCCAGACGTGCGGCCAGCGGGTTGTGCCGGAATCGGTTGGTTTCGTGTGGACTGTTGATCTGCATGGTCTAAGTTGCCGTCAGTCTGTTCTTGAGCCGCCGAATGCGCCGGTACGAGGCGTCGATGCGTGCCTCGCTGATGCTGCCCTCTTCCACCAGGCGCTTGACGAGCGCGACGGCTCGGCTGGCGACGTCTTCCTCGTACACCGAGTTGTTGGCGAAGGCGAGGATGTCCACGCCGGCCTCAATGGCCTTCCGCACCGCTGCCTCGAACCCGTAGTGATCGGTGATGGCCGCCATCTGCATATCGTCGGAGATGACGACGCCGTCGTAGCCCAATTCCTCCCGGAGGATGGTGGTGATGGTGGGGCGGGAGAGGGTGGCCGGATCGTCGGCGTCCAGCTTCGCGTTGAAGACGTGGGCCGTCATGATGGCGTCGGCCCGCCCGACCTCAATGATGTTGGCAAAAGGCTCAAGTTCGAGCCGCGACCAAGTGTCGGTGACATCCGCCCATCCCTCGTGCGTATCGCCGGTCGAGCTGCCGTGGCCGGGAAAGTGCTTGAGGGCGCAGCGCACACCCTGCTCGTGGTGGGCCTCGATGAACGCGATGGCGTGGCGCGTCACGGCCTCCGGATCGGCGGAAAAGCTGCGCTCGTACCGGGCGATGATGGGGTTACCGGGATTGAGGTTGAGATCGACCACAGGGGCCAGGTTGAGGTTGATGCCCAGCCCTGCCAGAGTCTGGGCCATCGCAGCAGTCTGCTCGCGGGTGAAGGCGGGATCGTCGATCTCTCCCAGGGCTTGGTGAGAGAGGGTCGGCGGGAAGCTGTGTTCCTCCTTCAGGCGGGTGAGCACGCCGCCCTCGTGGTCGATGGCGACGAGCAGGGGGATGTCGGAGGCTGCCTGTAGCAATCCCACCAGCGCCTGCACCTGCGCGGGGGATTCGACGTTACGCACCAGGCTCTGGCCGGGCACGTCGTAGTCGAAGAGCACCACGCCGCCCAGGCCTCGCTCCCGGATGTCGCGCACGATAAGGTGGTCGTCGTTCACCTCCAGCCCGCGAAATCCGATCATGAGCATCTGGCCAATCTTGATTTCCAGGCTGGCACCCGATGTGGGCCCCTGCGCCGGGGTCACTGTCGGTGGCGGGGTGGGCGTATCCGTCGGCGGTGTTTCCTCTATGGACGTGCCCGGCAGCGATGCACGACATCCGGCTAGCACCATCGTCGCCGCCAGGCCCTGTCCGGTCATGCGAAGAAAGTCACGGCGAGAGAGCGTGTGTGTAGACATCGTTCACACCCTACCACCAAGGCGCAAAGAATCGGGTAGGAGGGGGCCTCGCGGCCCCCGTCCTCCCACACCACCGTGCGTACGGGTCCGTACACGGCGGTTCCCACAACAGGTTCACCCAGTGTTGCCACCGGACAAGGCTCGCTTCCAGTTCAACGC
>DAOUDX010000371.1:0-10623 GCA_034430835.1 Anaerolineae bacterium
ATCCATCACATCTACAGAATACGCCAGATAGCACGTCTTTTCAATCACCAATATTCGCTATTGACATCGGCCGCCGGTCTCAGCTACGATAAGGGTCGGTCCGACGGCAATTGTCAGACGCTAAACAAGTACCGGCAGAAAAATGGAAGGTTCCTCGATCAGACAGCTATGCTGACGGGCAGCCCACCCCACAGTCTCCAATGTTTCTTCACGTTCTCTACGAGGAGGGATTATACCACTGGGGAGCGAGTCTCGCAACGGGCGCACAGGCGCGGGCGGACGGCCAGACTACATGGCATTCGTATAGCCTAGTTGTGCTTCAGGGACAGGGCAAAGCCAGTTTGGAGTTTAGCCTTTATAATGACTATGCGAAGTCTTCGGGCCTTGCAGCCAAGGCTCAGTCGCTACCCGGTCTAGTACGCTGAAAGACGATGACAAGTGGGTGATCGTAGACCACAAAGCTCTCGTCGAGCCGTAACAGCGTCAGCACAATAGGCGCATTGGGCCGGCACCTTTCAGGCAGCGAGAAGCCGAGGCCGGTCGTTGGATCATCGACCACAGCCAGCGGCCCCAGACGTGAGTCACGCCGGAAACAGGCCACCACCTCAAAGCCCAGCTCGCCTGCAAAGAGTTCTCTGTAATAACGAGTCGTGAGTGGATACCGTTCTGGCCACCGTGCGAGCGCCGCGTACCCGCGCCGGCTGGCGATGACCAGGTAGTCGGTCTCCCTCAGCGCCGCCTCCATCGCCGCCCACTTCTCCGGTGTGTCTTCGTCAAAGACGGGGAGTTCCACCACGACGTAGTCGCTCGCCTCATCCAGCGGCAGCGGATGATCCCACCGCTCGACGGCCACCACCGCGCCCGGCGGCACGCGCTCACGGAACCAAGCGGTGGCAGCCAGCCAGGGGTGCGGAAAGCGATAGAGGCTAAGAAAGGCAATGCAATGGAGAAAAGTGCAGATGAGAGTGATGCAGATGGGGATCGAGGAGAAGAGGAACGAGCGATTCGGCGACGAGAGCCAGGATCTCATGCACCGAAACATGGCGACGAGCACCCAGGCCGCGTAGACGGCGAGCACCGGCGTCAGGGGCAGCAGGTAGCGGGGAAACTTGGCGTAGAGCGCGCCGGTAAAGGCAAAAAAGGGCGCAACCCACATCAACACCACCCACGCGCCCGGAGACAGCGGCCTCCGCACCGCCCGCCACACCCAGTAAGCCAGGCCACCGAACCCGGCCACGCCCAGCGGCAACCCCATCCCCCACAGCGCCTGCTGCACGATGGGATACACATAGGGCCAAGCCACATGGAATTGACGCGTGTAGGGCACGTCCAGCGCTCCCCCCGCGATGGCCGCTTCCCGCGCCACGTTGCGCCAGAACGCGGGGAACGACAGAAGGGCGCAGGGGTTCGTGAGCGCAAAAGCCATCAGCGCCACCAGGGCCACCTGCAAGGCAAGCCACCGGCGTGTGCCTCGCCCACCCGGCACACCAGAGCAGGCTGCCCACAGTGGAATGAGCAGAAACACCGCGCTGATCTTGCTGCCCAGCGCCAGTCCAGTCCACGCGCCCGCCAGTTGCGCGTCCCGCGCCCGCCCGCCCTCGACCAGCCGGACGGCAAAGAGCAGCACACCCAGAACGAAGAAAGTCAACACCCCGTCGGCGGCGTAAAAGTGCGCCTGCTGCACGTGCAGAACCATCGGCGTGACGAGAGCCGCCGCCAACAGGCCGATCCCGCGACCCCAGACCTGCCGCCCCAGCGCAAAGGAGAGCGCCACTGTTCCGACGTCGAACAGCGCCGCCAGCGCCCGCCCCACCAAGAGAGGGTCCACCCCACCCCGCCCCATCGCCAGCGCCAGCAGGTACACCGGCAGGTGGCCGTAAGCCAGGTCCGGCGCGGCGGCGAAAACATCCAGAGAGCCCGATGCGCGCACGCTCTCTGCCACGCCCACCGCGTACCGCTCGTCCGGGTGAGCCCCGATGGCGCCATCCCAATCGAGGCCGTAGAGCCGTGAAGCAGCCGCCAGCGTGAGAAGGAGGGACAGCGTGAGCCAATCTCGGAGGCGCAGGCGTTTCACCATACAGCGATTCTAGCACCGAGGTGCACAGAGAGCAACCGCTCGTTGCGACTGGTACGTTGATGGCGCGGGTGGTACACCATCCCTACAGCCAAGGCGCGCGGTCGATAGTGCACTCACTCGCTACGAAGATACCACTTGACCACCCTCGCGAAACTTGCTCGCTTTCCCCGCCTAGTGTATACTCTGATCCGGCGAGTGTCCGCGCGCCACACGAAGGTCAGCCGTGATGCCCAAGAAGATCTTGATCGTAGACGACGAAGTCCACATTCGGATGCTGCTCCTACAGATACTGGAGGATTTCCAGAAAGCCGGTATCAGGCTACTGGTAGCGAGCGAAGGAAACGAAGCCTGGCGCAAGGTGCGGACTGAACGGCCCGATATGATCATCCTGGATATCATGATGCCAGGACTCTCCGGCTACGAGGTGTGCGAACGTATCAAGGCCGATCCCGACCTGGCCAATACCCATGTGCTCGTGCTCACCGCCAAAGGCCAGGCGGCTGATCGGGAGCAGAGCTTTGAATCGGGGGCCGACGAGTACGTCACCAAGCCCTTTGACGTCGTCGAGCTCATCAAGTACGTCGCCAAGATACTGGACGTCCCAGTACGAGCCGATCTAGGTTAGCGCATGAAATCACCATTTCCACCAGTTCGCCTCTACATCCTGCTGGCCCTGCTAGCGAGCATCGCCTTGTTCACGGCGCTCGTCTTGGTCGTCACCCCCTTGATCCTCAGTTTTGCGCCACAAGCGGCCCACCAGTCTCGCCAAAACTATCTCTGGGTCACCCCGCCGCTGGCCGTGGTCCTGGTCACGTGGGCCTACCTCTACCTGACTCCGATCGCCCGGCTGCGCCGCGACCTGAAGCAGGGCGACGAACCATCACCGGAAACGATCCGCAACGCCCGCCGCGCCGCCTTCAATGCACCGGTCTACCTGTTTGTCACCTTGATGGGAGCTATCCTCGTCGCAACCCTTCTGGTCAACATCGTCGGCCCGCTCATGATCTCTGGGTACGAGCTGGCGCCCTACTTCTCCGAATCGCTCTTCGTGCTGGCTACCAGCGTCAGCACAGGGCTTCTGCTGGCCCTCGTGGCCCGCTGGCAACTACGGCCGGTCCTCATCGTCACCTTCCACCTGATTCCCCGCCCATCCCCCTCGCTGGCCCGCGAAGGCCAGCGCTTCACCATCCGCACCCGCCTGCTCGTCATCATCCTTGCCCTCAACGTCATCGCCGTCTACCTTCCCAGCACCCTAGTTCTTGACCTGGTATACCGCGCCGTTCAGGAAGCAGCGCCCACCTCCCTCATCCAGCAAACACTTTCGCTTCTCCTGGCCTTTAACGCGGCGATCCTGGGATTCACGTTTTTCTTCGCCCTCGTCATCACCGCCGACATAACCGACGATCTGCGGCAGGTGACCCAGCGCCTATCGGAAGTCGCATTGAGAGGGGAGGTAGGAGAACAGCTCCCCATCCTCTCCCTCGACGAGATAGGCGATTTGGTGAACGCCTTCAACGACGTCCAGATGCGCATACAGGCTCAGCAAGAGACACTGCAGCAGGAACATCAACGACTCCTGTCCCTCCAGGCCATCTCTTCCCGCATCAGCACCACCTACGATCTCGATCAATTGCTGGACGAGCTGGCCAAGAGCGCCAGGACCATATTCGGCTATTACAACACGCTCATCGCTCTAATGGACGAAAAGAGTGAAGAGCTATACGTGGCATCCTCTGGCTGCGAGGTCTCTGCCGAGGTGTCGACGAGCCAGTTCAGCGTCGAGTCGGAGCCAGGCATACAGCGCGCACTCAACAGCGGCGAACCGCTTTCAATCCCCGACGTCAGCCAATCCGACTTTCACATCGTCAGCGGCCCCAGCGTGCGATCCGCGATCGTCACCCCAATGACCGTCGGCGGGAAGCTGGTGGGCATTTTCGTGGCGGAAAGCGAAGAACCGAACGGTTTCGAGAAGCAGGACGTGCAGTTGATGACCTCCCTGGCCAACCAGGCAGCGGCGACCATTGAGGCGGCTCGCCTGCTACAAAAGAGCCGGGCCAACGCCGAGGCCATGGCACAATGGGCGCGCAACCTGATGATCATCAATCGCGTTGCCACCATCTTGAGCGCTTCCCTGGACGCCTACGAGATCCTGGACATCGCCGTCCGTCACCTGGTCGAGTTGACCGGCGTAGACTATGGAAGCACACTCATGCTGGAGCAGGATGAGAAACACGGGACGATCATCGCCGAGCATCCGGAAAGCCAACTCGGCAACCTGCGCATCAAGCTTTCCATTCCGTCCAACGTTCGGGAAGCGCTGGACGCAGGCAAAGCGTACCAGATCGACGCGGTCAAAGATCCGGAACTCGTGGCGAGACTCAGGCGACAACATCCCTCGATAGAGTTCCAGTCGTTGCTCCTCGTTCCCATGTCGGCCCGGGGGGAGACGATCGGCATCCTGCTCCTGGGCACCGTGGACGAGCGGCGCGAGTTCACGGACGAAGAGCAGGACATCTGCCGGACGATAGCCAGCCAGACGGCAGTGGCCGTGGCGAACGCACGGCTCCTGCAAGACATTCAACAACAGCAGCGGGCCTTGTTCTTCAAGAGCCAGGAACTCACTGCCCAGACGAACAAACTGGACACCATCCTCAACAGCGTCGCCGACGGCCTGGTGGTCGTCGATTCCGATGGGCACGTCATTCTCAGCAACCCGGTCTTTCGCCAGATGATGAACCTGCCTGACGAGGACTCGTTGCGCGATCGACCGCTGGCCGAGTGCTGTACCATTACCGAATTGCAGGACATCATCACCCAGACCCTGCAGTCGCCGAGCCAAGGCTACACCAAGAACATAGCGCTGCAGAGCGGCCAGGTACTGAAAGCTTCGACTGCCCCACTGCACCTCCCATCGTCAGAACATAAAGAGCAGCATTCCTTCGGCGTCGTCACCGTGCTGCGAGATATCACCCGCGAGGCCGAGCTAGATCGTGCCAAGAGCGATTTCATCACCGCCGTCTCCCACGAGTTGCGCACCCCCTTGACCTCTATCCTCGGCTTTGCCAGCCTGATCCAACGTGATCTCCAACGCCGGATCGTCCCCCATTTGGACAGCGACGAAGAGCCGGGACAGGCCGTCAATCGCATCCAGCACAATCTGGCCATCATCGAACAGGAAAGCATGCGCATCACACGTCTCATTAACGACATGCTGGACATCGCCAAGATAGAGGCCGGCCAGATGGAATGGCGCATGGAGGAGACCGATCTCACCGAGGTGATCGATCAGGCTGTCACCGCGACCACAGCCCTGGCCGAGGAGAAGAATCTGCCTGTCCAGATTCACCTACCCTCCGGGAAACTACCCTCCGTCTGGGCCGACCAGGACAGAATCTCCCAGGTGATGACCAATCTGCTCGCCAACGCCATCAAGTTTACCGAGCAGGGCGACATCGAGGTGCGGGGATGGATGCTGAGCGTCAAAGGCGAGAGTCTTGAGTGTATAGGCCCAATTCCCACCCTGTATGACTCGGTCGAGGCAACCCAGAAAAACCTGACCAGACTCGGCTTCTCAGATGGCACGTGGGTAGTGGTGAGTGTTACTGACACAGGCGTGGGCATCAAACCCGACGACATTGCGTATGTCTTTGAAAAATACCGCCAGGTGGGCGACGTAGCGGTCAGCCCTCTCAAGGGCACCGGGCTAGGGCTGCCGATCAGCAAAGAGATCGTCGAACACCATGGCGGGCGCATCTGGGTAGAGAGTAAGCAGGGCAGAGGGAGCACGTTCTCCTTTGCCCTGCCTGTAGATTCCTCGCCCGGCAAAGAGAGTTGAAAACCAACCCTCCGCCGTGGAGACATGAACACAGGGGCGCGGCTTGTTGCGCCCCTGCAATGCTCCAATGGCTTGGCAGAACTAGGCCTTGCGCAACGAGGCCTGCAACGACCGCTGGGAAGAAGCCTGGCCGCAGATTGTGGTGGCGTTACGTCATCAAGACCGACAACGCCGCAGCGAGCGTCGCGCGACTCGCCACGCGCTTCGAAAACCCCAACCCGCCAAGCCCGAGTCGCCTGCAGTCATTCCAGACTCGCCTGTAGTCCCGGCTGCCCCTCCCATCCAGACAAACGAGCATCCCCCCATGGCGGATACACCGGAGAAAACCAAACCCACTGGACCGTGGCGACCGCTTGCCAATCACCCATGGCGTCATATGCGTTTCGGCCGTGCCCGGTTCGAGCCACATCCCAGACACCCCAACCGAAAACTTAAACCGCACCCTGGCAGACCGCAGCCACCGACGGGGCCTGCCACCCCACAAGCCAGAGGCGGGGCTGGGCGCCCCGCCTCTGAACTGACCGCTCCTAAACCTATCGGCTGATGTAGAACCACAATCTCCTGTGCGTCCCGAAGGGAACGAGCACCTCCGCGAACAGCTCAGGCGTCGGAACGGGTGTCTCCAGGGCAAAGCTGAGCCCGATCTTGGCCTCGGCCGGACGGGTGCTCCGATCGACGCCGGGCAGGTTCAGCTTGCCTCCTACGCTGACGAAAGCCCTCTTGTGCTTCCACGTGATGGTGGCATAGTCGATGCCTATCCCGTCGCCGGCGCCATTCCACCCGCGATAGAGCCACACCTTCTTGTACTGCGTGAACGTGACAGTGTCGCAGCCGGTCTCATCGGCGATGGTCACGCAGAGCGTCATGTCGCGACTCAGATCGTCGCGTGTGAAGCCCTCGGGCAGATCGAACTCGCCCCAGAGGTAGAAGCGAGCCTGCCCACCGCCGAATGGCATCCAATGGATCTGCATGAAGCGCACGTCCATGTCCTCCAGCGGCTTGGCGGAAAAGAGACTCAGTCCGACGAGCACCGGGTCGTGGTCGGAGGAACGGTACGGGTCCGCGTCGTAAAGAGCGGGTTGGTTGTAGTCGTTGTAGGCAAGAGCGTTCGGCTCGTCGGCGTTGATGTGCCACACCGTCGCGCCCGCCACCTGCGGGGCGAGGCTTCCGTTGGCCAGGGCGTGGTCGAGATAGCCGGCCTGCCCATAGTAGACGTAGGAGTAGACGTCCTCCCCGACAAAGGTGCCGAGCAAGTTGATGTAGCCTGCGCCCTCAATGGCAACGATGGGGTCCTCCATCGCGTAAGAGTTCAGGTCGCCGATGATGAGGAAATCGGGATCGCCCGAGCCGGTGGGATCGGTGGCCAGCCAGTTGATCAGGGCAATGGCGGCGCTGGCGCGGGTGGCCGGGCAGTTGCCCTGGCCGTCGCCCAGGTCCGGATCGCCGATGTCCTCGCAACCGGAGCCCTTGGACTTGAAGTGATTGACCACGAGGGTGAACCGCTCGCCCGTCGCATTCTCCTCAAAGGTCTGGGCCAGGGCGGGACGGTTCCTGGTATCGATGAAGGTGGGGTCCACTGATGAATCGAGGATGGCGGACAGCCCTACGGGAGTGACCGTGGCGGGCTTGTAGACAAAGCCGACGGCGATCTCGTCGGTACCGATCTGGGCCACGCCGGGATCGATGAAGGCGTAGGTGCCGGGTCCGGCCACGGCGTTCAGGCCGTCCACCAGGTCCGCGATGGCGCTGTACGGGCCGTAGCCGTCGTTCTCGATCTCGATCAGGCCGACGACATCGGCGTCCATCACCAGGATGGCGCTGACGATCTTGGCGCGTTGGCGGGCGAACTCCTCGGGGGTGGTAGCACCGCGCGAGGTGGGGAAGCCACCGCCCATCCCATCGCCGTTGAAGTAGTTGAGCACGTTAAAGCTGGCGATCTTGAGGCTGCCGCCGACCGAGGGCGGCGCGGCGGTGCGGGCGTTGACGCGCGTGAACGCCACCGGCTGCGTCGGATGGACGCGGTAGGTATCGAAGCCATAGGCCAGGACGCCGGTGAGCTCAGGGATCGTGTCGCCCGCGCGCAGTGTGTTGTCCCCGCCGATGTAGGGCGGAAGCGGCAATGGATTCTGGACATTGCTGCCGTCGTCCATCAGAATGCAGCTGCGGTCGTTGAGGTCCTGGAGAGCCAGGGCGTCCGCGCCGGGGCTGGCGACGTTGGTCGGGGCGACCAGGCGCGCACCGACAGACAGACTGACCTCACCGTACCGCCCCTGATCATAGTTGTCGGTGGCGTAGAGCGTCTGTGGGATGGTGAGGAGCATCCCCTCGTAGGTCTCCCACTGCGCCAGGTCGGGAACCGGCAGGGTGACGACGGCGGCGCTGGCGCTGGCGTCCGTGTCGCACACGACCAGGTTGCTCACATAGTTCAGCTCGGTCAACTCATAGTATTCGGTGACATCTCCTTGCACGCGGACGACGTCGCCCACGCTGACGTCCACACCAAAACCGCTGTCGCAGATGAAGATGCCTTCGGAGGTGGTCGCGTCGCCATCGGCGTCGGCATCCTCCTCCTGGATGAAAAAGCCCCTGAGCTGGGTCACGGTGTCCTGGAAATCGCCGACGACCACGCCCTCGACAACGACGCCGGACGTGCCGTTCAGCGGGCTGACAGGACCGGGCCCCTGGACCTCGTGGATGAAGGTGGCCGGATCGCCGCACGCGCCAAAGGCAGGGGCACATCCGGCGAACGACGTGCCATCGATCAGAGTGCCCGGCGAGAAGAGCGTCCCGCCAGAGCCGGTGGCAGCCGTGTGCAGCGCGAAGGAGCCGCCGATGTCGGGATCGCGCGTGAGCGACTGATCGTCGCCGCCTTCAGAGCCGTAGACAACCATCGCCTGATCCGTCGAGCCGTCGCTGGAGGGTGATGGTATCGCCGCCGTTGTTCAGTTCAAGCCTGCCGGAGCTAGCGGTTTGCACGAACACGCCGCCGAACGCTCCGGTGGGGGTACCGCCGCCAAAGACGACGATAGCGCAGCGAGCGGAGATGATCGTTCCATCCGGGAAGGTATGTCGCACGCTAACGGCGTCCGATAGGGTCCAACCGGAGACGTCGATGTCGTCGTCCGAGTCGTTCACGATCTCGACGAACTCATCGTCAGAGCTGTCGCGCTCGCCATCGCCGTTGGCATCCCCCGCCAGATCGCCGGCAGGGTCAGCGAGAAACTCGTTGACGACGAGAGCAGACGGCGGTATCGGCAAGACGATGTCGTTATCGTCGCGCGGAAGGATCTTGAACACATCATAGCTATAGTCCAGCGGGCCGACGACGGCGGCCAGCGCCTCGCCGTTGACGGGGGTGTAGGTATAGCTGCCCTTGTCGTCAATGACGACATCGCCTGTGCCGTCGTTGACCGACCACTCGCCATAGCCCAGGTCCTCGTTGCTGACGGTGACGTTCTCCACGCGCACCAGGACGCTTTCCCATTGCTCCTGTGATACGTCGCCGGTGGCGAGCACGGCGGCGGCGGGCAACGGGTTGCCGCTGGACACGACCTGGTAATCGGTCAGGGCATCCAACTCGGTAAGCTCGTAGTACTCGATCACCGTGCCGGTCAGGCGCACCCGGTTACCCATGGCTGGGAGGTTGTCGGTGTCGTGTACCCACAGGCCGTTCCAATCACCTCCCGCCGGGTCCTCGATGAAGTAGCCATACTGGAAACGGGCCGTGACGACGCCTTCAGTTGTGACGTCGGCCTGGCCCGCGAGAGGGGAATCGCCCGTAGGGTCAGTGGTGTACTGAATTTCGTAGATGGGGGTGTAGTCAGGGCCACTACCACCGTCAAATGTCTGCCCGGCGTTGACAGCGCCAAAGGTGCTGGCGGAAGGCCCGCTCCAGCTAAAGTCCTCGTACGAGGCGCCGGTTCCGATCAGTTGAAGAGAATCACCGACAGGTGTACTGCTGCCTTCCTCCACACCGATGTCGGTGCTGATAAGGCCATCGGCCGGCCCACCGACGGCCGTGAACGTGCCCTCGTAGCTGAGGAACTGCACGACGACATCACCGGGAGCGACCAGGGCCATTCCGTCTGGAGAGCCGTTCTGAATGCTGCCGCCGGGTGGAGTGAAAGAAAGGGTTCCAAGACCACCCTGCTGATCGGGGATGATGCCGCTCAGCGTAATGGTATCATAGACAGCCCCACCATTCCCGTTGTAAAGGACGACGCTCCAACCCGTGAGGTCGGTGTCCACCGGGCCTGCGATCTCAATGGCCTCGCCTACATCCGTGCTGCTGTTATCGTAGTGGATCTCGTTGATGAATACATGAGTTTGGGCCGAGACTGTGGCCAGCGGAACGAGAGCCAGTGTCAGGACCACGACCAAAGCCAACAACCGAACCCGATTCAGTTTCAGATGCTGCATGATTTGCCTCCTTTATTCGATTTACTATGGATCTTCGGTCAACTTGAGGTGCAAAGGTTGTTCGACTGATGGGGAAGATTGACGAAGCACAAGCCCGTGGTGTAATTGCCCCTTCCCGCACGTGAGTATAGCACAGCCGGGCGGGGAAGGCAAATCGCTGCTGGGGGGTTCCCCCAAAAAGTTGTACCACTTGGAGCTGTGTTTATTGTGATCCTCTGGAAGTGTTCTGAGAGCACCCTGGCCACCAGTGGTTGGTCAAGCCAGCCCAAGGAAAGGGAGAAGGGACAAGAAA
>DAOUDX010000372.1:0-4900 GCA_034430835.1 Anaerolineae bacterium
CATAGGACACCCCCTTCCCCCTTATTATGGGGGAAAAGATGTTCAATGGGGCGAAGGGCGACGAATTGCCTGATTGTCAGGGGGTATGTGATTGGTAAGGTACTGGGGGGATAAGTTTATTACGGCCTACATCCCGACGACTCTTGGGACTATTAGTGCCTTACGAGCGAATTCTTGTACAGTGGGCAAGAGTTTTACCACGGAGACACAGAGGGCACTGAGGTTTCAGAACTGCTCTTCTTTCTGTGTTCTCCGTGTCTCCGTGGTTGACTTCTTGGTTCCGGCTTGGTAGCGAAGCGGCCTTGTCCGGGTTAGGACTAGGGCAATAGAAAATCAGGAGAGGGGGGAAGGCCACAGGGCATGCGCCCGCGTTTCTACCGGATGGTGTAGACGTTGCGCATCACCTCGCGCGGGGTCGTGATGCCTTGTTGCACCTTCAGCATACCGTCCCGCCGCATCGGCACCATCCCTTCGGCAATGGCCTGCTCCTTGAGCTTGTCGGTGCCGACCCCATCCACTACCAGGCGGCGGACAGATTCGCTCACGGTGAGCACCTCGTAGACCCCCACGCGGCCCCGGTAGCCGGTGTCGGCGCAAAAGTTGCACCCCTGACCCCGGTAGAAGCGCGCTGGCGCGCTGCCCATCTCTGCCTCAAAGGCCAGCCGCTCCTCCGGCGATACGTCGGCCAGGGTGCAGCACTGGTCGCACACCCGCCGCACCAGCCGCTGGGCCACGACGCCCCCCAGCGCCGAAACGACCAAGAACGGCTCCACACCCAGGTCGATCAGGCGGTAGAGCGCACCCACGGCGTCGTTGGCGTGGATGGAGGAGAGCACCAGGTGGCCGGTGAGGGCGGCCTGCACGGCAGTCTCCGCCGTCTCCTGGTCGCGGATCTCGCCCACCAGGATCATGTTCGGGTCCAATCGCATGATGGCCCGCAACCCGGCCGCGAAGGTGATGCCCGCCTGTTTGTTGACCTGGATCTGGTTGATGCGCTCGAACTGGTACTCGATGGGGTCCTCGATGGTCATGATGTTGTTCTCGTCCCGATCCAGCCGGTTGACAGTGGCGTAAAGCGTGGTCGTCTTGCCGGCGCCGGTGGGGCCAGAGACGAGGATCATGCCAAACGGCAGGGTGTACAGCCGCTCGTACGTTGCCATCGCCTCAGGCAGGAACCCCAACTCCTCGAGCTGCAGCAGCGAGATCGACTTGTCCAGGAGGCGCAGGACGGCCATTTCCCCCTGAACTGTATCGATGGTGGCCACCCGCACATCGATCTCGTTGCCGTTCTCTTGAAAGATGAACTGCCCATCCTGTGGGCGGCGCCGTTCGGCGATGTTCATCCCGGCCAGCACTTTGATGCGGCTGACGAGAGGGCCGTGGACGGATAGGGGGGCTGCCAGCGCGTCGTGCAGCACGCCGTCGATGCGGTAGCGCACGCGCAGCAGACCGCTATCGGGGGCGATGTGCACGTCGGACGCCCGGTCGCGGATGGCTTGGCCGATGAGCAGCTCGACGACGCGGGCCACCGGATTCTGGGCGACCATGTCGGCGGTCAGGCGCGGCTCTTCGCTGATAGGGGTGGGTTCCGGCGCGATCTGTTCCAGTTGCCGCTCGATCTCGTCGCTGGCGCGGTAGTAGAGCAGGTGCGCTTTCTGGATGTCTTCCCGCGTGCCCACCGCCGGCCGCACGCGCATGCCGGCCCGGATGGAGATGTCCTCCAGCGCCTGGATGTCGAGGGGATTCTCCATGACGACGATCAGTTCGTCGTCGATAACGTCTAGAGGGGTGACGCCGTAGCGCACAGCGATCTCCTGGGGGACCAGCTCCAGCGCCTTTGTCTGCACGGTGTGCCGCTTGAGGTCGATCAGGGGGAGGTTGAGCTGCAGGCTGAGCGCCATAGCGACATCGCGCGGGGTGATGACGCCCTGCGCGATGAGCACGTCGGTGATCTCTTGCCTGCCCTGGCGCGCTTGCTCCGCCGCCTCCAGTTGTTCCTGCGTGACCAGGCCGGCATCCAAGAGCACTCCGTGCAGGGATTGTCGCGTTTCACCTTGCCCGGTATCAGGTGCCATCCCGTCCGTTTCCTCCAGGCTAGGACTGTCTCAGGCTCTGCAAACCGTCGGCCAGATCCTGGAACACCGGGTCGTCAGGGCCGGCTTCGGCGGGGATTGTGCCCAACACGTCCGGGCCTAGCTCGGCTGCGCCCTCTTCGGGCGAGCCGACGAACACGACGCCGATCCGCCCCATGCCCACACCGGCCCGGTCCATCAGCGTGAGCGCCGAGCGCGCCGCCGCCAGTGACGCCGTGTCCCCCCGGGTGACCAGCACGACCAGGGCACACAAGCTGGCCACGTGTTGTAGGACGTCGGCGGGGTAGAGCGGCAGGTCGATCAAGACAAGCCCCTCTCCGGCCAATAGTGCGTCGATGGCTGTCTCGGCGTCTTTCGAGGTGGGTTGTCCAGCGTCCCCACTTCCTTCCAGGTTGTTCAACAGGTGCAACCCGCCGGGGTGCTGCACTGCCAACCCGTGGAGTTGGGCCACCGTCGCGGCATCTGCGAGCGATGCAGGGGCAGGGCGAGGTACGACGTCCAGCAGCGTGGGGTGCTCGACCGAGAAGGGGCGCAGGTCCACGACGGTGACGGCCCCTCCCCCGCCGGCCAGCGCCAGCCCAGTGTGCAGTGCGACGCGCGTCGCTTCATCCCCGCGTGCCCCTACGAAGAGCACGCCGACGCCCCGTGCCGCCTTGGCCTTCTCCGGCGCTTCGCTCAACAACGAGCGCACCATGTCCAGCAGTTCGCCCTTTCGATAGGGTTTGGTCAGATAGGCGTCAGCGCCGATCTTGGTCGCCGTCTCCTTGTCGGCGGGCTGTGACTTGGACGAGACGATCACCACCCGCACGTTGGCCGTCTGGGGATCGGCCCGCAGCCGATTGAGGACTTCGAAGCCGTCCAACCCGGGCAGCATCAGGTCGAGCAGGACCAGATCGGGTGGCGTCTCGCGGGCGGCCTTCAGGCCCAGGAGCCCGTTTTGCGCAATAATGACTTGATACCCCTCGGAGCCCAACACCAGGTCAGCAAGGCGGGCGCTGAGGGGATCGTCCTCGATCACAAGAATAGTCTGTGCCATGTCAGTGTCCCCCGGTTGTGTTGCGCTTATTATACTCTGAAAACGGGTTTTTGGCGAAACCAGACTTGTCCTCCCCCCGATTTTCCACTACAATGACACCATCAATGCTGATCACACACGCACGTCTGGCTACGCTGGGCGACGAGCCCAGCCTCATTGAGGATGGCGCGTTACTCATCGCCGATGATTGCATCGCCGCTCTGGGCACCACCGCCGAGCTGGCCGCGCGCTACCCCGAGGCCGAGCGCTGGGATGCGGCGGGCCAACTGGTGCTGCCGGCTTCCATCTGCGCTCACACCCACTTTTACGGGGCGTTTGCCCGGGGGATGGCTGTGCCGGGCGATCCCGCCGCCAACTTTCCTCAGATCTTGGAGCGGCTGTGGTGGCGGCTGGACAAAGCGCTCACCCTGGAGGACGTGCGCTATTCGACCTTGGTCTGCCTGGTGGACGCCATTCGCCACGGCACGACGACGCTGATCGATCACCACGCCAGCCCCAACGCCATTGAGGGCAGCCTGGACACCATCGCCGGAGCGGTGCAGGAGGCAGGGCTGCGGGCCTGCCTGTGCTACGAGGTCACCGATAGGGACGGGCCGGAGCGAACTCGGGCGGGCATCGCCGAAAACGTCCGCTTCGCCAGATCCCAAGTCTCAAATCCCAGACCACGAATTGCGGCGTCCTTCGGTCTGCATGCTTCCCTGACTCTCTCCAACGAGACGTTGGCCGACTGCGTTGCCGCTGCTGGCAAGCTCCCCTCCCTCCCATTGGGGGGGAAAGAGGGGGGGATAGGCTTTCATATCCACGCCGCCGAGGACGTGGCCGACCAGGAAGATGCCCTGCGCAAGTCTGGCAAGCGCGTGATCCACCGCCTGCACGAGGCAGGTATACTCGGTCCCCGCACTATCGCCGTTCACTGCGTCCACGTGGACGAGGGGGAGATCGAGGCGCTGGCCGAGACTGGCACGTGGGTCACGCACCAGCCGCGCTCGAACATGAACAACGGTGTGGGGGTGGCCCCGGTAGAGGCGATGTTGCGCGCCGGGGTGAATGTCGGCCTGGGCAACGACGGCTTCTCCAACCAAATGTTCGCCGAGATGAAGGCCGCCTACCTGGTGCACAAGCTGGCCCAGCGCGACCCCCGCGCGATGCCGGGCAACGTGGTGATGCGGCTGGCCTATGCGAACGATGCCCGGCTGGCCCGCGTCTTCTGGCCGAAGTTGGTGCTGGGTGAACTGCGCCAGGGCACGGCTGCCGATCTGGTGTTTCTGGATTATCACCCTCCGACGCCGCTGACGGCGGCTAACATGCCTTGGCATCTGATCTTTGGCGTCGAGGCGTCGATGGTCACCGCCACCGTCTGCGCCGGGCAGGTGCTGATGCGCGACCACCGGCTCCTCACCTTGGATGAAGAGGCTGTCACTGCCCGGTCGCGGGAGCTGGCGGCACGGGTATGGAGACGGATATAGGTGTTAGCCGCGACTGTTCGAACTTTGGTAACGAATCTGGCGCGCCCCACTGGGACCGAAAAAACGGGCCTGAGATGTGCTTTTCGCCCCACTTACGGTGTGCAGAATGGCAAAATCCCGGGGTTACGCCCCACCGCCCTCAGTTTCAACCAATTATCGAACAGTCACTGTTAGCCGTGTCTGTTCAAAATTTGGGAACGTGTTCTGTATTCCCCACTGGGGCTGCAAAAAGACATACTTTTGGTGCAACTCGCCCCACTTCGATGCTATGTATGGCGCTATTTAGGGCTGACGCCCCACCAACA
>DAOUDX010000373.1:0-2823 GCA_034430835.1 Anaerolineae bacterium
CCCGCCTTGGCCCGCATCACCAACTCCCCCCGTTCCCGATCCATCGTGAATAGCCCCACGTGATGGTACCCAAAGCTCTCCTGCACCAGACGAGCCGCCCTGTCCAACACGCTGCCCAGGTCCGTCACGATCGTGATCTTGCCGCCGATGTCGCTCAACAGCGCCAACTGCGCCGCATGCCGCTGCAACGTCTCCTCCGCCAACTTCCGCCCGGTGATATCCAAGAGCGATGCCACACATCGCTTCGTCTCCGGAATCCTGGCGATGGTCAGCAGGACGTTTCTCACGCCGCCTTCCCTATCGACGAAATGAAATTCGTAGTGATCGGGAGCAGCGTCCGGATCGATCCGACACACCCGGTGATAGGCTTCCAACTCCTCCAGATCGTCCTCCAAGACAAAGTCCGTCCATCGCTTCTTATCCACCAACTCCCCGCCGAGATAGCCGGAGAGAGTTTCGAACTCGGCGTTCGCCAGGGATATCGTCATATCACCCTCGACGATAGCCGTCGCCGTGCCGGTCGTTTCAAAGATGGCCCGATACCGGGCTTCTGATTCCCGCAGTGCCTGTTCCGCCTGCCGGCCCTCTGTGATGTCGGTGGTAACCACGAGACGGGCCACCGATCCACCCGCCTTGGGAATATTGGAATAGCGATTCAAGACACACCGCCTCGTGCCATCCTTGCGAACGATCCAGAACTCGAGTTCCGCAGGAGGCATCCCCGTCTGCCTGACCCTCTCCACGACTTGCCTCAATCGCTCCCTCTCCTCAGGCGCGGCAAAGTCCAGGCTGGTAAGCTTGACGAATCGATCCCTGGGGTAACCGAATATCTCGCACGCACGGTCGTTGAAGTAAACCACGCGTCCGTCCTCGATGATGGTTAAACCGTCTCGGATATTGTCGGCAATCGCTCGATACCGCTCCTCGCTCTCCTGGAGTTCCTCCTCCGTTCGCTTGCGCTCGGTGACGTAGCGCAACAACCAAAACAGGTTGACCGTCTCGGACTCCAGGTCGTGCTGGCTGGTCGCGGTGACCTCCACCCAGAAGGGATCCCCCTCCCAAGGCTTCATTAGCAGCCGCCAATCCCGCACCTTGCTGGCACCACTCCGCAACTGCTTCAGCCGGGCCTGGACGATCTCGCGCTCTCCCTCGCTCACGAATGAAACCAGCGGCTTGCTCACCAGAAAGTCCTGGTGCACCTGCAGCAAGACGGCCACCACGCGATTGGCCTGCTGGATGATCCCCTCGCCATCCGTCACCAGGTAACCATCCGGGGCAAAATCAAACAGCTCTTGGTAATGTTTCTGCCCTGCCTCCAGAGTTTCGCAAGCAGCTCTTTGCTCCTGGCACTGACGGCATAACCCATCCCCGCTTGCCCCCAATCCCTTTAGCGTCGTGGAGAGTTCGCGGAGCGTCTTGAGCATCTGTGCCTTCTGCCGCCCGGGACATTCATCGGCCAACCGAAACAGCGTTTCCACACGCTGACGCGCCGCCTCAACTTGCTCGCTGAAAGTCCGCTCGCCTTCCATACTTCACCTCACAGATACCGCCGCTCGACCATCAGCACGCGCACCTCGTGCTGCTGCCCGTCGTCCACCAGCGGGATTTCCTCCCCCGGCAAGACTTCTCCATCCAAAACAACCATCTTCACGCCTCGGTTGACCTCGTCCGGGCTTTCGACCTGGATCCGGTACACCGTCTCTCCGTACCGATAAGTCATCTCATACCCTTGCCAGCGTTTGGGAATGCAGGGATCGATCACAAGTTTGCCTCCCACCTCGCGCAGCCCCAGGATAGCTTCCAGGCCCAGGCGGTACATCCACCCGGCGGAGCCGGTGTACCAAGTCCAGCCGCCGCGCCCGATGTGCGGCGCCACGCTGTAAACGTCCGCCGAGACCACGTAGGGCTCCACCTTGTAGCGCGCCGACCCCTCCGGCGTATCGCTGCGGTAGATGGGGTTGAGTAACTGGAAAAACTCACCGGCGCGATCCCCGTCGCCCAGCTCCGCAAAGGCCCACACGACCCACAGTGCGGCATGCGTATACTGACCGCCGTTCTCCCGGACGCCCGGCGGATAGCCCTTGATGTAGCCGGGATCTCGCGGCGTCTTGTCAAAAGGTGGCGTGAAGAGCAATATCAGTCGATCGTCGCGGCGCACGAGCAACCGCTCGACGGCCTCCATCGCCGTCGTCGCGCGCTTCGAGCCGGCTGCACCGGAAAGAACAGCCCACGATTGGGCGAGGGAATCGATCCGGGCTTCCTCGTTCTCCGACGAGCCCAGAGGGGTACCGTCGTCATAATACGCGCGGCGATACCAACCCCAGTCCCAGCCATTCTCCTCCAGCGCCTGCCGGAGCACCTCGACGCGCTGGCGATACGCACCCGCTCGCTGCGCATCGCCCATCCGCTCGCAGATAGGCGCAAATCGCGTCAGCGTGTCGCACAGGAACCAGCCCAGCCATACGCTCTCGCCTTTGCCCTCGACGCCCACCCGGTTCAGCCCGTCGTTCCAATCGTGGCTGCCGATCAAGGGCAAGCCATGCACGCCTACGGTCATCCCCTTCTCTAGCGCGCGGCAGCAGTGCTCGTAAAGCGTATCGGCTTCATCAGCATCACTGTAGTGGCCATACCGCTCCATTTCTCCGGGTTCCAAAGGGTCGCCCTTCAGAAACGGTACCTTCTCCGTCAAGATCGCCTCGTCGCTGGTGGCAGCTACGTAGTGCGCCGTGACGAAGGGAAGCCACAGCAAGTCATCGGAGCAACGCGTGCGCACCCCTCGACTACGCTCGGGGCAGGCCTCGCGCCCGGGTAGAGGATGCCACC
>DAOUDX010000374.1:0-2746 GCA_034430835.1 Anaerolineae bacterium
CGCCGCCGACCAGTGTTCCCAGGGCCACCGTGCCCGTGGCCGCGCTCGCGGCGATGGCCAGCGAGACGCGCGCGCCATAGATCAGCTCGCTGAGGATGTCCTGCCCGACGTCGTTGGCGCCCAGTGGGTGTGCCGGGCCGGGACGTTCCAACGGCTGGCTGGTGAAAGCATGCGGGTCGTAGGGGGCCAGGAGCGGCGCACAGATGGCCACGACGGCGAACAGCGCCAGCAGGCCCAGGCCGCAGGCCAGCTCCCCATTCAGACGGAGGCGAATCGCTCTCATTCATGCCTCCCTCAGGCGCGGGTCCAGGCGCGCGTTGAGCACGTCGGCCAGCAGGTTGGCGGTGAGCACCACCATCGAAACGACCAGGAACACGCCCTGGATCACCGGGTAATCACGCGCGCCCACCGCCTCAAAGATCAGCCGCCCCATGCCGGGGTAGCTGAACAGCGTCTCGATGAACACGGCCCCGGTGATGGCCATGCTGGCGTGGGCGGCCAGGTGGGCCACGAAAGGCAGGATGGCGTTGCGCAGCGCGTGCGCCCACTTGAGCCGGCCGGCGCTCAACCCCTTGGCGCGGGCGACGAGCATGAAATTCTCCCCCAGGACGCCGACCATGCTGTTGCGCACCAACAGGAATTTGGCTCCCACCATGGCCAGCGCCAGGGTCAGGGCCGGCAGGAGCAGGTGCTTGCCCACGTCGGCGACGGCGGCCGGCAGCGTGTCGTAGTGGGCAAAGGGTGTGCGCCCGCCGGCCAGCGGCAGCCAGCGCAGTCGCGCGCCGAAGAGGATGAGCAGCATCATGCCCACGAAATAGACCGGCGTGTTGCCGATCACCACGCTCGCCGCCGCCAGCGCCCGGTCGGTGAACGAGCCGCGTTTCCAGGCTGCCGCGGCTCCACCCCACACGCCGAGCAGCGACGCCAGCCCCAGCGCCGTCAGCGTCAGCAGCAGCGTCCACGGCAGGTGCGAAGCGATCAGCTCCCCCACGGGCTGGTTCAGGCGGATGGAGCGGCCCAAGTCGCCAGTGACGGCCCCGGTCAGGTAGCGCGCGTACTGCTCCGGCAGGGGGCGATCCAGCCCGTAGTAGGCTTCCAGGGTCGCGCGCACCTCAGCGTCGAAGACATAGTCCGAGTTCTGCGGATCGAGCAGCGCCGCCAGCGGGTCGCCGGGCAGCAGGCGCGGCAGCAGGAAATTCACCGTCAGCACGATCCACAACGTCAGGAGATAACCGGCCAGTCGCTGCGGCAAGTGCCGCGACACTTGCCGCAGCATCATACCCGGCTCTCGAGCGCCTGGAAACACGGGATGCACAACGTGCGGCCCTGGAAGCACCGTGTGCGCGTCTCCATCGCCATCTCGCCGCACGCGTCGCACAGCAGCGACGTGAAAATGCGCACCCGCGCCGGGATGCGCGGCTCGACAGAGCGCACCTCGAACAGCGCCTCTTCCGGCGTCTCGAGCACCTGCTGCGCGCGCTGGCCGTGCAGCGCGCCAAAGCGCGCCTGTTCCTCTGATGTCGCCTCGCCACTGCGCACGCGCTCGAACAGGGCTTGGTGTTCCGGGCTGGGCGGACCGAAGGCGTCGGGCCGCGTGATGATGCGCAGCGCCTTGCCGTCGGAGCGGCGGATGAACGTAAAGGCGTTCTCGCCATAGTCCAGGTGAATCAGGTTGCCCTTGCTGAACGTGCAGCCGGTGAGGTACTGGATCGCGTCCACGCCGCACATGTCGGTCTCGACGATGGCCACGACCTCTTCATCGGCAGAGTGTGGGCCGATCTCGCGCCGCGCGATCCCGGCCGCGCGGATGCCGACGGCCAAGCCGGGGCAACTGTGGCCGTGGAACTTGACGGCTCCTTCGATATCGAGTGTCATCTTGCGTCTCCTTTCCAAGTATGCCCAGTGGAGGAACCAAAAAGGCCACGAAACCCGCCCGGCTTCCAAGCCGGAAACGGCCTTCATGGCCCCTGGTCCTCCAGATTATTCTCTTGTGTTCAGCGGTGCGCAGCTAATCTTGACCTGCGGACGGTCCCTGCGCTCGACTCAGGTGCACGGTGTGCTTCAAGAAGTCTATCCTCTCGATGCGGCCCTGCACCAGCTTCTGCTCGCCCAGCAGGTTGAGCAGCAGGCAGGTCTCGCCCTCTGGCTGCACCAGCACCACGTCCTCCATGATCTGTTGCTCTTCGCCGCCGCCACCGAGATAGACCCTGGCCTCGCACATCTGTCACCTCCGGTGAAAATAAAAACGCCACATCTCCGACCTTCAGGCCGGTTGAGCGGCGATCTTCATGATACGCTATCGAGCCGACTTCATGTCGGCGACAGAAATATACCACGAACCGGAGAGATGTCAACCCTCCAGCGCCTGGCGGATGATCTCGATGGCGGCGCCGATCTGCTTGGTCAGCGCCTTCCACTCGATGCCGATGATCTCAAAGTGCGGCTGGTTGATGGGCAGGAGCAGCTTGCGCCCTGGAGCACCGGCGATCGCTTCGGCGATGGCTGGGGTGATCTCCCCCATCATCGAGTTGGGCACCACGACCCCGATGGGAGCCAGGATGACGTCGGCCGCGCCGATGGACACGCGGATGGCGTTCTCGCCGCTGGCCCCCCGACTGGCGCGGGCCTGCATCATCTTCTGGGTAGCGACGGCATTGGCCCCCAGCGCCAGGATCTCTACGTCCAGCGGCAACTCCTCGCGCAACTGGGCCACGATCTGGGCGCCGATGCCCCCACCCATGCCATC
>DAOUDX010000375.1:0-5405 GCA_034430835.1 Anaerolineae bacterium
TTGCCCTCATCCGCCGCTGCCTTGGCGCGCTTGGCGTCGAAAATGGCTACGCCCACTGCTGCGCCGGGGGAGGCGTTCAACCCCTTGACGAGCAGTTTTTTCTCGGCCTTGGGGTCAAAGCTGGGGCGCATGAGCAGATCGACGTGCTCCGGCTTGACGCGCATGATCGCCTCTTCCTTTTTGATCGAGCCCTCGTTGACCAGATCGACAGCGATCTTGACCGCCGAGGAAGCCGTGCGCTTGCCGGTGCGGGTCTGGAGCATCCACAGCGTGCCGCGCTCGATGGTGAACTCCAGGTCTTGCATGTCCCGGTAGTGATCCTCCAGTTGCTTCGCCCCCTGGGTGAACTGCTCGTAGATCTCGGGCATGACTTCCTGCAGCCGGTCGATCTTCATTGGCGTGCGGATGCCAGCGACGACATCTTCGCCCTGGGCGTTCTCCAGGTAGTCGCCGTAGAGCTTTTTCTCGCCGGTGGCCGGGTTGCGGGTGAAGGCTACGCCGGTGCCGCTCCCCTCGCCCATGTTGCCGAAAACCATGGTGCAGACGTTGACGGCGGTGCCCCAATCGTGGGGGATGCCCTCGTGCTCCCGGTAGGCGATCGCGCGCGCGCCGTTCCACGAATCGAACACGGCCTTGATCGATAGCTCGAGCTGCTTGATTGGATCGGTGGGGAAATCCTCGCCAAAGTGGGCCTTGTACATCGCCTTGTACTCGTCGACCAGGCTCTTCATGCCCTCCAGGCTGACCTCGGTGTCGAGGCGCACGCCTTCTTTCTTCTTGAGCTCCTCCAGCTTTTCCTCGAAATGCTCGCGGGAATAGTCCATCACGATGTCGGAGAACATGGTGATGAAGCGGCGGTAGGCGTCGTAGGAGAACCACTCGTTGCCGGTCAGCTCGGCCAGCGTGGCGCGGGTCTCGCCGTTGAGCCCCAGGTTGAGGACGGTGTCCATCATGCCGGGCATCGAGAGACGCGCCCCGGAGCGCACCGAGACGAGCAAGGGATTGGCGGGATCGCCAAATTTTTTGCCGGTCTGGTCCTCAATATCCTTCAGGGCCTCCAAGACTTGGTCCCACATCCCCTCGGGGAGATGCTTGTCCTTCATGTAGGCGACGCAAGCCTCGGTGGTGATGGTAAAGCTGGGGGGCACGGGCAGCCCGACGCCAGTCATCTCGGCCAGGCCGGCTCCCTTGCCGCCAAGGATGACTTTTATCTCATCCAGTGTGGGCTCGTGGCCCAGCGTCTCTTTTAGCGCCTCGTTGGCGGAGCGAGAGAGATAAACCCATTTCTTTGTCACAATCTTTCCTCCTGCGAATTTTACAAGGCCCTTTTTATGGGGCATGTTTACAATGGCTAACCATCGGGGGATTATACCTTCTCATAGGATAAAGTCAAATTTGACTAGGGGAAGCTGTTGGCATATAATCGAAGAGATTTTTGGCAAAGGGGGTGGTTCAAGAGCACGATAGAGTTCAGTGGTTTCCGTATGGGTAAGCAATTGATTTTACGCACACAAATTTGGAGGAGGAAGAAAGATGCGTACGCGAATACTTTTGGTAGTTGCGCTAGTAGCTACGATTGCCCTGGCGGCCTGCTGCCCCGAGGAGTACGAGTGCACGGACGAGTGGGGTTGCGCCGTCTTTGAGCCGGGGCAGACCGTCAAGATAGCCTACGTTGGCCCGATGACGGGTTCCTACGCGGCTTTCGGTACCGACATCTCGCGCGGCGCCGAGTTGGCGGTGAAGGCGAATCCCGATGTGGAAGGGTTCCAGTTCGAGCTGCTCATCGAGGATACGCAAGGATCGGGTGAGCAGAGTGCTGCCGTCGCCAACAAACTGGCCGCCGATCCACAGGTCGTGGCGGTCGCCGGCCACACGTTCTCCGGGTCGACCCTGGTGGCGGTTCCGATCTACGAGGAGGCAGGCATTCCCATGATGTCACCCTCGACGACGCTCGCCACGTTCACCCAGATGGGATCAGAGGTCTACAACCGCGTGGCCTTCTCTGACGCATTGCAATCAAAGAAGGCCGCTGAGTATATCTACAATGTGCTAGGAATGACCAAGATTGTGACTGTTCACGATAGCGATGCCTACGGTCAGGGACTGGCCGAGGGTGTGGCTGCCGAGTTCGAAGCCTTGGGTGGTGAGGTCCTGGCTATCAAGGCCACCACGCAGGGTTCGGCTGACTACAGCGCTGCGTTGGCCGATATCGCCGCACTCGGGCCTGAGTTGGTCTACTACGGTGGCTACGACGCCGATGCAGCTTTGATGGTCACACAGATGGCTGCTGCGGGCCTGGAAGGCGTTGCCTTCTTCGGCTGCGACGGCACCTACGGCGTGAACTACATCGACCTGGCAGGCGATGCGGCGGAAGGCACTTACTCCACCAACGTGCCAATCCCGCCCTCTGACGCCTTCGATCAGTTCAAGGCGGACTACGAGGCGGCCTATGGCGACCCGCAGGGCAAGCTGAGTCCCTTCAGCCCGCACGGTCACGATGCGGCGGCCGTACTGCTCGCCGCCATTGACCGCGTTGCGATCAAGGACGGCAACAATCTCGTTATCCCGCGCAAGGGTCTGGCCGAGGAGATCCGCAAGACCAAGAACTTCTCAGGGCTGACCAGCGGAGCGATCACGTGCGATGCCACGGGAGAGTGTGGGCCGCAGGAATTGGTCTTTATGATTGTGGAAAGCGGCGCGTGGGTAGAAGCGCCGGGTCAGTAGTTCCTATCTTTCGCTCGCAAGAGCAAGCGCTGGGGTGGGCCACTTGGCCCACCCCAGTGTTCCTCTCCGCTGAACACAGCCGTGGATCCGGGGAGAGGCGGCTGTGACAAGTCGCTTCTGGCTGCATTAAGCGAGGTCTCTCTATGGTCAGTGCTACCCAAGCACGTCCCAAACGCTCCTTCAGTCTCGGACGGTGGATACGCCCGTTGGTCGCCGTGCTGGTCATCGCCTTCATACTGTGGCGGCTATGGACTATACTTTTCGTCCAGAAGGCCTACGGCGCAGAAACGTGGGTGCGTTTTGGTATCTCTGGTCTCATCCTGGGTGGGGTCTATGCCGTGGTCGCTTTGGGCTACACGCTGGTCTATGGTATCCTGTTCATGATCAACTTTGCCCACGGCGATGTCATGATGCTGGGGGCCTTTGCTGGCTATTTCACGCTTGAGGCGCTCGACGCTGCCGGCCTTTTGAATAGAAGCCTCGGTTGGTCTATCGTCTCTGTCGCCGTCGCTTTTGCCGCTGGCATGCTCGTGGGTATGGTCGTCGCGATTCTACTGGAGCGCGTCGCATACCGTCCACTGCGCACAGCACCCCGTCTGGTGCCGTTGATCAGCGCCATCGGGGCCTCCCTCTTGCTGGAGAATGCGGCCCAGCTCATGTTCGGTACGGCGCGCCACGCCTACGCCAACCCGGACGTGATTCAGCGTAACGCCGGTTGGGTCTTGATGGTGAATGGCAAGGAGGTGCTGGTAACCTACACTGGCGCCCTAACCTTTGTGATGTCGATTCTCTTGATGATTGGGCTGTACATTCTGGTGCAGCGTACCAAGACGGGCAAGGCGATGCGGGCTGTGGCCGAAGACAAGGATGTAGCCGCGTTGATGGGCATAGACGTGGATCGCGTCATCGCCAATTCTTTTGCCATCAGCGGCGTGCTCGCCGGTGCGGCAGGGGTCATGTGGGGATTGCACAACGGTATCATCTATCATTATGTGGGCTTTATTCCTGGCATGAAGGCTTTCACTGCTGCGGTCCTGGGTGGCATTGGCAATATTCCGGGGGCCATGTTAGGTGGGCTTGTATTGGGAGTCTTTGAGAGCTTGGGGCCAGGGGCACTAGGGGTCTCCTTTCAATTGCAAGATGTCGTGGCTTTTTCTATCCTGGTCTTGGTTTTGATCTTCCGGCCTACTGGACTGCTGGGAGAGGTCTTGTCGGAGAAAAAGATGTGATGAACGTGCACGGTGTTCCTGCTGTGCGCGGGGGGCAGAGATGGATATTCGTTCAAGTCTTCGGGGAGGGTTTCTCTCAGGTTTCGTAAATATCTTGGCCGTACTTCTCGGTCTGACCAGCCTGAGCGGCACGATTGTCCAGGGATGGTTCGGCTTTCGCTCTCAGGCTCCCGGTGCGTGGGTGTTGCTGTTGGCTATCGCGCTGTGGGGGGGGACGAGGGCCGTCCGGCGCGCTGAGGTCGAGTCTTGGGGAAAGATCCTCGCTGCCGGGCTGCTGGTGGGCGCGTTGCATGGCCTGTTGATGGCGGCATTTACGTGGCTGGTAGGCTCTTTGATAGGTTCTGGCGTGGCTCTGCGTAAATGGCTGGCACAACTCACCCCTCAAGCAGTCGATCTGCTCACCTTTGGCCTATCTCCGGCGGCGGCCGCCGCGGTGGTGTTTGCCGCGCTGGCAATAGGGGGATTGGCCGGCGCGCTGCTGGCCCAAGCGTCGACGCGCTACAGGTGGCGAGAGTCTCTGTCGCAGCGCTGGGGTACGGCACGCGAGAGGCTCGAGGCTACCCCTGCCGTGAAAGGCTTCAGGCAGCACAGATATTCGCGGCACATCCTGTATGGGGCCGGCCTGCTGGTGTTGCTCGTCGCACCCCTGGTATTGGGCAAGTACTGGAACTATACGGTGGGGACTGTGGGCATCTATGTGATGCTGGGACTGGGGTTGAACATCGTGGTCGGTATGGCCGGACTCTTGGATCTCGGTTACGCCGCGTTCTTTGCCATCGGGGCCTATACCGTTGCCCTCTTGACGGCCCCTGAGCCGCACGGCGTTATGGCCAATTTCTGGCTGGTGCTCCCACTTGGTATCGCGTTGGCCTCGGCCGCCGGTGTGCTGTTGGGTATCCCGGTGCTGCGCATGCGTGGCGACTATCTTGCCATCGTGACGCTGGGATTTGGAGAGATCATTCGCGTCTTGTTAAAGAGCGACACGCTGACCAGCTTCACGGGAGGGCCGCAGGGCGTCCGTGCCGTTGGCGGGCCGAGCATATTGGGCTTTCGAGCCGACGACAGGCTCTACGTGTACCTCATCATCCTGGGTATCGCGCTCGTGGCTTCCGTCACCTACCATCTGCAGCATTCGAGGGTCGGCCGGGCCTGGATGGCGATGCGCGAGGACGAGGACGTGGCGGAGGCAATGGGCATCTACACCCTCAAGTACAAATTGCTGGCCTTTGCCATCGGGGCCGGCTTCGCCGGGCTTGGCGGTGCGATCTTTGCCGCGCGCAACAAGTATGCCAACCCGGAGGATTTCGCCCTCATCGCCTCCGTCAATGTGCTGTCGCTGGTCATCATCGGTGGCATGGGTAGCATTCCGGGCATTATTCTGGGAGCTTTGGTGCTGAAGGGTTTGCCAGAGATCCTGCGCCAGTTGGAGGATTATCGCATGTTGGCCTTTGG
>DAOUDX010000376.1:0-6831 GCA_034430835.1 Anaerolineae bacterium
CCAAAATCACGATTACCACAATAGCCACTAGAACAAGAATCAACGCATACTCGACCAGCCCCTGCCCTTCCTCATGCGGCAAAAACAGCATCTGTCTCACCTCCCCTCATACAGGATTTGAAAACTAACAATACTACAATTCAACTTCATTATATCGAACTGATCTCAGCACAGCAATAGGAAGTTTGTACTACACCACCCTGCTAGACGGGCAATTCAAAACTGATCTTCGTCCCCCGCCCCACACTGCTATCAAAATGAATGTGTCCACCCAACATCTCCACACGTTCCCGCATCGTTGCTAACCCCAGGCGATCCGCATCCGGTGAAGTGAGCGTCTCAGTTAACTCAAAGCCGCTGCCATTGTCCTCGACAGACACGCGCGTCACATCATCTCCCAGATCGAGGCTGATCTGGACACTGCTTGCATGGCCGTACTCGACAGCGTTGGTGAGCAACTCCTGCGTTATTCGGAAGATTGTCACCTCCTTATGAGACTCGAGTCGCCGCTCCTTACCGGTAACTGTCAGATTGGTGACTACCCTAGTGTTCTCAGAAAACCCATCTACGTAGCGTCGCAGCGTAGGCACAACCCCCAGATCATCAAGCATCATGGGGCGCAGATTAAGAATAAACCCTTTGACTTTTTGGAAAGTAGCCGCCACGGCATTTTTCAGATTGCCGAGCTCGGCCCGCGCCCGATCGGCGTCACTATCGAAAAGCCGTTCGCAGATCTCGGCCTGGAGAATGAGATTAGTGAGGGACTGCGCAGGACCATCGTGCATCTGACGGCTGAGCCGTTGCCTCTCTCGTTCTTGCGCTTCGATGATGCGAACGATGAGCGGTTGCGCCGGCAATCCCTCGCCTACTTCTTCGCCCTCTCCTCCCTCTACAGATTGAGGCGAATACTCGGCATGGCCAACGACCTCACGCACGCCACGGAGCAGATCGAGATAGCGGGACAGATTGCGTTGGTTGCTTTGCAGTTTTTCCAGTTGCCCGCGCATGGTAAAGAGCCGCTGCTGCGTATCCAGCACAGCCGAGTACGCTTCTCGAATATCACCTCGCGGCACCGTATCCAACGTCGCCTCAACTTGGCGCAGCCGGTTGGTCGCCTGCGTGTTGCGCTGCGCCAGACGCTCCACCTCGGAAGTCGTCTGCTGGATCAGCAAGTCGATCTCCTTAAGCTCCGTCTGAGTCTGTTCATACTCCTTACCACACTCTTCCAAGAACTGCCCGATTGTCACAATGCCTGCCTGCGCTGAACCCACCATATCTACTACTCCTGGACTTTAGGGCTTGCCCATGCCATCAAATAAGGTTAACGGGACAGATTCTTCTGATCACGCAGAGGTACCCAGCCATGCCGAAGGGCGTAAACTGCTGCCTGCGTCCGATCAGCTACACCCAGTTTTCCCAAGATAGCGGTCATGTGATTCTTGACTGTCTGATGACTTATCCCCAGATGATACGCAATCTTCTTGTTGCTCATACCCTGGATGACCAGTTCCAGAATCTCCATTTCACGGGGAGAGAGTGGCGCGAGAAACGACAGCTCTTCATCGAGTCCACTTCCCCCTCCAAAGCGACGAAACTCTTCTAGGAGCCAATCGCCAATCTCCTCTTCGTCCAGCACCCTGCTACCCAAGACGTAGCAACCTTGGCTCACATGCCGGATAACATCTACCAGCCGCTCAGGGCTGACATCTTTGGCGTGAAAAGAAGATGCCCCAGCTCGAACTGCATGGTAGACTTGCTCTTCATCATCATAGGCAGTGAGCATGATCACGTTGATCTCCGGACAACGCGCCTTCAGTTCTCGCGTAGCCTGCAATCCATTCATGCTTGGCAGGTTAATGTCCATGACCACCACGTCCGGAAGCAACGCTTGCGCCCGCTCAACTGCCTCCTCGCCATCGGCGGCCTCGCCGATGATGTCCAGATCCTCGTGTGAAGCCAAGACATTCCGCAGGCCCTGGCGGAAGACGGGATGATCGTCTACGATCATCACCTTGATTTTCTTTGCCATAGCGCGCCTATCCCCCTCCCGCACACAGTTGCTCGTCAGTTGTCCGAAGTATACCACACCGGGGGATAAGCGCAAACCAGGGAGGAATTCCGCAAGGTCCTCCTCATCCTCGCCGGAGACCGTGCTCTGTTGATCTCCTTTCCTCTAACGCACCACCCTATACAAGGCAACGCGCGCCGATCCATCGCCAAACTCGGCAACCTGTCGCAGCCGTGAGTGAGATTCCTCTCTCCGATACATGCTCTGCAATTGCCAAGGCACCTGACGATCTAGCACAACATAGGCAACATCGTACCGATCGGCCACCGCCAGCAAGGTCTCCACATCATTGGCGGGCAGGACAACGGCCTTCCTGTGCGTATAGTACCAGAAAGCCGGAGGGTTGTTGGCCATCACAACTCCATCCCCCACTCCCTGGCCGACCAGCCAAACCCCAATCTCCTCGTACACCCTATCGACATCCTGCCAACCACGCACCTTACCCCACCCCACGTAGCCGCTCAAGATCACGGCGGCAACGATCGCCGCCGTGGCAAACACGACTTGAGCCTGCCGCACGTTCCAGCGCCGCTGCCGCCCTACCCAGTCCACCACCGCGTCCAACCCCTCCGCAGCAGCGGTGTAGAGGAACGGTAGTACCGGTGCACTGGCATGGAAGAAACCGCCGCGAAGGCCGGGATAGGTGAAAGCCAAAGAATGCGCCAAGTAGGCAGCAAGGAGGTAAATGAGGGAAAACATCAAGGAAGACTGACGGCGCAGCCGGTAGACACCAACGAACACAAGGGGCAACAGGAACACCAGACAGTTCTCTCCAAGAAAGCGCTGGAAGTTGACGCCCGCTGCAGAGAGCTTCGAATGCAGAATGTTCTCCCAACCCCAAGCAAGATACGACCGCAAGGAGAGATCGCATCCGTAGCAATACAGATCGTCGTAACCCATGAGCCAGAGGGTCTTGGTGCCCCCCGGCGGAAGCAGCGTGCCGATGGCGACCAGGTTGCGGATGAACCAGGGAGTCGTCACAAACAGATACCCCACAATGACCAATGACCAATGACCAATGACCAAACGGAGAGCAAGCCGGGGAGTCTGTGAGGCGTGCTGCGTGCTGCGTGACATTGGCAGCCAAGGAGCAAGGGCAACCAGAGGGAGCAAGATGACGCCGTCGGCGCGAGTCAGGTGTGCCATGCCAACTGACAAGCCAACCAATAAGCCAGCCCACCACTCCCGCTTGGTGGCCATCCACAGTGCAAAGCTCCCAAACAAGGCAAAAGGCGCAAACGTCTCCGGCAACGTCCAGTGTGGGAAGAAGAACCCACTGAAGACAACTATCAGAGCGGCGAACCAGGCGTGGCGACGCCTGCCGGTGGCTTCCCATGCAACGGCATAGCCCACCAATGGTAGAAGGGCAGAAAGGACAACGAAGGGAATCTGCAGAGCGAAGAAGGAGTCGGGGAAAAGCGCTGCAAAGGGAGCCGCCAGTAGTGAAGGCAAGGGCATCCAGTAGAGAAAACCCGGATGGGGAACACCTGCCGGATCGTCCAAGTAGTTCCAAATGTAGGGCTCGCTCAGGCCGCCACCCTCGGCCAAGTTCACCGCCCCAGCGGCATAGTATGACGGATCCATGTAACCCGGCCGCTGAATGAAGGCCGCCGCGACTGCACGCACGATCAAGGCAAAGAGAAGCAGCCCAATCAGATCGCGGGTTGTTCGCTGTCCCACGGTCCTGCCTCCAGAGATTCTCATCCTACCCAGCCCCACATGACAAACTGACCACTCAGGTACAAACACAGAATGATCGAGGGGTACAGAATCAGCCGGTTAAGCCAGGGCGTACGACTGCCCCACCTACCCAGAAGAAAGAAGACGGGGAACACTTCAATCGAGTGTCTTCCCACGCTGCACATTGGATGAGGTGTGCGTACGTGTGGAATGTTGAAAAGCACTGCAAGCGTCATGTACAGCGCGTAGATAGGCGACAACTGCCGCCAGGCAATCACTGTCAGCACGATCAGCAGGCACGCAACCAAGAAATCGAACCAATCCGTGGGATGAGCGGTCCCTGCAATCATATGGCGCACATTTGTCGCCATGCCAACCCAGGGAAAGGTCGAAGCATGATGCCAGTGGGTAGCATAGGTGATAGAGATAGGTTCAATGCCGGCCCATGCCCGGCCAATCAAGAAAAAAAAGGACGCCAGTGCCGGCAACACGGGCCACAAGAGATCTGCCCCAAGAGGCCAAAGCCGAAACTTGCGCGCACGCAGCGCTTCAAAAGCTAGCAGAAGGGCTAACACTCCTCCCTGCAAGCGAGTCAACGCCGCGAGCGTGCTGCATAGCCCACTCACCCACCCTCGTCCGCGCTGCCCCATCCATAGGGCCAGACCGACCAGCAACAAGAAAAGTGGCTCGCTATACCCGGCCAGCAAGAAGAACGCCCAGGGGTAGAGCGCGGCATAGATCTGTGCTCTTTCAGCATCTACCGATCCAATCTCTCGTTCGGCCAACACAAGGAACACAGTCAAGTACCCAATGGCGCTGAGATTGGATACGAGCAATGCCGCCAACAAATACTGCTCACCCAGCAACACATCCACGACGCGTATGAGTAGGGGATAGAGTGGGGGAAAGACAGTGTGGTGTGTCCCAGCTTCGTATCCGTACCGAGCCAAGTGAATGTAGTGAAGGGTGTCGAAGCGCTGCCACGGCCCCAAGAGCAAGCTGACCAGTCCCTCGTCCACCGGCTCGCTGCCCAGGTAGGGGCGCATCGCCTTGTCCGGGCCCGTTTCGACTGGCACCACGACCAACGCCAATACCGCCCAGAGGCTCAGACCAAACCGCATTATCAGGTAGAGCAACATGGCGCGGCGAATCGGTTTCCATCGCCACAGCTTCAGCAAACGCCCCTTCACGGCTCAGCCCTCAGCGTCACGCGATAAATTGCCACCTCTCCCGACCTGAAAGCCAGCTCCAACCATGCAGCCAGATCGGGATCAAAGTCACCCAGAGCCCGCTCCTCCGCACCGTGAACGACGTAGGCTACACCCCACGTCTCCACCAATGCCCGCCGCTCCGCATCGGTCGTTCGCGCAGCGTAGAAGCGAGCGACGGCTTCCCGCTTCGCATCGTAATCCACTGTCTCCATCCCATGGCCCAGTACAACCCGGTGGCCGATGCGGGCCGGGATCAGGTTGCCGACCTCGAACGCGGACAGCACAGTCTCATCCCAGCCACTGTTGTCTCCCAGCCAATCAATCCCGGCCAGCAGGTCGGCCGGCCAAAACGCAACCGGCGCGCTGAGACTTGCCGCTGCCAGCGTCAGCCTGGTCGTCAGTTGCAAGTTGCTCATCGCCGCCAGCGCCACGACCAAGGCCACGATCAGGAGACGCCCAAGACGTCGCAGCTTCTGACCGCCCTCCGGCAAGAGTCGCTCCGTCAGCCCCACCCCAGCCAGCATCCCCAGGGGAACCTGCACACCCTCCAGGAACCGCCGCTGCAGGTTCCATGGCAGATGGGTCAGCGCCACGACCAAGCCAATCCAGAGCAGAGGAAAGGATAGCTTCCGCCCATCTCTCCGCGCCCAGGTTACCGCGCCGACGATTCCCAACACGAGCAGTACGCCATACCCAAACAAATAGAAGCGGGGCGGGGGAGAGAGTGTCACGTTCTGAACAGACCAGCCGGAAAAAACCGGATGCGTGCGGAACGTCCACAACTCGTAAATCACCAAAGGGAGTTGCACGACTCCCATCGCGGCTGCCGTCGCAACGGATCGCCAAGCCACCTGGCGCGTCTGCAACCACCGGATGGCCCAATACGAAATGGACACGAGATCGACCACGAGCATCGTGTACGGATGAATGAGACCCAGCCCCAGCGACACGATGACAGCCAGTCCTCCCTCCCACCACAAAGGGCCACTGGGGCGGCGCAAGAGCAACCACAAACTCAACAGGAGCAGCCCTGTGGCCGCGCAGAAATGAGGCGAGAGCAACACCTCCAGATAGACGAAGCCATCCAGGAGCCAGAAATCCATCGGTGAGACCCCGCCAGGGGGCGTACGGGCAATCGCCTCCGTGAGCCACCCCAGACCCGAAGCCGTCGTCGCCAGCAAAAAGGCTGCCCGCCGCGTCTGCACCGGTTCGACGAATAGCGTGACAAGCGGATAGACGCCGAGAAGCATGAGGAAGCCAAAGACCACGCGCGCGATTTGGTACATTAGTGACAGCTCGGTGCCGAGCAGGCGGGCTATATGTCCCAGGGCCATGTAGAAGGGCTGAAAGTAGACGCCGTCGTGCGACTCTGGCGTGAACAACAGGCGGAACTCCCACTCGCCGCGGTACCCCTGCCACATCCTTGCCAGGTAGCTGTGGTAGTCGGCTCTGTCCAGCAGTGCACCGCCGAAGCGCACCTGCGGCGTCTGCGCCGCATATCCGGCCACGTACGGTACCGTCGAGGCAGCCACGATCAAGCCCGAAACGACTGCCACCCAAACCCACTCTCTCCGCATCACCTGCGCCATCTACGGCCCCTGCCTCCGGTAGAGCGCGACCACCAGATCGTTGAACCGTTCCTGCTCCACCTCGACGAAGCGGTCCTCCAGCCAGGCCAGCGCCGGATGTTCCCCCTCCCTGACTTCCATCTGCTCTACCTCCTCGGTGAAGTAGATCAGCCAGACCCGTTCCGCCGTTCCCACCGCCTCGGTGATCGTGGAAGTGGCGAAAACCCCCAGCGCCTCCTGCGTCGGGATTGCCAGGGTGTCCTCGGGAGACCCCGCTCGATCCGCCAGAAACTCACTGGCCAAG
>DAOUDX010000377.1:0-7269 GCA_034430835.1 Anaerolineae bacterium
ATCACATCCTTCGTTCGGGCATTCTTCGAGCTCGTCATATACGGTGGGGACAACCTTGGGCAATCGGACTTTGATTCGCATTGACTTACCTCCTGCCCTCAGTGTACTACATCACCAGATTTTGAACAGACACCGCTATGGACAAATTTCAACGATAGAAATTTGACAAATTACAGAGTGCGTGCTAGAATGCGCGCGTCGTTTATATCAAAGGAAGGAACCTTGCAATCCACGCGCGAGCGCATTCTGAACATCCTGAAAGAGCGCGGACAGGCCACCGTGGACGACCTGAGCCAAGAACTGGGCTTGACCGCCGTTACCGTGCGACATCACCTCGACGTCCTGCGCGGCGATGGCCTCATCGCGCCTCCCATCATCCGCCGTCGCAAGACACCTGGCCGCCCACAGTACGTCTACTCCCTGGCCGAGAGGGCCGACTCGATCTTCCCAAAACGATACGAGCACTTGGCCCAACTCATGCTCGAAGAAGTGCGCGCTTGCCTGCCACCCAACGAAGTGGAGCAAATGATGCAACGCATCGGCAAGCGCATCGCCAGACAAGCGAATCTCCCACGCCAGGGCAGTTTTGAGGACCGCCTCTCCGCCACTGTCGAGTTTCTGAACGAACTGGGCTACATGGCCCACTGGGAGCGGAACGACGGCGGTTACCTGCTTCACGCCATCAACTGCCCGTACGAGAAAGTGTCTCGGCAGGATCAGGGGATCTGCGACATTGACCTGACGCTGCTGACCCAACTGCTGGGCGTCTCGCCGGAGCGCGTCGCCTGGATGGCACAGGGCGATTCCCACTGCATCTACGCATTCGGCCCTGCAGAGTAGCCCCCCTCGGAGCATCGCATGCCCATAAAGACGACATTGGTCTTCCCTGGCATCGCCGGTCGCGGATTCAACTCCCTCAAGCAGGGAATGGACGCCGGCTGGATATCGCACGGCTTGGCCTCCCTCAGTGCCGCAGCCGAGGCGGAGGGCTTTGAAGTCGATCTCATCGACCTGAGAGCCATGAGCGGATGGGATCACTTCCGCGAGGTGCTGGCAGAGCGCGACCCTGATGTCGTGGGCTTGACGATGATGAGCGTGGATTACAACCCGGCCCGCCAAGCCGTCGCCGTCGCCAAGGAGATCAAGCCAGAGGTCATCACTGTCATCGGCGGCCCCCACGTCACGATCTCGCTGGAGGACTCTCTGCGCATCCCCCTTGTGGACTACCTGGTGACCGGCGAAGGAGAGGTGACCTTCTCAAGGCTGCTACACCTGATTGAGGGAGGCGATCCGCCGCCGCATCGCGTGCTGCGCGGCGTCTCGCCCGACCTCGACGGGATCCCCTTCGCCGACCGCGATCTATTCCTCGATGAGTGGTGCAAGTGGGGCTACGATCTCGACTCGCCCGAGGTGCCCTTCGTGAAAGAGCTACCTGCCCCATTCGCCACCATCATCGCCGGTCGGGGCTGCATCTACAACTGCGCCTTCTGCAAGCCGGGAGAGGACTATCTCTTCGGCAAACGCACCCGCCGTCGTAGCGTCGATAACGTCATCCAAGAACTGCATATGCTGGCGGACAAGTACCACCTCGCCTCCTTTATGTTCCACGACGATTGCCTGACGGAGGACCGGGACTGGGTGATGACGTTCACAGAAAGGTACATCGCCGAGGGGTTCAACCTTCCTTTCTTCTGCCAGACCCGTGCCGACATCGTCGTCAAGCACGAGGATATGGTCGCCCGCATGGCCCGCGCCGGGCTGCGCGGCTACTTTGTCGGCTTCGAGAGCGGCAACGACCGCATCCTCAAGTTCATCCGCAAGGGCACGACAGCGGAGCAGAACCGCCAGGCCGCTCAAGTCTGCCGTAGGCACGGTATCGCCATCTGGGCCAACTACATGTTGGGACTGCCGACCGAGACCAAGGAGGAAGTGATGGAGACGGTGCGCCTGATGAAGGACATCGATCCCGACTACTACAGCCCGGCCTTCTTCACTCCCCACCCCGGCACCGATCTGTACGACTATGTGGTCGAGCACGACCTGAGCCGCATCACCGACTACGACTCCTACCGTCGCAATCCCACCGAACCCAAGATCAAGGGACAGGATTACGAGTTCCTTCGCTGGGCAATGGCCGAGAGCCAGCGCCGCAAGCCGATCAACACGCTCAAGCGCTGGCTCCATCATCAATGGCAGCGCGCTCGCCGCGCGACCCCGGCAAAGATCGTGCGCAAGCTAGGCATAGCCAGGGCAACAACATAGAACGTGGAACACGGCCACGCATCACGCTTCACACATCGCGCCACGTTTGCCAAAACCCCCTCCCTGTGCTAGAATAGCCGCCGCTTTGCTGGATACAGTGCCATTTCCCCAAAAATCACGCTCCCCCGTAGTATGAGCACTGTGTGTGAGGAGGTTTCATGCAAGACCAAACAGACGAGACCCATCTCGACGAGCAGCCCGAAGAACAGCCGGCTGCAGAGGAAGACACGTCCGCTGAGGAGTTCTCTCCGGCCGTGAAAGAGACTGTGTCCGTCGAAGAGACTACAGCAGAGATCGTCGCCCTGCCTATAGAAGAAGAGAAGCCTGGTATTGAAACGGCGGAGGAAGAGCCACTGCCACAGGGACCCTCCTTCGGCGAACAGCTCCAGGAAAGCCTGGCAGTAGCTCGCGAAAGGATCGGGGCCATCCTGGCCCCACTCGGCGAGCAGATCGGCAGGGCTTTTGCCCCGCTATATGAGAGATTTGGCAACAGGATTTGGATCTACGGCGGGGCAATCGTGGCCGCGATCGTGATCATCGTCATCCTGCTACAAGCACTGGGCATCATCGGCGGCTACCAACTCCTCAACGCCAAGAACAACGCCGTCTATCACCCCAGTGAAGAGACTGCAGACCTGGTGTTGAGCGTTGATCCGAGCACCTTTGAGGGCAAGGTCCGCGTGCGGTTGAGCGAGGTTCCGCGCGATGATTTTCTCGGCTTTGCGCATTCCAGATACCGAAGCTCAGCGGAAGCCCTATTGGGCAAATATGCCCACCTTCAGGCCAAGAGCCAACTCTACCTGATCAGCACAAAGGGCAAGCCCAAACAGCCCATAATGATCGATGTGGCAGTACCCAACGCCGCCGAACCATGGGAAACCCTCGATCTCTACACCTGGACGGGTGAGTCCTGGGAATGGGTCGGCAGCGAGCTGCACACAGAGAACAGGGAACGAGAATTCATCCGCGCCCAGGTCACCGACGTTCCGAAGAACCTCCTCGTCGTCCAGGCTGGCGCCATCACCCAGACTGTGTCCACCCCCCTGGGACCGGGCGACGACTTGGCGATGGCCGGCGGGGCGATCGACGAGGTCAACCCCATCGGCCTGGTGCTAGGGTCGGACGGCAGCATCATCGGCAACCTGGCACAGCAGCCCAGCGGCACGCCCTACACTGTAGTGCCCACCCTGCGCAACTGGACGCCCGATGGCGCCGTGAGCCAGGGACCGCTGCTGGACGTGATGGCGAATGCAGCCAGCTCCCAAGACAACCACATTGCCAACATCGCGGAGATGTGCGCCGGGCAGGGCTTTGCCGGCGTGGAGATCGATTACCGGGGCGTCACCGCCGAGGAGCGGGAAGCCTACACCGACTTTGTCGTCGCCCTGGCCGACAGTCTGCACGTCGCAGGGCTGCGGCTGACCGTCATCCTGGAACCCCCGGCGAACGTCGCTGGAATATGGGACACTGGTGGCTATGATTGGGTCGCCATCGGCGCTGCTGCCGATGCAGTCAAAGCTATCTTCCCCGACGACCCTGCCACTTACGCCGAGGGTGGTGAGGCACAGCAACTGCTCAACTGGGCCAAGGCCCAGGTGCCGCGCCACAAGCTGCACATGCAAGTCGCATCTCTGAGCATCGAGCGGCGCGGCGGCGAGACTACCTACATCTCAATGGAAGAGGCTCTGGCACCCATCGGAAAGGCCGAGGTCGCCGGCGGCAAGGCCCAGGTCGCGCCCAACGAAGAGATCAAGTTCCAGCTCTCAGGCATCGAGTCGATTCGCAGTATCGTGCCCCAGGAGGCCGCCGGGACGTACCGCATCGAGTATGGGGGCGAGGGCGAAACAACCTACACTGTCTGGCTCGGCACGGCGGCCAATCTGGCCGTCAAGCTACAATGGGCGCAGCGGTATCACCTGGGCGGCGTCTCCGTGACCGACATGCTCAATGCTGGCAACGCGCCGGGCATCATCAATGCGGTGGCCGCCTACCGCTCCGCGACGACCCCACCCGCCGGGCAGGACGTGCAGGTCGTCTGGACCGTCACCAGCGCAGCGGCGCTGATCAATCAGCAGACCAAGCCCCTCAACGATCCCGATCTGGGCTACACCTGGCTGGTGATGGCCGCGACCGACACCTACACTGTCAAGGCAGAGATCGCGGGCTACGATCACGGCTCGGTGCCCGTCGTCGTGGCCGAGGTCTCCCCCACCCCAATCCCGTCACCAATAGTGGACATTTCAGGAGGTTGCCTGAGAGCCTCGTTCGTGAGCGAGACAGTACCGGACTATACCAAGTTCGACAAAGGCGCGAGCTTTACCAAGTCGTGGACGCTGCTAAACTCGGGCACCTGTGATTGGCCAGAAGGAACCACCCTGGTAAAGATTGACTCTGCGACAGGCGGCCCCGATAGCGTGATAGTAGGCGCAGTGGCCGTGGGAGAGACGGTCGAGATCAAAGTGGAAATGACCGCGCCCGATTCTGACGGCGCGCACCAGAGTAAGTGGTCGTTGCAGGCAGGCGGCGCCGAGATCATACAGGTCTGGGCCGTGGTCCAGGTTGGAGAAGGTGCAGCGCCTGTGGCTGCCTATGCACCAGCTACCAGTGGCGGGTTCGAGTTGGGCGGGCACGTCAAGGACATCGGTATGCCCTACGCCGACAAAATGAGGTACGCTGGCATGACCTGGGCTAAAGTCCAGGTGCAATACCCACAGGACGCCACCGGCATCATCCAGGCCGCTCACAGCAAGGGATTCAAGATCCAGTTGAGCGCCCTGGGAACGCCTGGCATGGTCACCCAGTCCGGGTTCGAGCAGCAGTTTGCCAACTGGGTCGCCGGGATGGCCGGCGCCGACGCCATCGAGGTTTGGAATGAGCCTAACCTCGATCGAGAGTGGCAAGCGGGCTACATCGACCCAGCCGCCTACACACGCCTGTTATGCACCTGCTACAGCGCCATTAAGGCCGCCAACGCCAGCACCATCGTCATCAGCGCGGCAACTGCCCCCACCGGCTACTACGGCGGATGCGGTCCCAATGGCTGCGACGACCTGCCTTTCCTGCAGGGCATGTACAACGCTGGCGCCTCACAGTGTATGGATTACGTGGGCGCGCATCATAACTCTGGGGCGACATCGCCATCAGCTCGCAGCGGCCACCCAGCCGATGACGGTCGCAATCATCATTCGTGGTACTTTTTGCCTCAGACGGAAAAATACTATGCGATATTCGGGAAACAGTTGTACTACACCGAGATGGGGTACGCCTCACAAGAAGGCCTCCCCACCTTCTCTCAGGGCTGGGCCTGGGCCAGGGGCGTGACCAACGTCCAACAGGCAGCCTGGCTGTCCGAGGCCGTGCAACTGAGTGTCAACACCGGGATGGTGCGCTGTGTCATCATCTGGAACATGGACTTTACGCGCTACGGCGACGACCCGCAGGACGGCTACGCCATCATCCGTCCAGGCGGCAGTTGTCCGGCCTGCGATTCACTACACAACGTTTTAGGCTCACGCTAACAGATGATGCACGATAGAACTCAGTTCCCGGTCAGAGTTCCCGTTCGATAGAAACGTCTAAACTGCCAAACTGGGGGGCTCGGCTGCAACCGATCCCCCCTTGCCTGCAAGGAGGTCAGCATGTCTGGTTTTTCTGGTAGAGGCCTGAGCGGCAATCGACTCTACATCGCTATCTTGGCATGGTTCGCGCTGGTCATTATCGGAGCTACCTGCCTCTACGTCGGCTATACGACCAGCCCCGACGGCGCGGGGGAAAAAGCAGCAGGTGCCACGCAGCCCGGCATCATCCCCCCCACGCCAGAGGCAACGGCCGTCGCCATCCAACCTACCCCTGCGGCAGCCACCACCGCCGAACCGGGCGGGGAAGAGGTGTTCGGCTACGGGATCGCCGTTCACGGCACCGGGGGACCGCTGGAGTTGACGGACTACTGGATGGGCCAGGTGCAAAACCTCGGCTTGGGGTGGGTCAAACAGCAGGTACGCTGGGGGTTCTTTGAGAGAAACCCTGACGAGATGGACTGGAGTGGCTACGACGCCGTCGTGAACGCTGCCAACGCCAAGGGCCTCAAGGTCATGCTCAGCGTAGTGGAGGCTCCCATGTGGACACGCTCCTACTTCGACGACAACACTGAGAAGGCACCCCCCGACGATCTGGCCAAATACGCTGAGTTTCTGGGTCGCTTGGTGGATCGCTACAAGGGCCGCATTCACGCGATCGAGGTCTGGAACGAGCAGAACCTCGACCGCGAGTGGGACACCGCTGAAGGCATCAACGCGGAGCGCTACGTCGAGATGCTGCGGCTTTCCCACGAGGCGATCAAGAGGCGCGACCCTAACATCATCATCATCAGCGGCGCGCTCGCACCCACGGGCGCCAATCTGTTTGATCCAGCCAACCCAGAGCGGCGCATCACAATGGATGACTTTGATTATTTTGACCAAATGATTGCCGCTGGCTTCTTGAGCTATTGTGACTGTGTGGGCGCGCATCACAACGGCTACAACCTTCCACCTGACAAGGGCGAAGACGACGGCTACTTTGACCCGAGTGCACAGTACGACTCTCCTTTCACAAACCCTCACCACAGTTGGTGGTTCAAGACCACACTGTGGGGCTACCACGAACGTATCCAGGCCGCCGGGAGCGACAAGCCGCTTTGCGTGACCGAGTTCGGCTGGGCTTCGACGGAAGGGCTTGACGGCTACCCAGACGTGTACCCTGAAGGATTCAAGTTCGCTTTGGACAACACGCAGCAAGAGCAGGCCCAATGGATCGTGCAGGCATTCCAATTGATGCGGGAGTGGGGCTTTGTCCGCCTGGCATTCCTTTGGAACCTGAATTTCTCACAGTTGAACGACGGGCGCGGCGCTGCGGACTCGAACGCGCCTTATGGGATCATCGACATGCAAGGAGTTGCCCGACCGGCCTTTGATGCCATCAGCGCGATGGAGAAACGTCAGTAGCCCAGCAATGATCAATGGCCAATCC
>DAOUDX010000378.1:0-5906 GCA_034430835.1 Anaerolineae bacterium
CCGAGGGGTTTTCCCTGGCCCTGGGCAAGATCTTTGCCGTGGCCAAGACGGTGGACGCCAAGACCATGAGCCTGCAGTACCTGGAGGCGCTGAAGGCGTTGGGAGCAAGTGCAGCCACCAAGTTCGTGCTGCCTATGGAGTTCACCAACCTGCTGCGTCCTTTCCTGGCCCACACCGAGAAGGCAGCCGAATAGAGCTCTGTCCCAATTCATCGAAGGGGAAGAGGGAAAGAAACTGGCATGCCCTCGACCTGGCAGCCCAGCGGTACCGATACCAGTGGGGCCCTGAGCATGCCGGCCCTGCTACGAGAGCAACTGAGGATGACCATCATGGCGCTGGTGGTGGGAGACGGCGGGCAAGACACAGTGTTTTCTCAGCCAACCCTTCTCTGCCGCCGAGGAATTCACCGGGCAGAGGAGGTTGTTGGCAGAGGTTGTGTAGCGCATGGCTAAGACGATGCAGTTGGACGTCATCACGCCCGACGAGATTGTGCTGACCACCGACGCGGAGGCGATTCGCGTGCAGTTGGCCGATGGTTGGTGGGGCATCCTGCCGGGACACGCGCCCTTTCTAGCACACGTCGTCGCCGGCATCATGCTCTATCGCCGACAGGGAAAAACGCACTACGTGATCCTGTACCAGGGCACGGTCGAGGTGCAGCGGCGCGTCGGAGGGCCAAACCGCGTGTTGGTCCTGACCGCCGCCGCCGAAGAAGGGGAGGACCTGGCGGCGTTGGAACAAGCGCTGGAGCAACAGCGTGCCCGGATGAGAAAGATCACCCAGGAAGCCCACATCGAGTTCACGCGGGCGCAGATGGCCCTGGAGCACGCGCTGCGCGAGACTGCGGAACACAGTTTGCTTTGACCAAACCCATTCCAACGTCGAGGGTTAGATAGTGGATGACGAACGAGACGACCACGGCGGTCGCCAGGAGCCAGCGCCACAACGGCCTGGGAAAGAATCCGGCGGCATTCTGCAACTGGCTGTCCAGGCGACCACGTTAGGGTGGAACCTGGTAATCCCTATCGTGGGCGGCGTGCTCCTGGGACGCTACCTCGACGACGCGCTCGGCCAGGAATTCACGTGGACGCTTTCACTATTGGCCCTGGGCGTGATCGTGGCCTTCAACAACCTGTACGCCATGTATATCGAGCACGGGCGCGTCAAGTCATCCCAGGAACGAGGCAAGAAACACCGCCAACGCGAGCCGGAAGAGAGTGAGCATCATGCAGAGGATAAGTAACCCACGCACGCTGCTGATCGTGATCGCGCTGATCGTCGCCCTGGCCGTGATCGGCTACCTGCTGAAGGAGCCCGAGGCGGAGCAGCCTGACGTTGCCACAGAGATCGCGCCATGCGTGGTTTTCACGGTCGGGCCGCTGCAGGTGACTTCGACGGTCATCAATACCTGGGCGATGATGCTCCTGATCGGCGTGGCGGCCTTCCTGATCGGGCGCAACCTCAAAGTGCGCCCCGGGGCTATACAGAACGCCCTGGAGTGGCTCGTCGAAGCTATAGAGAGGCTGATCCGCAAGATGGTGGGGGTCGAGGATACGACAATCTTTTTGCCTGCAGTGGGCACACTGGCCTTCTTCATCGGTACCGCAAACCTGCTCAGCCTGCTGCCCGGCCTGCAATCTCCCACACCGGACATCAACACACCGCTGGCGATGGCGCTGGTTGTCCTTTGCACCGTGCCCTATTACGGCATCCGCACGCGCGGCCTGTGGGGCTATTTGAAACATTACGTTGAGCCGATCTTCTTGATGCTGCCCATCGAAATCGCCAGCGAGATCGCGCGCACGTTTTCGCTCACCTTCCGACTGTTTGGCAACATCCTGGGCGAGGAGATCATTACCAGTATCCTGTTTATCGTGATGCCGCTCTTTGTGCCGGTGCCGGTGATGCTATTCAGTATCTTTACCGGCCTGCTGCAGGCATACATCTTTACGCTCCTGACCTGCGTGTACATCGGCGGAGCGGTCAAAGCGCACAAGTAGAGCTACATCAAAGGAGCAACAAAATGGACTGGAATGAGCTACCGTGGGACAAGATTTTCATCATACTGACCGTTCTGGTCTCCGGCCCGGGCGTCATCATAGGTATCACCGTGCCGGCCATCGGGCAGATGGTGGTCGCTATGAGTGGACTCAAAGCTATCGCCCGGCAGCCCGAAGCAGGCGACCGCATCAACGCCATCGTCCTGCTCTCCCTGGCCATGTTGGAGTCGCTGGCCATCTACGTGTTGGCCGTTATCCTGATCCTGATCTTTGCAAACCCGATGCGCGGCGACATCATCGGGCAGTAACCACCGCTTCGCCGAGCGACCCATCTGCACGAGCCGCATCGGCGAGACACCAAACGATATACTGCGAGGTTATTATGCCAGAGTCCCCCGGTATGCTGGATATTAACTGGAGTACGCTGCTTCTGCAGATTGCCAATTTCCTCGTACTGGCTTTTATCCTGACCCGCTTCCTCTTCAGGCCACTGAAAAAGATGCTGGACAAACGTGCGCGCCGGGCGACACAGGAGATGGATGAAGCAGAAGATGCCTCTCGCCAGGCCGAAGCATTCAGAAAAGAATATGAAACAAAGCGGGACAGCATCGACGCAGAGTTCGCCGCGCTCAAAAACGAGGCGCGCATCGTCATCGATCAAACGCGGCAACAGATGCTTCAGGAGGCCTACAAGGAGATCGAAGCCATGCGCGCGCGTGCCAAGGAGGAGATCGAACAACAGCGCGCCGAGGCCCTGCGTCTACATCGCACCAAGATCGGCGAGTTGGTGGCGACACTCATCGTGCGCATGCTGAAGGATATCCTCACCCCCCAGATACAAGAAGCTTACCTGGATACCTTTCTGGAGCAGTTGCGTGCGGTGCAACTGGAAGGACGTATCCCCACAAACGGCGAAGAGGCCGTCTCGGCCGAGCTCATCACGGCGGCCCCCCTGATCCAAGAGGACGAAACACGGATCTTGGCCACGCTGGAGACGGCGATATCTCACCCCGTGGATCTGATGACGCGCGTTGATTCCGGTTTGGTCGCCGGTGCGATGGTACGCCTCGGCGACATGCTGATCGACGGCAGCTTGCAGGGACAAGTCCAGCAACTGCGCAACCGATACGAGGAAGATATTGGCTGAGCAACCACCTGCATCGGCTACGCCCCCCGACGCTCGCCCCACGCTGCACACCGACGACCTGCTCGAACTCATCGACCGCCTGGGCGACGAGCAGCGGTACCAGGTCCGCCAGATCGAGATATCACACGATCTCGAGACCGAGTACCACATTTCGGCCTTGCGCGGGCTGACTGACGCGTACCACTACCGCCTGTCGGCGCAGAGCGTGGGCACGGTCAAACAGGTTGGAGACGGCGTGGCCATCGTCTCCGGTCTGAGCGGCGTGATGGCGGACGAGTTAGTTCTGTTCCCCGATGGCACCTACGGTCTGGCGTTGGACCTCGACCAGGGCTATGTGGGCTGCGTACTGCTGGGGACCGACGAGAACATCCACGCGGGCGACATCGTGAAAGAGACGGGGCGGGTCGTCGACGTGCCGGTGGGTGAGAGGTTTTTAGGGCGTGTCGTCAATGCGCTGGGGGAACCCATTGATGGCCTGGAGCCATTGGAGGCTGGGAGGCGTCGCCCCATCGACTATCCGGCGCCGAGCTTCATCCAGCGCACGCCGGTCAGCGAGCCGCTGCAGACCGGCATCAAGGCCATCGACTCGGTCATCCCGTTGGGGCGCGGGCAGCGCGAGCTGATCATCGGCGACCGGCAGATCGGGAAGACTGCCATCGCCGTCGATACGGTCATCAACCAGCGCGACAAGGGCGTCACCTGCATTTACGTGTGCATCGGACAAAAGATGTCCACGGTGGCACGGATTGTGGAGACGTTCCGCGAACACGACGCGCTGGCCCACACCACGGTCGTCGTCGCCAGTGCCCAAGAGCCGCCCTCGATGGCCTACCTGGTCCCTTATGCCGGTTGCGCCATGGCGGAGGCGTTTATGTATGCCGGCCAGGACACCCTGATCGTCTACGATGATTTGAGCAAGCACGCTATCGCCTACCGCCAGCTTTCGCTGCTGTTGCAGCGACCGGCAGGGCGGGAGGCTTATCCAGGCGACGTCTTTTACCTGCACTCGCGCCTGCTTGAGCGCTCTGCCCGCCTCTCCGCGGCGTACGGCGGAGGAAGCATGACCGCGCTGCCCATCGTCGAGACACAGGCCGGCAACATCGCAGCCTACATCCCCACCAACTTGATTTCGATCACCGATGGACAGATTTACCTGAGCGCACAGCTCTTTAACGCCGGTATCCAGCCTGCCATCGACGTGGGCCTCTCGGTTTCCCGCGTGGGCGGCGCAGCCCAGAACAGTGCTATGCGCACCGTGTCGAGCCACCTGGCGCTGGACATCGCCCAGTACCTCGAACTGAAGATCTTCGCCCGCTTTGGCACGGAGCTGGACAGGGAGACGCGCGTACAACTGGCGCGCGGCGAGCGGGTACGCACGGTTTTGACCCAACCCCAGTACGAGCCCATGCCGGTCGCACACCAGGTGGTCGTTATCTATGCCGCCGGCCAGGGACATCTGGACGACGTGCCGGTGAAGCAGGTGCACGATTTCGAGACACGGCTGATCGCCTTCCTACAACAGCAGTACTCGGGCCTACTGGCCGAGTTCTCCACCGGGCACTGGGACCCTCAGTTGGAGAAAGACCTCGAGGCCGCGCTGGGGCATTTCAAGGAACACGCATGACGCAAGTAGCAGCCAGCGATATCCAGCGGCGACTCAAGAGCCTGGAGGACATCCGCCATCTTTTGCGCTCCATCCGGGCCATGTCGGCCATCCGCTGGCGACGGGCGCGGGTGCGGCTGCGCTCGGCACAGCAATACGCCAGCGCCGTAGACCAGCAACTCGCGCTCGTCACGACCCTTCCCACGGCGTTGACGCGAGGGGCGCGCCACCCTGCCGCCGACAGCCTGGCCGAACACAGCGTGGGGCTGATCGCACTGACCTCCGATCGAGGGCTGTGCGGCACGTTCAACGTCGGTCTGGTGGCCCACGCTCTGGACTTTATCGAACGCGAACGTGGGAAAGGAAAGGAGATCAAAGTGATCTCGCTGGGCGGATACGGAGAACGGTTCTTCCGCCGGGCCGACTGCGAACTGCTCTATACGCAGTGTTTCCCGCTCACCCACGCTATCTCTTTCGTCGAGGCACGCGACATCGTGGCCAAGATCAAGCGTTTATACGAGACAAGGGCGTTCAACGCGCTCCACCTGATCTACAACCAGTTCGTCTCGTTCGGTCGCTACCAGCGAGTCGAGGTGCGCCTGCTGCCGCCCGATCTCCAGGCAGTATGGTGTCGCGTCCGGGAATCGCCGGAGGATAGCTGCACGCCGATACCTGAGGATCTGATCCTGGGCACGCCGCCGCAGGGCCTGCAGGAGCTCTTACTGTGGGAGCACCTGGCCGTCCAGGTCTATCTGGCACTGATTGAATCGATGGTCAGCGAGCACGGCGCGCGCCTGCAGACGATGGACGCCGCCATCAGCAACCTGGACGACCGGGTGGAGGATTTAACTCTGCAGTACCATGCGATCCGCCAGGAGAGCATCACCAGGGAGGTGCTGGAGGTGCAGAGCAACACGCGCAGCAGACGGGCTCGCAGGCTGAGGGGCCTGTGACGTCGAAAGGAATTTGCGCATGAAACTGATCGTCAGCATCGTGAACAAAGACGACGCCGTGCCGTTGCTCGCCACATTGGTCACGAGCGGGTACCGGGTCACCACATCCAGGACCGCCGGAGGATTCCTGCGCAAGGAGAACATGACGCTCTTCGCCGGCGTGGAGGATGACCAAGTGGAGGACGTCGTCCGCTTAATCCAGG
>DAOUDX010000379.1:0-4091 GCA_034430835.1 Anaerolineae bacterium
CGGGCTGTGGCAAATCATGTTACGCACTGTCGAACCAATCCGTCCAGGTCGCCGATACCCACGCAGTAAAGCCAGGATGCTCAAACGATTCTCGATGACTTACAAACCCGTTCGTTAACTTAATGACATTGGGGCCTCTATACTCTAGTTGGTTGAGCAACTGAACTACCTCGGTGATTGACAGGTTTGAGGAAACGTATACAGGGATTCCAAAACGGTCCTTGAATTTGAGCCGGACATAAACCTTGTTGTCTTCAGTAATCGTGTAGTAGACAGCGGTACCATCCATCGCCCATGGACTATCAAGCTTCACATCTGTAGTAGGCTCACGGTGATCCCAATACAAAGACCAGGGACCAAGGCGTAGAGTCATACTTGACTGCAGGCCATCATATCGTACGTGAATGGGATTGGAGGTTTCGGTGACTTCATATCCTCTGCAATGCCTGTCCCAGGACCAGATGGATATCGTCTGCGACCACTCACGCCTTTCCACCTCGCTCTCTGGTAGCACGTAAACATAGAATCCTCTCTGAGTCAGTTCGTCATAGGTCGGATACTTGGGGTGCTTCTCACAGCATCCCGTGATCATACCAAGCGCAGCGCACGACAGCACTAGCAAGCTCCTGCAATCCAAATACTTTGACAATTTGCCTACCTCCCTGGCCAGTATTCCTCATCCGGCCAGTACTCTTCAGGAAATTCGAAGTAGTACTGATCAACCTGGCTTTCCAGAGACCACACCTCTGCCTCGGTACTTGCGCACCACTTTGACTCTATGTGGTTTGGTATTGCATCTACACCAGTCATCAAGACGTCCCAGGCCAACTCTATTGCCTCATCGACGATATACAGATCGTAGACCGCTTCTCTATACATCCAAGCATATCGCTGTTCGATGTCGGAAGGAGATTCGCCTGCCTGCTCCTGTGCCGGTATGATGTCAAGAGCAGGTTGCACCTGATCCTGTATTTCCCGCTGCTTATGTAAGTATCTGACAGCAGGGCCAGGCCCATAGTATGCATATTTCAGGAAGGCAAAGTAGTGATGCGTGTTGTTGTAGTAAGGGCGCTTGAAGCCGTAGCCCCCGTTAGCCCAGCGCATAGCATAACCCACGTCAGATCCAGGTTGGTTGATGGGATGGTTCCACTCGAATGCATTGGGGTTTTCCTGCTCATACCATTTTGGCACTGGCCACCGATCAGGGTCTCCGGGCTGGTTGACTGTTTCTTGAGGTACCCAGGGCAAGTATAAACCCAAAAAGGTGAAGGGGATGCCCGAGTAATACCAGGCCAGCAGATCCAGCACCATTGCTTCCTCACTGACGAGTGCACCGACCAAAGGCCGACACTCTCGTGTTTCTCGCACTCCCTCAATCATGCACCGAATCTCTGACACGAATTTCTGGCAGTCTGTGGCGCCAGTGACGGCGCATAGTCCAGATGGGTCAACGAAGTTCGTTGGGTTCCCAAGGGAGTACGTGTATCGATTGATACTTTGCGGATTTCGATAATCAGGTACAATAAGGTCGGGACTGACAAACTGGTTAAGATAAGCATCATACCACCTCGCCCGCAAGTACGTCAGCCCCAGGGCCGCGTCCTGCCACTCGCCGGTGTAGCCCAGGCCTGCCTGCGGCGCACCTTGTGCGGCACCCACCTCCTCGCCATACGGCGTCCACTCGCGGGCGTCGGTCACCGCGCCCGTTTCGTCCGTCACCTGGCGCACGGAGCCTAGCGCGTCGGGCAGGTAGTAGGCCCATTCGTCGGCTCCGCCAGGAGACGCGCCGTCCCACCAACCCAGCGTCTCGTGGCCCACCAGGTAGAGGGATTGCGGATTGGCAGATTGCGGATTGTGGGATTGGAGCATCTCGGGAAGACCGGAGGCCCAGTCCCAGGCAAGATAGCTGCGTCGCTATCCACGTTCTGCGCAACTATGGAGACCACATTACTAGCCACAGCCCCTGAGACTTGAAAACCGCTGCATTCTCCAGTGGTGAAACCACGAATGTGCCCACAGGTATGCTTACGCCTGTGCCACCAGAGGCATGCTTGGGTGAGGGAATCAACAGTGTATCACCCCCTGTGTCCAAATCGTAGACGCGAATGTCCACAAAGTGGTCATCAAACTCTTCCAGGTGCTGATAGTACAGCCGACGGCTGTCGGGGGACCAATTGGGCATGTAGCCCCACCGGGCAATTGGTCGCACTTCACTGCCGTCAAGAGAGGCAATCTGGAGCGTGCCGAGAGCGTCGGGGAAAGCCAGTTTTGTTTCATCTGGCGATAGAGCCATCTGGTGAGAAAGGCCCAGCCCGCCGAACACAGCGGAGAGATACTCATGTGAGCTTCCATCCACGCTAGCCATATGAATGTCATGAGGCCCTTCGTAGCCGCAACTGAAGATCACCTTTCGTTCCTGGTCGAGCCAGATAGCTTGGCCGATGTGATAACAGCTTTGCAGTCTCACCGCATCAGTGCCATCGGAGCGGGCCGTCCAGATTTCGTATGGAGCTATATAGATTTCGTCGGGAGCGGGTGTGTACGTGTGGCCAAGCGGCAAGCGATTGTACACGATTCGTGTGCCAGTCGGCGAAAGTCCTCCTTCGAACCATATAAATGTCTCGTCAATGTAAGTAGCCTCTAGCTGCACCCACACCTGGAGATCCAGATCGAACGGTGGCTGAATAGCGCGACATTCGCCGGTCGGGATGTCGTACTCCCACCATGCTTCGATGACCCCTCGGTGTTCCTCCCACGTGGCGTACACTACCGACTGACCATCTTCAGACCAGTGTGCACCAGCGATCTTGCTTTCGGTTATCGGTATCACCCTGATATCGCCGGGTGTCGAGGTTGGCGTCGTCGTCACCGGCTGCGCCGTCGGCGTAGAAGTGGGTTCTACCACGGCAGGCTCAAGCGTGATGTCATCAAGGCTGTCCGAAGGCTCAGGACGAGGAGATTCCAGGGGAGAGACTGTCGGCGTCCCATGCGCCGCCCCTGAACAGGCAACCAAGGCAAGACTGATAGCTATGAGGCAAACGAAACAACACCCAAGACAACATGCCCTCATTTGACATCTCCTTATGGACGATCAATCCCTGTTCTGTCCGGGTCGCATCCCCAGAAGTATTGCTGGCACGGCCCGGTGCTGCCGGTGTAGGCTTGTATACTCCATGGCCCTTCGCCTTCAACATACTCCCCCATCAAGTCTACGAGTCTGTCAGCGAGATTAGACTCGAAGAAATACAAGGGGTTATGAAACTTCGAGCTAGTTCTGATCCCCAGATGGAGGTGCCCAGCCCCCGTTCTGCCTAGTGGTGTTCCGTGATAGACGAAATGACGATCCGCCTCAACGTATATTTCGGAAAGGTGGCCAAAGACCACACGATAGGTCCCGACCCGGATAACGACATTGGGCCTGGCGTCACGTGCAAACTCGCTTACCACAGGCGCATTTGCACTACCTGTCCAATATATGACTGTTCCGTCTGGCACGCTCAGGTCCAGTCCGTTATGCAGGCCGCGCGTGGCCCTATACGGGCAAGACGACGTAGCCGCATTCGGATCACAAGTGGTCGTGCCACACCTGCTGTAGGCAAACTGCGTGGCTCCAAATCCTTGCACGCCAGTCACGCTTCCTATTGCTACCGGCAGCGTAGGGAACCAGAAGCCGAACTCATTGGGCGCAACTGGCTGTGCAGAGGGATCTGGATCATCGAGCAGGCTCTTGTTTGGCAACCATCCCACTACGTTGTAGGGAGCGCCGGGGTCCAAGGCGTGCAGAGAGACAATGCTGCTATGCCAGTCAAGCCCACTACCGAGCACTGGTGCATCTTCACGGACCGTCACTCTCGTAAGATCGGGGATTTGGTGTATGACTGGCGCGTCCAGCGATGGCTTGGTACGCAGGGCAACTCCTCCTGGGCCGTACACGGTGACACTGCAACCTTGCGTGCACATCGTACATAATCCCGTCGGATCTGTAGGCCGTAATAAACTTATCCCCCCAGTACCTTACCAATCACATACCCCCTGACAATCAGGCAATTCGTCGCCCTTCGCCCCATTGAACATCTTTTCCCCCATAATAA
>DAOUDX010000380.1:0-3154 GCA_034430835.1 Anaerolineae bacterium
GGAACTTCAATTTTGCTGAGTATCGCTTTCCCATATTGGCCTCCCCTGTGCAATTTGTATGATCTCACACTTGCCAGAGGAGGTCAACTTCACACATTATCTACTGGTGCAACTTTTTGGGTAAATGTCCCTGTTCATCAACAGCGATCTGCTCACCTTGCGGCACAACACCGTCGCCGATAACGGAGGCGGTGGTAGGGGCATCTACGTCACTAGTGGGGGTAGCGGCAAGCGCGTTTACCTGATCAACACCATCCTCGTTGGCCACACGGTGGGCATTGAGGTCACGGCGGGCGACACGGCCACGCTGGAGAGCACGCTGTGGCATGGCAATACCACCGACTGGGGCGGCGCGGGATCCATTGTTCACACGAACGACGTCTTTGGCGACCCGGCTTTCGTCGATCCGGCCGGGGGGAACTACCACATCGGCATGCTGTCCGCCGCCATCGACCAGGGTGTGAATGCGGGCGTGGCGGAGGATATCGACGGCGACGCGCGGCCCCACGGAGCCGCGCCCGACCTGGGCGCAGACGAGTATATGGGCGGATCGCCTTTGCCCAGCTTCACCGCAACGCCCCTGAGCGGCTCAGCGCCATTGGACGTGGCTTTCACTAACACCACAGCCGGCGAGGTGGATGGCTACTTCTGGGACTTTGGCGACGACCACACGAGCGAGATAGTGAATCCGGTGCACAGGTATGAGCAGCTTGGTGTCTATACGGTGACGCTGACGGTAGTGCGGGATGGACAGGCCTATACTACCACTGTCCCCGGCATGATCGTGGTCGCGCAGGGGGCATGCGCCTCCTCCACGGTGGGAACGGTGTGGTGGGACGACCACTACGCCTACCGCCAGCAGGTGACGCTGACCGTGAGCTCGCCGCTGACCTACGACCCCGCTGAGGCGCAGGTGGTGGCGGTGACGCTGGACACGCAGACCCTGATCACCGACAGCCTGATGCTGGCCAACGGCCACGACCTGCGCGTGGTCTACTGGGATGGGGCGTCCTGGCACGATCTGCCGAGGCACGTCGAGGAGCTGGACACGTCCGCAACAACTGTCTACTTCCCCATCCAGGCCGACATCACCTCCACGGATACGCGCTACTATCTCTACTACGGCAACGTCGATCCCGGCGCTCCGCCGGAGCTGTACCCCTGGGTCGATCGGCACGAGATCGTCACGACCTCCGGCAGCGGGTCCTTAACCCCGACGGTGAGCTACACGGCGACAACCTACGCCGGGCTGGCGGAGTTGGAGGTCACCTTCGCCAACCTGACCACGCCCACGACCGGCATCGAGAGTTACGCCTGGAACTTTGGCAACGGCGTGACCAGCGACTCGCAGAGCCCTTCTGTCCAGGTCCTTTACGGCCAGCCAGGGGTCTACACCGTCACGCTGACGGTGACGACGACGGAGGGGTTGGCGATTACCTACGCGCTGGCCAACACCATCCAGGTGGTCGGCATGGACGCCACCGGCCAGGTCGCCGGCTTTGCCCTGGGTGGGCGGGAGACGCCCGTCGTCGTCGCCACCATCTGCGCGGACTGGGATGTGCCCCAGTCCTTCACCTCGGCCGACGGGCGGCAGACCTTTGTCGTCCCGCCCGGAGCGATCGCGCAGACCATCGTGATCACGCACACGCCCGCGCGCCTGACGGTGCCTCAGGGCAGTGACCACCTGCGGCGCTTCGAGCTGGCGGCCGCCAGGGAAAGCGATGGCGCGCCGGTGACCTCCTTCGACGCACCCATCTACCTGACGCTCGATTACACTGGCCTGGGCGTCGAGCCGGGGCAGGAGGAGACGATCCTCTACTTTTACTGGGATGAGGGGGAGGAGGCGTGGATGCCCATCCCCACGACGGTGGATGTGACGGGCGGCGTGGCCCGGGCGGAGGTGGACCACCTGAGCCACTTTGCGGTGCATTCCAACTATGGCCTGGGCGGGCCGCCGCAGTTGCCGGCCCAGGTGCAGTCGGTCGCCAGCGGCGGCGTCGATCTGTTCACCGGCGCGGCCACGTACGTCTACCCGCTCGAGGTCCCGCCGGGCACGCACGGCATGCAGCCGAGCCTGGCCCTGGTCTACAACTCCAGCCTGGTGGATACGTCCATCGACGCGCAGGCCGGCATCGTGGGCCACGGCTGGAGCCTGGCGGGCGTGGGGCACATCGCGCTGGGCGAGGACGGCGAGTTCTACCTATACCTCAACGGCGTGAGCGGGAAGCTGGTCGAAGCGCCTGTGGACGATCCTCGCCCCTGCCCACCCGATGCCGAGAAATGCTATCACACGGAGCGGGAGACCTTCTGGCGCATAGAGCTGCGCGAGAACGGGCAGAACGGGGCTAACTGGACGTTTGGCGATGGTTGGATTTCTTCTCCCTACTGGATCGTCACGACACAGAATGGTACCCAATATCGCTTCGGATATGATAGAGACTCGACAGGGAGTTTTGTTCATATCAGTAAGCCTGTGCCGTACGTCTACCACCTCGACCAGGTCGAGGATGTGTATGGTAATCGCATGCTCGTGGGCTACGATCGAACGTCCGAGATACAGTATGGGCTTGGAGAGCCCTACGAAGTAGATAGGGCCGTCTATCTGACGGCAATCACCTATACGGTGAACACAGGACTGGAGCAAAGCAGGGTTGTCGTGTTCTCCTACGGCCTCCCGGATTCGGAGTATGATGAGGGTGGGAAGCGTGCAGACAGACACAGCGACTGGGATTACGGGCCGGGCCAGCGCTATGACCTCGCAGAGGCTCTGACGGGCGTCACCATGAAGATGGGTGACTATCAGGTGAGAGGCTACGAGCTGGGGTATCAATACTACACTCAAGATGGCGATCCGCCGGGAGGCACCAAGACCGGCCCTAAGCACTACCACTTGATGCTCACCAACATCACGGAGATCGGGCGTGATGGCTCCTCGTCGCTCCCCTCCATCAGCTTCACCTATGGTCAAGAGGGGCACCTGACGAGTTTTATGAACGGCTACGGTGGGGTTGTGACCTACGAATCAATGTCATTAAGTTAACGAACGGGTTTGTAAGTCATCGAGAATCGTTTGAGCATCCTGGCTTTACTGCGTGGGTATCGGCGACCTGGACGGATTGGTTCGACAGTGCGTAACATGATTTGCCACAGCCCG
>DAOUDX010000381.1:0-11030 GCA_034430835.1 Anaerolineae bacterium
CAGGAACTCGGTGTCATCCGTTCGGTACATACTCTAACCCGTGGCTCGAAAAATGACCTTTTGCGAGTTGTGCTTACGCGTTTACTTGCCACTCAACAAAGAAGGACTTGACTAAATCATAGTAAGCTTATCCGGCAGTTCCCAGCCCTCTCCTACCCAGTCACAGTCCAAACGTCGCGGTCAGACTGGCGAGCAACTCACCCACACCGACAACCACACCGATGACGGCGATGGCCCCGACGGACAGCAAACCGCCCGTCAACGCGACGAGACGACTCACCCCGCGAGCGAGACTCTTGTTCCTCGCCAGCCAGATCGGCACCCAGATCGAGCCAATGACGATCCACAACTCAAAGATCCAAAGGAACACCCAATGATCCCAATTCTGAGTCAGTGCACAGTACGCGAAAATCAGCCCATTTCCAAGAGCAATGCCCGCCGGAATCAGCAGCCAGATAGAAGAAGTGACGTACATGACCCCAAACAATCCCAAGCAGACCAGGAACAGCTCTATCGGCCAGCCGTTTTCGTAAATGGCCCAGAAACCCGTCGGGGCCGCCAACGTGAGCATGCACGAATTGCCAGCGAGTAGCAGTCCAATCGCGCCCAGGATCGTCAATCCCACACCGCTATCGCCGCGTTCTCTGCGACTCTGCCGCTCCTGCCGCCTGAGCTCCTTCGCTTGCTTCTTCTTCAGCTTGTCAGCCGCATCCCCGGCCACCAGCCGTTGGCCCTCCACCTCCCCGATCTCTTTGTCGCCTGTCTGGCCACCCTCTCCAGAGGCGGTCCCCCGCACTGGAGGCTCAGGAGAAGTGGGGGGAGACGGCGGCACTGGCGGCGACCCACCGCGCCTGGCTCCCTCGACGGCATCCGTCGCGTCGCGCAGCGCTTCGGTCGTCTTGGTGAGGGCGACGTGCGCCGCCGCGCCCAGAGCGCCCCACAGCTCCTTTCCTGCCACGCCGAGACTGCGCCCGGCTTCGGCGCCTGCCGCCGCCAGCTTCTTGCCCAGAGCAGCATCTGTGTCATCCTCCGCAAAGTGCCTGTCGGTGATCTTTTCCCGCGCCGTGCCGGAAAAGACGGCCACCGACTCCGCCGGAGCCTCCGCCGTCGTGAAGGAAAGCGGCAGCGAGATGCAGTCCGGTATCTCGAACCCTGCCTCCTTCGCCGCTGCCACCAACGCCTCGGCCATCTCCCCAGCGCTCTGGTAGCGATCATCCGGCTGCTTGGCCAACGCCTTTAGCACGACCCGCTCCAGCGGCTCCGGCACCGCTGGCTCGATCTTGCGCGGCAAAGGCAGGGGATCGTTGAGGTGCTTCATCAGAACGGCCAGGGGTGTATCGGCGTCGAAAGGCACCCGCTGAGTCAGCATCTCGTAGAACACGATGCCCAGCGAGTAGACATCGCTGCGGACGTCACTCTGCCCCTGGAGTCCTTGTTCGGGCGCCATATAGTTAAGCGTGCCCATCATCGCGCCGGAGGCCGTGTGGCGCGTGCTGCCGACCATCTGCGCGATGCCGAAATCGGTGACGACCGCCTCGCCGCGCCTGGTCAGAAGGATATTGGCAGGCTTGATGTCGCGATGGATCATCCCCTCGCCGTGGGCGTAGGCCAGCCCGTCGAGCACGTCGAGCAGGATACGCGCTATCTCGCCCAGCGGCATGCGCTCGCCCCGAATGCGGTAGTCATTCAGCCGTGTCTTGAGCGTATCCCCCTCCAGCAACTCTAGCACGATGTAGTAGATCTCGCCCTCTACGTCGGAATCGAAAACCTGCACGATGTTGGGATGGCGCAAGGCGGCCACCGCCCGCGCCTCGCGGCGGAAACGGGTCAGGAACTCTTCGTCCTCCACCAGGTCAGAGCGCAGCACCTTGATCGCCACATAGCGATCAAGCTGCGGATGGTAGGCCCGATAGACCCGCGCCATCCCACCGCGTCCCAGCGGCTCCATGACCCGGTACTTGCCAAGCGTCTGGCCTTCCAGCGAAGCAGGTGTCACGTTGTCATTTCCCCTCTCCTCCGCAGGGATCTTGTCAACTTCCCTCAGCGTCATCATCCACTATCCTGCGGATAGTATACCACACGGTCGGCCGGGCTACCTATCGCCCAGCTAACAACCGCCTATCTGTTTTTTGAAACGTGAACGTCAGCACTCTCACGTTTTACGCTTCACGAGCAAGGAAGCATCCTGCCTCCTACCACACAGCGTCCGATCTACCCCCGCGCGATCAACTTGTACCCCAACCCACGGATCGTGAGCAGCAATTGGGGCTCGGCGGACTCGAGTTCGAGCTTGGCGCGCAACCGGCGCACCAGGTTCTCGATCTGGTAATCGTAGACCCCCTCCCGGTACTCGGGCCAGACGGCGATGCCGATCTCGTCCTTGGAGCAAACCTCCCCCTGCCGCTCGTAAAGATACGCCAGCAGCGCAAACTCCTTGGGCGCCAGGGTGACGATACGCCGATCCACCCGCACGACCCCCGCGGCCACGTCCATCTCCAGCTCGGGGAAGGGCGTGTCGCGGAAGGTGATGTCGGGATCGTGAAAGGTCAGGATCACATCGCCGATCTTGATGTGGTCCTCGTCGTGCAGCGCCACGGGCGAAAGCAGCCGCTCGTCGTTGAGAAACGTGCCGTTGGTGCTACCCAGATCCTCGAGCATCACGCGCCAGCCATCGCGCCGCACGCAGGCATGCTCGCGTGACACGCGCTTGCTGGTGATGACGATGTCGCTCTCGACCGCCCGCCCGATCGTGATCGACTCGCCGGCGAGCGGATGCTCGCGCCCGGTAGGGTCGCTGAGAAACGGGGCTTGTTCGGCTGTCGATTTGGCTGCCGCCATGGTCTATCTCCGGCCCAAGTCTACCCCCACTCGCCAATCCTGTCAAACCGAGATCGCAAAAACACACCCCTGGAGGCCTCCAGGGGTGTGTCGGATTCAGTTGTCTGCGTTTTCAGTCAGTATCAGTGGATTCCGTCTGTATCTCCACCAACGCCGTCATCCCCCACCGCAGCGGGGAATCCGCCGCCACGTTCAGCTCGACGGTGACCGCATACACCACGTCCCCCCGATAGTCCCCGGGCTGCTGCGCGATCTCGCTCACTACGCCATCGAACTCCTGACCCAGCAGCGCGTCCACCGTCACCACCGCCGGCTGCCCCACCTTCACCCGCACCACGTCCAGCTCCGTCAGGTCCGTCGTCCGTGCCTGCAACTGCTCCAGCGTCGCCAGCACCATCACTGGCTGTCCCGGCGTTGCCGTGTCCCCCACATCGATGTCCACTGCCGCTACCTCCCCGTCGAACGGCGCCGCCAGCACCGCATCCTCCAGCGCCGCCTGTGCGTCTGCCAGTCCCAATTCCGCTGCCTCGATCTCCAACTGCACCGCCTTCAGGTCCAGCGCGTCCGCTCCCTCCTGCAGCTCGTCCAGGTTCCGCTGTGCCTGCTCCACCGCCCGTCCGGCCTGCGCCACCGCGTTCCGCGCTGCCAGCAATTGCAGCTCTGCGTTCTGCACCGCCCGCTGGTACGCCCCCTCTGCGTCCAGGTAGGCGTCGTGAGCCCGGTCCACGTGGCGCTGCTCGATCCCTCGCTCCCCCCGGTCAAACTTGGCCTGCAGGTCCTGGTACACCCGGTACGCCTCGTCCCGCGCCTGCCGCGCCGCCCGCACCTGGTCACCCACGGCGACGCTGTCCTCGGTCAGCCGCAGGTTCTGAACCGCCTCGGTGTAGGCCGCCTGGGCGTCGGCAATGACTGCCTGAGCTGTCTCCACGTCCGCCTCATCGGAGGGCACCTCCAGTTGCTCCAGTCGAAGTCCCGCCTGGCGCAGGCCCAGTTCCGCCTGGGCCAACGCCCGTTCCAGGTCGTCGGTCGAAAGCCGGGCGAGGGAGTCGCCTGCCTTCACCGCGTCGCCCTCCTGCACCAGCACCTCCAGAACCGTGCCCGACACGTCAAAGCTCAGGCTGCTGGAGCGGGCCGGCTCGATGACCGCCTCAGCCACCACTGTGCCTGCAGTGCCCGAAACCACCACCGGCACATCGGTTGCCTCTCCGGTCGTCGCTGCGGCCCCATTGCATCCAGCCAGCAATGCGGCGGTCACAACCGTCAAGAATCCTACAAGCATCTTTTTCCCGCTCATCCCATTCCTCCTCGTACATTCATCATTTGTCAATCGTCAGTCGCATTCCTCGACTCGTCCATCCGCTCACGTGCTATTCATACGCCAGAGCTTCCCGCACGCTCACCCGCGTAGCCCGGAGGGCCGGCCACAGGCTCGCCACCGCCGAAAGCGCCAACACAACCCCCAGCCAGAGCACCACCCCATGGACCGAGAACTTGAAGTCGAGCGGCATCTCCAACACCGCGGTGCCGACGACGCTGCTAAAGGCCAGCGCGCCCGGATAGCTGACGGGCAAAGCGAGCAGCCAGCTCAACGCGCCCACGAACATGCCCTCGACCACGAAAATCCCGGCAACGGCAAGCGACGTCGCGCCGATGGAGCGCATCACACCGATCTCGCGCCCGCGCTCTACCACGTTGATGGACATCGTGCCCATCAAGCCGATGCCGCCCACGACCGCCGCCAGAATCGCCATCGCCAGCATCAAGTAGACGACGATCTCGAACTGGGCCTCGCCCAGCTCCCGCGTCTCGGCAGCGCTCTGGAAGAACACGGGCTTGAGGCGATGTACCTCATACGCCGCGCGCATATCCTCGATCAACTGCACCTGCGCCTCTGTAGTGTGCTCCGCAGAATTTGCCATCAAGAAAGCGCCCCGGTTGGCGTTGCCGATTTCCCTTGCCATAGCGTCAAAGGGCACAAAGTTGTCGTGCTGGTTGTTGTTGATATTGACGATCAGCCCCACCACCGTCCAGGTGGTCTCCTCCCCATCGACGTTCAACGTCACTTCGTCACCAACCACAAAGCCCTCATCGGCGGCGATCTTGCTGTTTAGCAGAATCGCGTTGCCATCGTCAGGCTGCAGCGCGCGGCCGGCGATAATCCGCGGATTGAACATCTTGGAGTTGTCCGGCACACCCCACAACTGCCCCTGGAGCTCCTCGCCGTTGTCCAACTCCAACGTCGCCCCGCGCACGTCCCACACCTCAACGTAGGTCACACCCGGCACGCTCTCGGTCGCCTCGATCAAGCGCTCCATACGATACGTGCGATCGAAAACCACCAGGACGTCGAAGCCAAAGTCGCTGAGCAACACATCAAGGGTGTTGGTGAAAGAATCCCCCACACTCATCACCACGATGAACATCACACCGCCGAGGATGAGCGAGAGCAGCGTCAGCGCGACGCGCGCCTTGCGGCGGAAGGTGTTGCGCATGCTGAGCGCCAGCGGGCGCGGCAGGTGACGCACGCGGCCCAGCAAGCGATCCAACAGACCACGTCCAAACCCACCCCCCAGACCGTAGGTGCTAATCGCCTTGTGCGCACTGACGCGCGCGCCGCCGACCACCGGCACCAACGCCGCCAACAGCGGCACGATCAACCCCACGATAATCTGGATGACCACCGCCATCTCTACAACACGGAACCCGCCGGGAAAGATATTGAAATAGTCGAGCATCCAGGCCGCCATCAGGTGCGCGCCGATCGCCCCCAGCGGCACGGCGACAAACAGCGCGAGCAGACCATAAATCAACGCTGTCGTCAGGTAAAGGCGCGTCACATGCCCCCCCGTCGCGCCGACGGCCTTCATCACGCCAATCTGCCACACCTGCTGGGTGACGATAGCGTTCATCGTGTTGATGACCAGGAACCCACTCAGTCCCAATGCCAGCACGCCCAGCACTCCCAGGATGAGGAATATGGCGTCCATCATCTCCTGCGCCCAGTGCACCTTCGGGTCTACGATGTCGTAGTAGTATACCTGCAAGCCGAGCTCTTCCAGCCGATCCTTGATCCGCTCGACGGCCTCCTCCGCTCCCTCCTGACTGAAGGACTCTAACTGAACGTTGAGCGTGTCAAACACCTCCGGACGGTCGAACAGCCAGGCGAGCGTCTCCATCGAAGCGCAAAAGGTCGCGTTGCCCATGCTGAGCTGAGGAGGAGGCGTGTAGGGATGACGTATCATGCTCTCGATCGTCATCGTGCGCTCGTGCCGCCCGTATTCAACGACTATGTCCGTGCCGACGGGGAGGCCAAAGTGGCTCGATGACATGCGCTCCACGGCCAGCGCACGACCATCGGGCCAATCGCCTTCTAGCAACTCGATGGGGTACATGCGCTGCGACTTGTAATCGGCGCGGGCGATGATCGTCCCATCGCGCCACTCGTCCTCGCCCACCAATTTCCAGCGGAAGCTGGTGCGCACCTCCCCTTCCACGTCAGCGACACCCGGCTCGCGCAGCACCGCCTCGACGACGTCCCGATCAAACCAATCCGGGTACATCTCGATATGTGGGGCATTGCTCGCTTGATGGCTCTCCGTCATCCGCGCACGCATCACGCCGGACATACCAAAGACCAGCCCTAACGCGAACACTCCCACGGCGGTGGAGAGCACCACCAGCACTGTGCGGAATTTGTTATGCCACAGATCGCGCCAGACTTTGCGCCAAGCTATACTCACCTCATCCTCCCAGATAACACAAAAGCCCGCACCGCGGTGGAGAACACCGGCAGCAAGGCATAGAATTCATATCCCAAGCTACACCCGCACTCGGCGATGGCCGTTGTTCTGATCGCGATCGATGCGGCCATCCAACAGGTGGATCACCCGTCCCATCTGCTTGCTCAACTCCCGGTCGTGGGTGACGACAAGGAGCGTCTTGCCCTGGTCAACCAAGCTGTCGAACAGTGCAAACATCTCGGATGCCGTATGGGTGTCCAGGTTGCCCGTCGGCTCATCGGCGACGATGACGGGCGGGTCGTTGGCCAGCGCCCGGGCGATGGCCGCCCGCTGCTGCTCCCCGCCACTGAGGGCGTTGGGCAGCTTGTCAGCGTGCTGCGCGATGCCCACCTGCTCCAAGAGATGCTTCGCTACTTTCTTCCGCTCGCGCCGCTTGTAGACGCTGCAAAAATCCATCGGCAGCATGACGTTCTCGATGATGGTCAAGGTGGGCAGCAGTTGGAAGAACTGGAAGATGACGCCGACGTTCTTGCCGCGCCAGCGAGCTAGTTGGTTCTCGCTCATCCCGTGCACTGCCTCTCCGGCGACGTACACCTCGCCGCTGGTGGGCCGGTCGATGCCGGTGATCATGTTGAGCAGTGTCGATTTGCCGGAGCCGGAGGGTCCCACCACGCCGACGAACTCGCCCTCGTTCACGCGCAGGTCGATGTCCTTGAGGACGGTCACACCTCCTGCGCCGGTCTCGTAGGTCTTGACTACGTCCCGCAGGTCGATCAATAGCTGACTAGGTTTACTCTCCATCGCGCGCTCCTTCTACTTCCATAGGAATTTGACCGCCAAAGATGGGAAAGGTTTCAAAATACGCCGACCTACGTTCACTACGCAGAAAAAGCCGATCAGTTGCACCAAGACCTCTGCTCCTCACCATCCAACGTCTCTGGCGCCAGTTTTATTCGAACACGTGTAGCTCTGCCTTCCAAACGGAGCGACTATAACCCAGATTGGCTGTCTTAGCAAGCCAAAGCCCTTTTCATCGACGAACAGTTCGCCGGTGCGATCCGCATCCAGCAAGAGAAGAGGTGGCTCGCGCAGACGTAAAAGACCTCGGGGGTTTTGGAAACCCCCGAGGTCTCGGACTATTGCCCCGACCTCAAACCTCGCTGCTATCCACCGACACCAAGGGCAGTCCCAAGTCCCGTAGCTTGGCGATCAGGCCGTACAGGGCCGCCTGGTCGGTGACATCGCCCGTCAGGATCGTCTCCTCTTGGTCGGTGTGCGTGATGATGAACCCCTCGAACCAATCCGACCAGTGGGGGTCGATCTGTCCCCTTACCCGAATCTCAACGCATAGCATAATCACATCCTAGGCCATCTACTCGAACTTGAAGCGCCACACCGCGATCCCGAAGAAGACGATGCCCATCACCAACAGGATGCCCATCCGCGGCAGGATATCGACAAATGTCCCGTTCTCTGCCATGAGGCGGTAGTACGCCTCGACGGCGTGTCCGTGGGGCGTCAGGCTCGACAGAACTCCCAAGAAGCCACCTGAGCGCACGAAGGGCTCCCGCGCACCGATGCAGCCGCCGATGCCTCCCAGGATGAACCCCATCAGCACACCGACGCTATCGGCCTGCTTGGAGGTCTTGGCCAGTGCAGCGACCATCATGCCCAGCGCAGTTGATGCAAACGCTACGACGAGGGTGAGCGCCACCAGCGTCACCGGCGCCTGCCCCAGCGGCATCTTGAAACCGATGTTCGCCACACTGAACAGCACGACCACCTGCATGCAAGCGAGCAACATAAAGGCCAACATCTTGCCGGCGATGATGGCTCCGCGCGGGATGGGGGCTGCCAGCAGGCGGCGCAGCGTGCCCGCTTCGCGCTCCCTCAAGAGGGCGGGCGCCAACCAGGCGACGCCAAAGAAAATGAACATCACGGCGATAGCAGGGAACATCAGGGCGAAAAAGGCTTCTATCCACCCTTCAGTTTGGGCTCCCTCCAGGTCTTCGTTGGCAACGGCGATGGCGGGCGTGCGGCGCATCTCGTTCAGTGCGGTCATGACGACGCCCAGCGTCTGCGTCTCGACGGCGCCTTGCTGCTCAACGCTGGCTCCAGCGAGCAAGCCCGATCCATCCAGGACGGCCCGGATGCCGTACTGCACCTCGCCCCAGATAGTCACTTCGGCCACCACCTGGTTCATAATGCCGGCGACGATGCTGGCTCCCTCCGACTGGCCCGGATCGACGATGACTTCGATGGCGGTGCGTGTGTAACTATAGATATCCCGGCTAAAATCAGCCGGAATGACGATGGCGGCCGCCGCCTCACCCTTCGCCACCTGTTCCTCGGCCTCAGCAACCGTGTCGTAGACCCCGACGTCCAGTTCGTCAATGGACTGTAAGGCCTTGGCAACTTCGATCCCGTAGGCGCCATCGGCGTCTTGGTTGACTAGGCAAACATGCAGCAAGATAGTGGCTTCCTCGTCACTCTGGGTCATGAGGTTGATGCTACCCATCATGGAACTGAGCAACAGTGGCAGCAAAAAGTACACCGCCAGCACGCCACGCTGCTTGAACATCAGTTGGATTTCCTTCCAAGTAACCGATAGTGTGTAGTAAATCGCGTTCATGACAGGTCTCCTCCCCTAATCAAAATCAAACCGCCACAGCCCGATGGCGAAGAAAAGGGCCGTGAAACCCAGCAGCACGGCACAATCTAGCACCACGTCGGCAAAACCCAGTCCACGCACCATCAGATTGACCAGGGCGTGATTGGCCCAATAGTGCGGCACGATCTTGGGCAGTGGGCCGAGAAAACGCTCCAGGAGGAACAAGGGGACGAAGGAACCGCCCAAGAGCCCCATCCCCCATAGGAGCAGAGTGCTCAATCCACCGATCTGGTTTTCGGTGCGGGCGATGGCGGCGATGAGGATGCCAAAAGCACTGGAGCAGAGCGCGATCAGCACGACGACGAGCAGCGTGGCGAGAGGGTCAGGCCCCAGCTTGGCCGGGGGCAAGCTCAGCAGCCGCAGCCCGACGATGCCAAAGGCAAAGATGACAGCAGTCTGGATCAGCCCCGTGATCAAGTTGGGCACCATCTTGCCCGCCAACAAGGTCGCTTTGCTCATCGGCGCGGCCAACAAGCGGCGGAACGAACCGACCTTTTTCTCGTCATAGATAGAGCGTGCCGTCGTCTGGGCCGCAAGAAAGACAAACAGGACGGTGACGCCGGGCACGGCTACGTCGCCCAGGCCCAGGGCCTCCTCCTGCTCCGCCTCCTGCCCCGGCACCCTTTGCGTCACTGCCACCAGCGGCTGCGTCTGCGCGCGCTCGAATTGACCGCGCGCCTGCGCCTGCATGCGCTCCACCGAAAAGGCCTCCTGGTATTCTTCAGGCGCGCTGGCCTGCATCTCGCCCATCTGTTGCAAGGCGGCGAGGATTTGAATCTCCAGCGACATGTCCTGGGCCACCCCTTCGACCACCAGCCGCACCACCTCGGTCTGCTCGGAATCGGCGTCGGGGTGACTGACCAGGCGCAACGTCACCGGGCGTCCCTCTTCGATGTCAGCGGTAAAGCCCTCGGGGATGGTCAGCACACGGGAGATCTTGTTCTCGTCCAGCAAAGCCAGCGCCTCCGCCTGCGCGTACGCCTCGATGCGCACCCCTCCGGCGGCGTCAAGCCCTTGGGTCAGCGTCTGCGCCGCCGCGCCGCCATCGAGATCGATCACCGGCAGCGAGATGCGGGTGTCCGGTTCGCCCTTCCCCAACTGACCCAGCGCACCGCCAAAGACGACAACGAACAGCAGGGGCAGCAGGAAGAGCTGGAGCGCCACGCCGCGGTCTTTGAAGAGTATCTGCAAGTCCTTGAACGTTATGCTTAACATTTTCATGGCTTCTCTCTCCTTGGCAGGCCGCGGCCTACTCCCTCAGCTTCTTTCCCGTCAGGTGCAGGAAGACGCTTTCCAGGTTAGGCTCCAGGATCTGTAGCGAAGTGAGGTTGATGTCCCGATCGTTGAGGAAGCCAAGGACGTTGACGATGGCCTGCTGACTGTGCTCGGCCACGACCTTGATCACCTCTCCGGCCGCCACCGGCTCGCTCTCCTTCTCCTCCGGCTCCTCGCCTTCGGCCAGGGGCGGGGCGACGGGCTGCGGCACGAGCGTCGCTTCCTTCACCGCCGGCAGCATGCTCGTGATCAGCATTGCCAGCCTGATCGGCGGCAGCTTTTGGGCCATCATCGTCACAGAGAAGCTGCACATCCCCGCCGAGCATATCGCCGTTTTCCCCTTCATCAGATCCGCCATCATGCTGGCATTCTTCTCAATGTCATTAAGTTAACGAACGGGTTTGTAAGTCATCGAGAATCGTTTGAGCATCCTGGCTTTACTGCGTGGGTATCGGCGACCTGGACGGATTGGTTCGACAGTGCGTAACATGATTTGCCACAGCCCG
>DAOUDX010000382.1:0-2603 GCA_034430835.1 Anaerolineae bacterium
GTTCTTGCCCATCGCTCTCGGATCGAGACCAAAGAGCGGCATCAGCCACACCGTCCACTTTAGCAGCGTTTGCATGATGGCGGTGAAGTAGAGCTTCTGCGGACGCTCTCCTTCCGGCAGTCGCTCGAAGGCAGTGACGGCGGCGCGGTGCATGGCAATGTGATCGGGGTGGCCGTAGCCGCCGAAGGGGTCGAAGGTGAGCACGACCTGGGGTCGCAGGCGGCGCACCCAGTCGGCGACTTGTTCTGCCAGCACGTCGGGGTCGGCCTGCGCCAGCGCGCGAGGGTGCCGATTGGCTGGGGAGCCGGCCATCCCAGAGTCCTGATAGCCCAAGAAGTGCACGCTCGTCAGACCCAGCACGTCCGCTGCGCAGCGCAACTCCTCCTCGCGGCGGCAGGCCAAGTCTTCGCAATCGCCCAGGTCGTCCAGATCGCTCTCGCCCACCTCGCCCCGCGTCGCACAGACCAAGTGCACGACCACGCCCTCGGCAGCGTATTTGGCCAGTGTGCCGCCTGGGCCAAAGGTCTCGTCGTCGGGATGGGCAAAGATGGCGAGTAACGTTTTGGACATGGACCTCATGAGTTGGTAAAACGTAAGGCGTAAAACGTAACTGGGTTTGTCGCGTCTTACGCTTTACGTTTCGCGTCTCACGCGCATTTTTACACCAAGCTTTCGTCGCAGTGCTCGCGATGCCCACAAGCGCGGCAGCGGCGCGGATCATCGTGGCTGCGGGGCGCATTGCCCGCGGCCAGATCTGCCCGCATATCCTCCAGCATCGCCAGCAATTCCTCCTCCAATTCAGACGTATAGTCTACCTCGAAGGCGTGGTCGTCATACTTGACGATGCCATAGGGAGGCTGTTGCCCGTAACACTCCTCAACCAGCAAACAGTAGGCAGCCAGTTGCAGGACGTGGGAGGCGTAGGGCTGATCCGGGGCGCGGCCCGATTTGACCTCGACGGGGATGACTCTGTATCCGTCAGCCACCAGGTAGTCGGGCTTGCCGGTGAGCTGGAACGCGCGCGAAAAAAGCGGGCGATCCAATCGCCCCCATCCACCCGTGTCGCTGTAGACTACGCGGCCTTTCGGCAGCTCACTACGGGCCCGCCCTCGCCGCGCCACCCAGAGCAGCAGCAGCCCTAGAACCAGCAGTCCAAGGAAAAGTGCCATGGCCAACCAACTGACCGACCAACAAGTTACCCAACCAACACACTAACCACCCACACAACTCCAACCACCACCGCCAAGAGCAACACCGCATACGCCAGCCAAGCCAACGCCAGCGAAACCCGCACGCCCTTTCCGTGGCGCAAGTGAACGGCTTCGCCCACCGTCATCTCCTGCTGATGGCTCGAGGGCAGGCCCTGCACGCTGCCCAGCCACCAGGCGCGAGCGCAGTAGGCGTATTGGCCAACCTCGCTGGCGCGGATGATGCGCGCGCTGTCATCCACTGTTGACGCGCTCCTCGAACTCGTCCAGAGCCTGGACCAGACGATCCTGGCGCAGGCTGTTGGTCAGATCGCCACGGGTGCGCTCCAGCACGCCGCGCAGTTGGTCCACGCGGCGGCGCAGCCCGCCAGTGATGGCATCGGGAAAGTCAAAGGTGACCAGGGCATCGTAGATCTCGTCCATCGCCTCCAGCAGCCGCTCGGCCTCGGCGGTGTCGCCGCGCCGCATCTCGTCCAGGCAGCGGCGACGGATCTCGCTGGCCCCCTCGCATAGCCCATTCAGGTAGGCCGAATAGCTCACACCCAGCTCGCCCGGTTCCGGGAGAGGATTATTGCTGGCCAGGGCAAAGGTGACGTGGGCCTCGACCAGCTCTTTGAGGGCATCCTCGGTGTAGCCGGCACACAGCATGTCGGGGTAGGAGGAGAGGCCCTCCTGCAGTTCACCGGCCACTTTGTTGGCCTCGTTCAGCAGATCGTGGGCTGTGTCCCACTCGTCACGGTGGCTGGCGCGGATGGCAGTCGCACACGCGCGGACCAGCTCGCGGGAGCGGCGCAATGCCGCGTCACGGGCGTCGTTGCGGGTCTCGAAATCGGCGTGGATACGTTGGGCTATCGTCTCAAGTTGACTCATTGCACGCTCCAAGTGAGATTCATGGCTCCGGAGAGCCCAGGGGCCTGACGGTTCCAAACAGTTGCTGTGCCAGCGCGTCGCCATCGGCAGGCAGTTTGATCTCGCCAAACTGCGCCTCGTACTTTCCAAGATTGTCTTCCAGCGCCCGCAGCAGGAGCTTGGCATGCATCGGCGTGTGGATGATACGCGCACAGACCTTGGCGGTGGGTGTTTTAGGCAAGACACGGGCAAAGTCGATAATGACTTCGGAGGCCGTGTGGGTAATGATGGCAAAGTTGGCGTAGACGGCGTCCAGATCGGGTGAGACCTCAATGTTGACCTGCATCGGGTGAGGGGGCGTCTTCATGGCAAGCACCTCCATTGGATAGCACAGACTGAAAACTTCGCCCCATCCTACTCCAAAAAGCGTGGGCTGTCAACACTGGGACAGAATATGTCAGGACAAGTTGAAAAGTGGACTATTTAAGGCTGAAAAGTGGACTGTCTCCAGTTGAAAAGTGGACAGTTCATGGTAGGCTTGTTCCC
>DAOUDX010000383.1:0-8438 GCA_034430835.1 Anaerolineae bacterium
ATGTTCGGTCACGGCCAGATCGAGGGGTTCGCCGAAAAGTACGGGATGGAGTATCGTAGGGCCTACTGGGACGAGCAGCCCGACGGCACCCTGGTCGAGCGGCACGAGCGCGAGATCTTTCCCCTGCTGCGCAAACGGTATCTGTTCGCCGAGGTGGATAGCTTTTTGCTGTACGATCTCTTCACTCCAGATGGACACGTCAACGAGGATGTGTTTGCCTACTCGAACCGCGCCGACCCCTCGGCTACGCTCGGGGCAGGCGGCGAACGGGCGCTGGTCATCTACCACAACAAGTACGCCGAGGCGCAGGGCTGGATCCGCACCTCCGCCGCGTACGCGGTCAAGACCGGCGACGGCGAAAAGGGGCTGGCGCAGAAATCCCTGGGAGAAGGATTGGGACTAGACAACCGCGAGAACACCTTCACCATCTTTCGCGATCACGTCACCGGGCTGGAGTACATCCGCAGCAACCGCGAACTGCACGAGAAGGGCCTGTACGTGGAGTTGGGTGCCTACAAGCACCAGGTGTTCCTCGACTTCCGCCAGGTGCAAGGCCAGCAATACGCCCAACTGGCTGCTCGCCTGAACGAGCGCGGCGTGCCGAGCATCGACGAGGCGATGAAGGAAATCGTATTGCAGCCCGTGCTGGAGCCGTTCAGGGAGTTGGTCAGCGCTGATATGTTCCGACGGTTAATAGAATCAGCGAATCGGCGAATCGGTGAGTCAGCGCCGGAAGAAGTGGAACAGAAGGTGAATGGCCTGCTGCACGCGGCAGCGCAGATCGCGGACTCGCCAATCGCCAATCGCCAATCGCCGATCACCAATCTCGCCCAAGAGATCCGGCGCAAGTTGGAGGCCATTCTACAACTGCCAACTTTGACCACCCGCTTCCCCCTCCCCCGCTCGCGGAAGTACAAATGGGCCAGCGACTATCTGACTACCCGGCTGCGCGACGACCCGACTGCATGGCCCACGCTTCTGGGCTGGCTGTTTGTCCACGCGCTGGGGAAGGTGGTGAGCGAAACGGGCTTTGCTCAGACCAGCCGCGCCTGGATCGACGAGTGGCTGCTGGGCAAGACCATCGCTGGCGCGATGCGCGACCTGGGAATGGACGAAAGCGCAGCCTGGCGCGCAGTCGAGACGATCAAGCTCCTCACCGGCCATCAGCGCTGGCACGAGATGGAGACTTCAAGGACGAAACGAGCACGGGAGGTGCTGCGCGCCTGGTTGAGCGACGGCGACGTGCAGCGTTTCCTCAAGGTGAATCGCTACGAGGACGTGCTGTGGTTCAACAAGGAAGCGTTCGACCAATTGCTGTGGTCCATGTTCGCCATCGCCACGGTCGCCATCAGCGCCGACTTGAGCCGTCCAGCGAATCAGATTGCGGAAGAGATCGTTGCGTGCTATGATACCATAAGAACGCTGCAACGAGCTGAAGAGAAATCCGGATACCAGATAGAGAGACTGCTGGAAGCCACCAACTAACAGACCATGTCCAATTGCTACCTTTGCATTCACGGCCATTTCTATCAACCCTCGCGCATCAACCCCTTCACCGGCGAAATGCCGACGGAACCGGATGCCGCGCCCTACGCCAACTGGAACGAGCGCATCAACGCCGAGTGCTACACACCCAACGCCGAGGGCCGATCCGATGGGTCGGGGAGCAACTTTGAGCGCATCAGCTTCAATCTGGGCGGCACGCTTGCCTACTGGCTGGAGAAGCACGCCCCCACCACCTACGAACGTATCGTCGCCGCCGAGCGGAGCTACTGGAAAGCCCACGGCATTGGCAACGGGTTGGCCCAGCCCGTGCACCATGCCATTCTGCCGTTGGCCCGCCGCCGCGACAAGATCTGCCAGATCCGCTGGGGAATCGCCAGCTTCGAACACCACTTCGGCCACCGACCAGAGGGGATGTGGCTTCCGGAGATGGCGGTGGACTATGAGACACTCGAGATCATGGCAGCAGCAGGTGTCCGCTTCACCATTCTCTCCAGCGAGCAGGTGCGCGGCGACCTGGGAGCTGGATCAGGTCCCTACTGGGTGCGGCTGGCCGGCGGCGGCAAGATCGCCATCTTCCTGCGTGACGTAGAGCTTTCCAACACACTGTCCTTCGCCATGCCGGAACTGGCCAGCATGGACGATTGGCTGCACGAACACATGGAATGGCGATGCCGTCTGAGGGGACTGCTCCTCGTCGCCACCGACGGGGAGACCTTTGGTCATCACCACCGCCAGGGAGTGGAGGTGTTGGACTACATTCTGGATGCAGGGCAGACCCATGATTACAGCCTGACGACGCTGGGCCTCTACTTGCAGCACCACCCGCCGCAGATGGAGGTGGAGATCGTCGAGAACACTGCCTGGAGCTGCGCCCACCGGCTCAACCGCTGGGTGGTCGGCTGCGACTGCACGCCCGGCGATAGCCACTGGAAAGGGGCACTGCGCCGCGCGTTGGACAACCTGGCCTGCGACCTGGACTGGACCTATATGATGGAGACTCAAAGACTGGGAGCCGATCCCTGGCCGCTGCGGGACGACTACATAGCCATATGTCTGGGCCAGGTGGACGAGCAGACCTTTCTGGCAGAACACAACCTGAGCAACCTCAGCAGCGAGGATACCCAACGGCTTCTGTGGCTGCTGGAGGCTCAGTTCTACCGGCAGCGGATGTACACCAGTTGTACGTTCTTCTTCGAAGACTTGGACCGGCTGGAGCCCCGCTACGCCATCGCCAACGGGGTTCAAGCCATGGCTCTAACCAGCTACGCGACCGGCAACGACCTATCTCACAGCTTCCGGCGCGATCTCAAGATCGCAGCCAGCGAGAAGACGGGCCGCACCGGCGCTGCCATCCTCGATCACATGCTGGAACAGGGAGAGATATGAGCCGTCCCAAGACTCCTCCCTATTCCGACATCGACCTCGACCGCTGGCGTGAGTACGACCACGTCTGGACCGACTCACTGTGGTTGATCGAATCCCGCGACCGCACCGGTGGTCACCAGTTGGACTACCACGGTAACTTTGTCCCCCAGATCGCCACGCAGACCTACCTGCGCTACACCAAGGAAAACGACATCGTCCTCGATCTCTTCCTCGGCTCCGGCACCTCCGCCATTGAGGCCGCGCGGCTGAACCGGCGGCTGATCGGCGTCGAGTTGAAGCGCGACTTGGTGGAATACGTGCGGGCCAAAGTCTCCGCCGAGTTGCTGGGCGACCGCATACACGTTCTGGAGGGCGATTCCACCCAGGAGAAGACGGCGGCGCGGGTGCAGGAGACGCTGGCAACGATGAACGCCGAGCACGCGCAACTATTGATGCTCCACCCGCCCTACCACGACATCATATCGTTCAGTGACCTTTCAGACGACCTCTCCAATGCCCCCACCCTGGATGCTTTCCTCGACCGCTTCGAGACTGTCGCCCGCCGTGGCTTCGACCTGCTGGAGCCGAGGCGGTTCGCCGCGCTCGTCATCGGCGACAAGTACACCAAGGGGGAGCTGATCCCTCTGGGGTTCTACTGCATGGAGCGGATGCAGCGGGCCGGGTTTCGCATCAAGGCTATCGTGGTCAAGAACATTGAGGGCAACGAACAGGCAAAGGGGCGCTCCAATAACCTGTGGCGTTACCGCGCGCTGGCCGGCGGCTACTATATCTTCAAGCACGAGTACGTCGTCATCTTCCAGAAGACCTCCACCCCCGCCGACGTGCGCCGTGAGATGCTCAAGGTCAGACAGATGCCGCCCTGGGGTAGGGTGCAGGGCGACGACTGGGACCGCGCCAGCCGCTTCATCTACCAGACCCAGACGCTGAGCGCGCTGCGCCGCGAGACGAAGCGCGTGGCCGCCGAGCTGGGGCTGCCGCTGCGCGACTTTGGCCAGTACGTGATCCGCCGCTGGTACAACTTTCACACCCACCAGGCTGCACTTGACGTTGTCCTCGCTCACCCCAACACCCGCCCCGAGCCCGACCCCTTTCACCATACCGTGGACTTTTACCTGGGCGATGCGGGGCTTCGGCCTGAGGCTCAGCCCGAAGGGTTCGATCTCAAGCTGACGGCGTTGCCCAAGGGATTCGGTCATGGGATCGACTACGCTCGCGCCCACCCGGAGGAGTTGGCCCGTTGGCTGTACGAATACCAGTCGGCGCAAGGCCGTTTCCACGCGGCTAACCGGCTCTTCGTCGTCCTGCACGATGCCGCCGATCCCAAGCGTGCGTGGGAACTGCGCCGGGACTTGGCGCGGCTGGAACAGGCTATCGGCGGTTTCCTCGACGAGCCGCGCCTGGTGCAGGTCGAATTCACCGATCGAGAGGGCGCCGCCCACCAGGCCACGGCGGGCGTCATCTTCTGTGTGCAGGACTGAAACCCCATTTGACAAATCTCCGAAATCGTGGAAAATACACCCCAGTAAGAATACAGCCGTAACAGGCTCTCATCCAGAGAGGCGGAGGGACCGGCCCTGTGAAGCCTCGGCAACCAGGAAGCTGCTGATAACAGCGGCGAGCCATGGTGCCAATTCCGGCAGAAGCAACTTCTGGAAGATGAGAGGGAAGCCGAGAATCGCTCACCTCCTTTCAGAAGGAGGTGTTTGTTTTCCCTCCTGCCCCCTCGGATGATGCCGAACCTTCGGTTCGATGAGCCCCGATGCAAAGGAGATGTCACAGTGAGTAAGACTATCGCTACCCAGTCAGTTCACGCTGGCGAGGACAAGGTCAAGCCCTATCACTCTCTCACGATGCCCATCGTCCAGACCTCCACCTATGCGTTCGAAAACACCGCTGCACTGATCGAGCACATGAAGCGCAAGGAGGACAGGAAACCGTTGGAGCGGGAGGAGTATGGCCGGTACGGCAACCCTACCCAACACGCAGTGGAGCGCAAGCTGGCCGTCTTGGAGGGTGGGGAGGCGGCCCTGTTGTACGCCAGCGGCATGTGCGCCATCACGTCAACCTTGCTGACGTTGCTGTCGGCGGGCGACCACGTCGTCCTGACCGACGATTGCTACCGGCGCACGCGTGAGTTCTGCCTCACTTACCTCAAGCGGTTCGGTATTGAGGCCACTTTGGTGCCGATGTGCGACTACGAAGCGATGGAGGCCGCCATTCAGAACAACACCCGCTGGATCTTCTCGGAAACCCCTACCAATCCCTATCTGAGAGTCCTGGACCTGGAGCGTGTGACAGAGATCGCCAGGCCTCGCGGCGTGAAGGTCTTTGTTGACAGCACCTTTGCCACGCCCTGCAACCTGAGGCCGCTCGAGTACGGCATCAACCTGGTGACCCACAGCGTCACCAAGTACCTGGCCGGGCACAACGACCTCCTGGGCGGCGTGGTCATCGGCTTAGAGGAAACCATCGCCAAGCTTAGAGAGGCACAAGGGGTATTGGGCGGCGTCACCGATCCGCACAACGCCTACCTTCTCCTGCGCGGTGTCAAGACGCTGGCCATCCGCGTCGCCAAGCAAAACGAGAACGGCTTAAGGGTCGCCAGATTCCTGGAATCCCACCCCAAGATCAGGCGGGTCTACTACCCCGGCCTGCCCAGCCATCCCGATCACGCGCTTGCGGCCCGGCAGATGACGGGGTTCGGCGGCGTCGTCAGCTTTGAGCCGGAGGCCGATCTGGAAAGGACCAGCGCCTTCATCGACGCCGTGCGCATCCCCTATATCGGCCCCAGCCTGGGCGGGGTCGAAAGCATCATCGAGCAACCTGCCTTGATGTCCCACTTTACGCTGGATAGGGAGGAGAGGCTGGCGCTCGGCATCAAGGATGAATTGGTGCGCTACGCTCTGGGGATAGAGGACGCTGAGGATTTGATCGCAGACCTGGAACAAGCGCTGGAGAAGGTATAGAACCGAGGCTAGCGGCCTTTCCACTCGCGGACGGCATCCTGAATGAGCGCCCGCACGCGGAGGTCGGTGATCTCATCGATGCCCTGAAAGACGTCGTGATCCACATAGATGCGCAAACTGCCGTCTATGGCGGAGGTCAGGGTGATCAGGTGATCTGCCAGATCTGGCTCCCCTTGTAGCCGCTTCTGGACCAGGTCGTTGATCTCCTCTATGAGGGACAATGGCTCCAGCATACGCCCTGGCTCTCGTATCGCCGGTCTGAGCGCGGGGGCGGACGGTCTGCTTGGTGGGAGTGCCCCTACCGGGTGTGCGTGTCCGGGATGGGGCACCTGCTTCGAAACCTCTGCATCGGATGACGTCTCGGCCGACCATTTCCGTATGAAGGGGAACCAGCCCTCGGCAAATGCCAGAATGGCTCGGACGGCATCGACCGTATCCTGCCCTATCCGTGGATCGTTGATATCACGCAGGCGACGATAGGACTCTCCCCCTACAGTGATGACCAACCCATCCTCCGTGCGCAGGACGCGCAGCAGTTCGCGTTGGTCCTCTGGCGTGATGGGGTCTGTGACATGTGACAGGGAAGAGGGCTCGTCTGCCGTGACGGATTCCGCAACAGGCGGCGAGGAGAGTTGCTCGTCTTGCTCCTTCTTGTTGCTGCTTGAGCGAAAGACCCACACAAGCAGGCCAATCAGGGCAAGGCAGATTGCGCCGGCAAAGAGGATGGCTATACCAAGAGGTAGCGTTTCCATCTTGGTCAAATATTACCACAAATGCTCCCGTCTGTCTACAGAAACTCGCTGGTAGTTGTTTGTGTCTTCCTTCTGGAGCGTTCTAATGCCCCAGAAAAGTCCCCGATTTACCCTTTGCCCAGACATGGACAACCGCCGGAGAAAACGGCTTGACTAATGATCACAGAAATGATACACTGACGCCACAAGTGCTCAAGACGGCAACTCTGTTCGAATGACGGCACGGGGAGTGAGCATGGCGCTTCTGATAACCGGTATTGCCATTGGCGCAGCAATCACGATACTTCTGAGAGCTCTTGTGTCCCGATTGCTCAAATCCAGTGAAAGCGCCGCCGATGCCACAGAGAAAAGACAGTCGGGAAGGAGCCTTGCGGCAGTACGCGCCCTGGGACGAGAACTGGTGCTTTCCCGGGATAGGCAGCGCATTGCCGAAACAACCACGAACGCCGTCAGGCTGCTACTGATGTGCCGGGCGTGCGGGTTGTGGCTGGCGGATGAGGAGACGAGGACGTTGATCAACGAAACGTACATCGTCGAAGGAAGAGCTCGGAAAGCGGACAACCTGCCGATGGACAGCGACCGGGGCATCATCGCGGCTGTGGTGCGCAGTGGAGGACCTGCCTACCTGCCCGACGTGACAAGAGACCCGCGCTACATCGATTCAGGACTGGGCACCCGATCGGAGTTGTGCGTGCCCCTGAAAGTAGGAGAGCGGACGATTGGCGCGATTAACGCCGAGAGCGAGAACCTGGACGCATTCGACGTAGGCGATCGGCAACTCTTATCCACCCTGGCCGATCAGGCAGCTCTCGCCATTGAGAACGCGCGGCTGTATGAAACGCTGACCCAGCAGCGCGAGCAACTGCGCGCTCTGACGATGCGGCTGGTAGAGGTCGAAGAAGACGAGCGGCAGCGATTGGCGCGAGAGCTGCACGACCAGGTGGGGCAGAACCTGACCGCGCTCAGCATCAACCTGAACATCCTGCAGATGCAGATACCTGAGGAAACGCTCGATCAAGCCCATGACCGTTTGCGCGATTCGCTGGTGCTGGTCGAGCAGACGACCGAGCGCATCCGCGACGTCATGGCCGACCTGCGACCTCCGGTGCTGGACGACTACGGCTTGACGGCGGCGTTGCGCTGGTATGCTGAGCAATTCACCTCGCGGATGGGCATTGCCGCTACCGTGCACGGGAAGGAACTCGCCCCCCGGCCCAGCACGTCCATCGAAAATGCCTTGTTCCGCATCAGTCAAGAGGCGCTGACCAACGTGGCCAAGCACGCGCACGCCACTCAGGTGACTGTGACGGTCGATGTGGACGACGCGACGATCCACATGGTCGTCGCAGACGATGGCATCGGTTTTGACCCTTCGAACGCAGGCAGCCCTGGCGAGCAGTGCGGCTGGGGACTCTTGAACATGACCGAGCGGGCAGAGGCGTTGGGTGGTCATTGCCGCATCGAGTCCCAACACGGGCAAGGCACACGAGTGATCGTGGAGGTACCGAGATGAGCATCACCGTTGTTCTGGCGGATGACCACGCCATAGTCCGCGATGGCCTAAAGCTCCTGCTGGATGCGCAACAGGATATTGAGGTTCTCGGAGGCGTGTCTAACGGACGCGAGGCAGTACAGGCAGTGGAACAGCTTCATCCCGACGTCGTGATCCTGGATATAGCCATGCCTGAATTAAACGGCATCGAGGCTACGATACAGATTCGAGAAATTCACCCGACCGCTGAAGTCATCATCCTCTCGATGCACTCTGCTATCGAACATGTCTCACGCGCACTGAAGGCAGGGGCGCGGGGTTATCTCCTGAAAGAGT
>DAOUDX010000384.1:0-5495 GCA_034430835.1 Anaerolineae bacterium
CGCCGAGAAACAGGCACAGCAACGCTACAATGGCGAGAGAACTCGGACTGAAATGGCGTTTATGTTTCACCGAACGACCTCCTTGCTATACGAGGCTGATCAGCGTGAAAAGCCCCAACGCTGTGACAGCGCAACCGATCACCCAACGCATCTTGCCCACGGGTATCTTTTTCACTGTGAGAGCCGCAAGCGGCACCGAGAGCACGGCGCCCAGGGCGAGCGAGGGGGCCAGTTCCCAATCTACCGCGCCGTTACCCGTCAGCGCGTAGGCCGCTACACCAACGATGCACGCCAGCCCTTCCGACAGCGATGTGATGCCGATAGCCTCTTTCTCGCCTACGCCCGAAAGCACCTGTCCACCACAGACGAGCGGGCCGTAACCCCCGCCACTGAGTCCCTTGTTGAACGCGGCCAGAAGCCCTAGCCCGATCGCCTTCTTCCACGAGAAGGGAAACGTCTTGCCGATGGTCAGCAAGATGCCGATGCCCACCGCCAGCACCAGCACGCCGATGTACATCTCAAGCACCCACTTTGGAATGTTCACCGCGACGAAGACGGCAGCCACCGCGCCGCCGACGCTGCACGCCGCCAGAATCAAAGCAACCTTGGACGCACACGATCCCGGCCTCAAATTAACGTTGCCAAACTTGTGGTGGATCACACCTGCCAAGACGCCGGTCACGAACTCCGAAAGCAGCACTGAGGGGATAATCTGCGCTGGCTCGTATCCCATGAGCAGCAGGATAGGAACGAGGGTCGTGCCGTATCCCATGCCAAGGGTCGAATCAATGTATTCGCAGAACAGTGCCAGCAGGGCGACTGGCCAAAGTATTTGGAGAGGCACTACTATTCCCCTTTCAGTCTAATAATACATAATTCCTAGTGATTTTATAGATATTTAACCAAAAATAAAAGAGGCGAAATAGTCACTCGACAACCAGATCGGCCAAGGTGGTGTTTTCCATCATCTCGGCTACGACGTCGCGCACTTCCTGCATTACCCGCCGCAGGCCGCACTTCTCCATATCGGGGCAGCCGCAGGGCTCAAAGGCCGTCTCGCTGACGCAGCCGATGGGTGCCAAGGGTCCATCCAGCAACCGCACTACCTCCGCCAGAGTGATCTCCTCCGGTGGGCGGGCCAGGGTGTAGCCGCCCTGTGGCCCCTTGCGGCTGTGCACGATCCGGCCGTGCTTGAGGGTGAGCAGGATCTGCTCCAGGAACCGGGCCGGGATGTTGTTTCGCTCGGCCAGTTCCTTGTTCGGCACCGGCTCCCCGCCGCCATGCCTAGCCAAATCCTGCAATGCCCGCAGCCCATACTCGCCCCGTTTGGAAAGCCTCATTGCGCCCTCTTAATCTATAACTCCTATAATCTCAATCGGTTTTATTATATACCCATTAACGAAATCGTCAAGTCATCGATGGATGCAACCAAAGAACTGTCTCCGCGTATTGAGGGCGAAATCAATCGAGAGGAGAACTCAAGATGTGTGAAGCATTGGGTTGGCTGATCAAGCTGCCGTTCGCATTGGTGCTCGTTGTGCTGGCAATCGCGTTGGGATTGGTGGGCGTGGTGCTGTCGCTACTGGGCGTGGCCCTGATCCCCGTGTTGGGGATCGGGCTGCTGATCCTGCCCATCGGCCTACTCTTCCTGTGGGCAGCCAAGCTGACGGCGAAGGCGATCTAGATACTCTCCTTTGCCTTGCGCTGCAGCTCGTACAGCGCGTTGATGGCGTCCAGCGGCGTCATCTGCGAGATGTCAAAGCCACGCAGCGCCTCCACCACCGGATGTTCGGTGGCAAAGAGCGCCGGCTGGCGCGGCTCAGGTGCAGGCGTGCCAGGGCGGAACTCGCCGCTCTCCAGTTGCTCTAGCATCTCCTCCGCCCGGTGGATGACCGGCTTGGGTACGCCCGCCATCTGCGCCACGTGGATGCCATAGGAGCGATCCGCCCCGCCGGGCTGCACCTTGTGCAGGAAGACGACGTGATCCCCCTCCTCCACCACCGCCAGGTTGTAGTTGCGCACCGCTGGCAATCGGTCGGCCAGCTCGGTCAGCTCGTGGTAGTGGGTGGCAAAAAGCGTGCGTGATCGCCGCTGCGGATGGTTATGCAGGTACTCCACCATCGCCCAGGCGATGGACATCCCATCGTAGGTGCTGGTGCCGCGCCCGATCTCGTCGAGGATGAGCAGGCTGCGCGGCGTGGCGTGGTTGAGGATATTGGCTGCCTCGACCATCTCGACCATGAAGGTGGACTGCCCCGAAGCGACCTCGTCTTGCGCGCCAATGCGGGTAAAGATGCGATCGACGATGCCGATGCGCGCCCGGTCGGCAGGGACAAAGCTGCCCATCTGCGCCATCAGCACGATGAGCGCACTCTGCCGCAGGTAGACCGACTTGCCGGCCATATTCGGGCCGGTGATGACCAGGATGCGCTCGTCGGTGTTGAGGTGCAGGTCGTTGGGGGTGAAGGGCTCGTCGCGCAGCGCCTTCTCGACGACGGGGTGCCGCCCGACGACGATCTCCAGTGTGTCGTCGTCGGCCAGCTCGGGCCGCGTGTAGCGATTGTGCACGGCAACCTCTGCCAGCGCCGACGACACGTCCAGCCGCGCCAAGGTCCGCGCGGTCTTGAGCAGCGCTTCACCTCGTGCCCCCACCTGCTCGCAGATCTCTTTGAACAGCCGCGTCTCGACCTCGATCTGCCGCTCCTCGGCGTTGAGGATCAACGCCTCGTACTCCTTCAACTCCGGTGTGATGAACCGCTCGGCGTTGACCAGCGTCTGCTTGCGGATGTACTCCTCCGGCACGGCGTCCAGGTTGGCCTTGGTCACTTCGATGTAGTAGCCAAAGACCTTGTTGTAGCCCACTTTGAGATTCTTGATGGAGGTGCGCTCGCGCTCCTGCGCCTCCAGGCCGGCAACGTATGCCTTGGCATCTCTCGCCGCCGTGGCGATCCCGTCCAGTTCGTCAGAGAAGCCACGCCGGATGACGCCGCCGGAGGAGACACTGGCGGGCGGAGCGTCGGCGATGGCGGAGGCGATGAGGGAAGCGACGTCATCGCAGGGATCGAGGGAGGAGGCAAGACGCAGGATGCAGGATGCAGGTTTTTCTTGCATCTTGCTTCCTGCTTCTTGCATCTTGTCTCCTGTCTCCTGCATCTTTTCCGCGAGTTGAGGTATCGCTTCCAGTGCCCGCCTGATCCCAACCAAGTCTCGCGGCGTCGCAATCCCTGCCATCACGCGGTTGGTCAGTCGCTCCAAGTCGGGCAGCCCTTTCAGGATCTCGCGCACGCGCCCACGGAGAATGGTATCATCGAAGAACGCCTGCACCTCGTCCAATCGTGCCTCCAGCCCTGCCCGGTCGAGCAAGGGTTGGGCCAGCCGTGCCCGCAGCAGCCGCCCGCCCATCGGCGTGAGCGTGGCATCGAGCATGCCCAGCAGTGAGCCACGAACCTGGCGCTCGCGGATCGTCTCGGTCAGCTCCAGGTTACGGCGCGTGGCCGCGTCGAGCGTCATAAAGCGCCCGGTCGTGTACGTGCTGAGGCTCACGACCTGTGCCAGCGCTCCCTTCTGTGTCTCGCGCAGGTAGTGGAGCACGGCGCCAGCAGCTCGGATGGCAAGCGGCTTGCTCGTGCAGCCGAAGCCATCGAGCGTCGCCACCTCAAAGTGATCGAGCAGCGCCTGGCGGGCCGCGCCGAGCTCGAAGCGGTAGGACGGCAGCGGCGTGATGTGCATACCGTTTGTCGGATGCTCATCAACTGCCCCGCTGGGGATCAGGCACTCACGCGGCTGCAAGCGCGCCAACTCCTGTGCCACCGCTCCCGCATCCAACTGGGTCGTGGCGAACTCACCGGTGGTGATATCGGCGTAGGCCAGGCCGGCGCGGCCCTCCTCGACGACGACCGCCGCCAGATAGTTGGGCCGCTTCTCATCCAACAGGGCCGGCTCGACGACGGTGCCGGGGGTCACCACGCGCGTTACCTCGCGGGCGACCAGCCCCTTGCCGGTGACCTCGCCCACCTGCTCGGCGATGGCGACGCGGTAGCCCTTCTCGATCAGGCGGGCGATGTACCCCTCGATAGCGTGATGGGGGACGCCCGCCATCGGCACGCGCTGGTTCTTGGCCACTGGACGCGAGGTCAGGACGAGATCGAGCTCGCGTGCGGCAGTCTCAGCATCCTCGTCAAAGGTTTCGTAAAAGTCGCCCAGCCGGAAAAAGACGACGGCGTCCGGATGCTGGGCCTTGATCTGCAGATACTGTTTGCGGACAGGGGTTACTTTTTTAGACATAGACTCACACTCCGTTTGCTCTAGATCGTCTGATCATTGCCAGGATCTCGGAGGCTGTCTCTTCTATGGGTTTGTCGGTCACTTCGACGACGGGCCATTTCTGTTCCTGGAACACGCGCGACGCGTGTGCGACTTCGCGGCGCACGGCGTCGGGATCGGCGTAATCCCCCGTAGCTCCACCCAATCGCTGCTCCCGAACACGCCGCAACTCCACCAGCCGCCCAGGGTCGATGGTAAGCCCGATCACACGGCCCGGCGGCAGGTCGAATAACTCGGGCGGCGGATCGATCCCCAGCACGATGGGCACGTTGGCGGCAAACCAGCCCTGGAACGCCAGGTAAATGCTCAAGGGAGTCTTGAACGTGCGTGAGACGCCCACCAGGACGATCTCTGCTTTGGAAAGCTCGTGGGCGCGCCGCCCGTCGTCGTGATGGAAGGCGAACTCCATCGTCTCGATGCGCCGGAAGTATTCCTCGTTCAACTGGCGAAAGAGTCCCGGCTTCTCGACAGGGGAAACGGCCAACTGCCGGGAGATCCGCGCCAGCAGTGGCCCCATCAGGTCGATGGTCTCGACGTTGTGCAGACGCCCTTCGTGGATCATCGCGTCGCGCAACTCGTCGGAGACCAACGTGTGGACGACAAAGCCCTCGGCCTGAGCAGCCTCCTGCACGACCTGATGCACCTGCTCCTCGGTGCGCACCTCCGGGCGGCACTCGATCGCCACGGCTGCACCCTCGAACTGCATCAAGGCCGCCTTCAGAACCTGCTCGGCCGTCCTGCCGGTGCCGTCTGATACCACGAACACGCGATTCACGTTCAGCCCTCCACCCTGCCGCACAAGTATAGCCCATCGCAACCCGCTTGACAAGCAAGCTGAGCGACGTATACTTGACTCGGAATGCTCGACGGGTTGCGAGACGACGCTTGGCTTGATGAGCCCCTGGAAGCCGAGACAGAAGCCACCGAGAAAAGACGGAATGTGTTGCGGCGACTCTGGAATCGCGTTCGCCCTCCCTTGCTCTGGTTGATCAAGCCCAACCGGGTCGGACGACCTGTCACGCTGCAACCCCGTGGGCTACAGTTGCTTATCCTGTTGATCGTGGGGAACCTGGCCATCGTGGGCGTTCTGGCCTACGCCTTATACCAGACAGCCATGGCACCTCCTCGCCAGTCGCCTCCCCGATTCATCGTCGCGACCCCCACGCCCAACC
>DAOUDX010000385.1:0-13320 GCA_034430835.1 Anaerolineae bacterium
CATGGCAGAGCCCTCGCCAATGAAAGCACCTCCGTAGAGCCAATCCCCATCGAAAGTCACTATGAACGCCCTCTCATCCAAGTTCGCAGATGCATACTTGCTGTCGGTAAAGACTTCGTTCAGTCTGTCAGATGCCGTCACAGTGAGCGTAATCACTTGCTCTTCCCAATCATAGCGCTCGATGTCATTCTCAGTAATGACCACAACACTATCCTTGAGATCCACCTCCTGCAGGATATCCCAGGCCTGTTCACGCTCGCGGCCCAATTCTAGGTCGTACCGGCGGCTCTCCAAGATGTGCAACTGAAAAGAAGGCCTTTCTGAAATAACACAGGATGCACACAACACGAGCAACAAGACCAAACACATCGCCGTTCGCTGAATCGCTGATTCGCCCATTCGCCTATTCGCCGACTCGCTCATTCCCCCATCTCCTCCCCGCACACCGGGCAGTGGATCAGCTCGGCCTCGGGCGAGACATAGTGCTCACTCCCACAGGCGGGGCAACAGCGGAAGATGGTCGCATCACGGCCACAGCCCGGACAGAAAGCAAACGCCTCGTCGAGCCCCGTGCCGCAGTGCGGGCAGTAACGAGCCGGGGACGGCGGGTCTACGGCTTGTCCCGTCTCTTCCACTGGCGACAGCTCCTCGGCCTCCGGTTCGTCGCCGCAGGTTCCAACGGGCTCATCGGGCCACGCTTCCTCAGCCCCAGGGCATGCCGCCTGTGGTTTCACGCTCTCTCCCCCACAATCCACATCGTCTTGTGTCTCCTCCGAAAACAGCCCTGCTTCCACAGGTTGCATCGAACGACGGCGCGCGATCAGCAGCATGAACATACCCACAAGCAACAGGCCACCCAAGGTAAACAGCAGCCCGCGCAAGCGGCTCATCGTGCCCAGCGAGAACAGGCCGAGAAAGACTGTGCACAGCAGCAGCGTCTGCAGCCAGGTGCGCCACCAACCCGCCGCACGCGCCAGGAAGGCGATCAGCAAGCCGGCGACGACAACCAGCGCCACGGACGCAGCCAGCGCCAGGTCGAGTACGCCGCTGAGGAAAGTCAGCGCCGGGTAGAATAGGAAAAAGCCCAAGCCGGCCAACAGGTAATGCTGGGCAGGCAATTTCACGCCGCTCAGCCGGTGGACGCCGGCCAGGCAAGCGACGAAAAGGGCGACGAACAGAGGCGAGATCCGGGCGACGGCTCGCAGGGGCTCTTGCAGATCTTCCACTCGCTGGAGAAAGCTCATGCGGGTGGGCAGCTCGACTTGTACGTCACGGTCGGCGATGAGGGCATCGTAGTGCCACGCAAAGAGATCCTTGCCTTCAGGGACTTCGACGGCGGTGGTGGGAAGGGATTCATCAGGCACCTCGCTGCCGGCGAGCCCTCGCACGGTGACCTCCACATCCAGGTTCTCCAGGCGGCGGTTGTGCTCCAGGGCGTAACGAAAACTGCCCACGCCCCGCGCTCGGTAGCGTACGATGACCTCCCGCTCGTCGCCGGATGCCATCTCGGTCCACCAGGTGATGTTGTTCAGGCTGTATTGGACGCCAGAGGGCTCCTCGCCATCTACCAGGAAGTAGACTTGGTTGAGTGTGTCCAGCCCGGTCGGGAAGGGAAAGATCAGTTCGAGAGTGGTGGTAGGAACCGCGCCGGTATAACGCAGCTTGTATGTGCCCTCAAAGTCGAGATCGTAGACGGTGGTAGTGAATCCCTCGACTTCCTCATAACGGGCATTTAGCGCAGCCCGCACCCGGCAATCAGTGGCACCCATCGTGGCGGCGACGCCGGGAGCATCGACTTCGCCAGTCTCCAGGCCGACGAGCTCGCCGTCGATAGTGCCGCGGTAGAAATTGGAAACCGGCGCGGCCTGGGTCAGGCGCAGACGATCGTGGATGGCGAGCGCCTGTCGTTGATCAGAGGAGTAGGCCCCGGCCAACAGGTTGGACGTCGTAGCGACGTAGACGACGACAAAGACGGCCAGGACACAGAGTAGGATAGCATTAGGGAGCCAGCGCTTGATCATGTTTCACCTCCTGATAGTAGTGATCCAATCCTGTACAATGAGACTCGCCTGACTCCATGACGACACTCTCTCAGGGCTTGTTCCGTGCCTGAGCGGCAGCACTCCTTTGACCCCCTCATAGTGGGTGCTAGAGGCGTGGCGCGCATCCACAATCACAGAGCCTCTACAGTGATTCCAGAATAGCCCACGAGCGTGGCAACTGTGTGGCAAGAATGAGGCAGATTGAAGGCAATTGAAGGAATCAGAGGGCAGGCGAAAGCGTGAAGGAGAAACGGCTTCCCTGGCCCAGCTCGCTCTCGACCCAGATACGGCCGCCGTGGGCCTCGACGATGGCCTTGGCGATGGCCAGCCCCAGGCCGGAGCCATCGGCACCCTTTCGGGCGCGGGAGCGGTCGCCGCGATAGAAGCGCTCAAAGATGTGGGGGATCTCTCCGGTGGGGATGCCGGGGCCGGTGTCGGCGACGGCGCAGGAAACCTGCCCGTCTGCGTGGGCAAAGGAAACGACAACCCGGCCCTCCGGCGGGGTAAACTTGAGGGCATTGCCGAGCAGATTGACCAACACCTGGTGGATGCGGTCGGCATCGGCCAGGACGGACGTGGAGTCACTTGAAGGCTCGATTGTGACGGCGATTCGCCTCTCCCGGGCGTGGCCCTCCAGTTGCTCGACAGCGCGCCGGGCGCAGGCGGCCAGGTCGGTCGGAACCAGGTGCAGGTCGAGCCGCCCGGCGTCGGCGCGGGTGAGCAGCAGCAGGTCGCTGGCCAGGCGCGTGAGCCGCTCCGTCTCGGCGGCGATGGTTCCCAGGAAACGGTCACGCACCGCCGGGTCATCCGCCGCGCCGTTCTGCAGCGTCTCGACAAAGCCCTGGATGGCCGTCAGCGGCGTGCGCAGCTCGTGTGATACGTCGGAGACAAAGCTGGTGCGCAGCCGGTCGAGCTGCCGGTAGGCAGTGACATCGTGCCCCACAGCGACAGCCCCACCGATCTTTCCACCCTCGTCACGCAAGGGCGTAGTCAGCACCTCAAAGACCTGTGCCTGGGCGGCGATCTCCGCCACCCGGGACTCACCGGAATCCAGTGTGCGGCGCATGAGGTCGTGCAGGGGTTCTGACGCCGCCTCCAGCAGCGTTGAAGCGGCAGGGTTGGCCAGGATGACCTCGCCGGCGGCATCGGCGGCCACGACTGCGTCGGCCAGGCCGTGGAGGATGGCCTCCCGCTGGCGGGCCTGGGCGGCCAGCGCCTCCTGGGCCACAGCCAGGCTGGCGTTCATCGTGTTGAACGCCAGCCCCAGGCGATTCAGCTCGTCGGTCGAGGATGGCGGGATGGCAGGGGCGGTCTCGCCGCGCGCCAGGGTCGTAGCAGCATCGGTGAGTTGGCGTAGCGGGCGGGTGAGCGTGCGGGCCAGCAGGAAACCAGCCAGCCCGGCTAGCAGGATAGCCAGCAACGCGCCGCCCAGCACCTGCGGGCCAAAGGCGGTCGGCAAAACGGTCAGGCTGAAGCGAGGCAGAGGGCTGGCGATGTAAACGACACTGACCACACCATCCTCAGATATGCGCACCGGGTAGGCAGCGTAGAGCACGCGGCGGTCGGAGGCCCAACTGTAGGTACGCACGGCCGTCGCCGGTTCCCCTGCCAGCGCGCTCTGAATTTCGGGACGCTCGGCGAGGGGGATAGCACCGCTCCGGCCGCGTGCATCCCTGGCAAGAATGTCAAAGTTGGTCAGGAGCCTTCCGTATCGATCCTGAGATGAAGTGGAAGGCGGCTCCTCCTGGGCGACGGTGTCGGCTGTGGCCAGATCGAGGATGACTACGCCTTCCTCGTCGATAACGCGGGCGTGATAGCCCGGCAGGACGTTGACGCTCTGCAAATACCCCTCGGCTGCAGATTCGCCTCCGACGATGCCTGCGATAGCAATATCGCCCGCCCCACCCGCCTCGATGGTCTGGGCCACGCGCTGTGCTTGGGCCAGCAAGTTCTCGCGCAGCACGTCGAGGAAGGCACGATCGAGAGCGAATCCGGCCAGCACAGCCGCGATCCCCATCGCCAGCAGAACGACCAGCAGGTAGGATGCGATCAAACGGGAGCGGAGAGAGTTAGACAGCTTGCGCATTCCGAAGCCATTGTAGCAAGGTTTTGTGTCAGGAACGTGTCAGGCGGGAGGGATTGGAGATCAGGCACGCTCCAGACGATAGCCGACACCGCGAACGGTGGCAATGATGCTGGGACCGCCGCCACTGGCGGTTCTCAGCTTGGCGCGCACCCGTTTGACGGCGCTATCGACGGCGCGGGCATCACCATAGTAATCGTAGCCCCACACCTGGTCGAGCAGTTGCTCGCGGCTGAGGGCCTGCCCGGCGTGGCGGGCCAGCATCTCCAGCAGGTCGAATTCGAGTTGGGTCAGGGAAAGCGGGACGCCTGCGAGCCGCGCCTCGCGGCACAGGGTATCCACCTCCAACGGGCCGACACGGTGCACGACTGAGGTAGCGGCCTCCCCGGTGCCGACCCGGCGCAGCACCGCCTTGACCCGCGCCATCAGCTCGCGCACGCTGAACGGTTTGGTGACGTAATCGTCGGCGCCCAGCTCCAGCCCCACGACGCGATCCACTTCCTCGTCGCGGGCAGTGAGCATGATGATGGGTATGCCCTTTTCACGGCGCAGTTCGCGGCAGACGTCGAACCCATCGGGGCCGGGGAGCATGAGATCGAGGACGATCAGGTCGGGCTGCTCGTCGCGGGCCAGCCGCAGCGCCTGGTGGCCATCGCGGGCCACGACGACCTGGTAGCCACTCTGCCGGAGGTTGTATTCGAGCAGATCGACGATCGACTGCTCGTCGTCCACGACCAGAATCTTGTGTCTCACAAGCAAAATTGTACACCGATGCCGCAGGAGAAGCAAGCGTTTTACAGCTCAAACAAAGTGGGGTATAATCCGCCAAGTCGAGGAGGCGAGCGTGAGAGCACTGATCACCGGGGCGAGCGGATTCGCCGGAACCCACCTGAGCCAGTACCTGCTGGCGCGCACCGACTGGGCACTGATGGGCACGGTCTATCCCGAACCGGTCGAGGCCCAGCCAGGGGAGCCGCGCCTGAGGCTGACGCACATCGACCTGCGGGAGCCGGAGGGTGTGCGCGCACTCGTCGAAAAGGTACAGCCCGACTACATTTTCCACCTGGCGGCGCAGTCCATCCCCTCCGCTTCCTTCGCCGACCCCTGGGGCACACTGGAGACCAACATCCGCTCCCAGGTGAATCTCCTGCACGCAGTGCGACTGCTCGGACTGAAGGCGCGCGTCATCGCGATCGGGTCCAACGAGGAGTACGGCCTTCCATCGGAGGCCGACCTCCCGCTCACCGAAGAGGCCCCTCTGCGCCCGCACAACCCGTACGCGGTCAGCAAAGTAGCGCAGGATCTGATGGGGCTGCAATACCATCTGGCCTACGGGCTGGACGTGGTGCGCATACGCCCGTTCAACCACACCGGGCCGGGGCAGTCTCCAAGCTTTGTCGTGCCCGCCTTCGCCAGCCAGATCGCACGCATCGAGGCGGGCGTGCAGGAGCCGGTGATGAGAGTTGGCAATCTGTCGGCATCGCGCGATTTCAGCGACGGGCGCGACATCGTGCGCGGCTACTACCTGGCGGCGACACTGGGCGAGCCGGGAGAGGTGTACAACCTGGCGTCGGGGCAGGCGCAGTCAATACAGGGAGTGCTCGACACCCTGCTGAGCTTTGCCAAGGTCGAAATCCGCGTCGAAACCGATCCGGATCTCTACCGCCCCGTGGACGTGCCGGTGGTCTATGGTAGCGCGGCCAAGTTCCACAGACTGACCGGGTGGGAACCGGGGTTTTCCTTCGAGCAGACGCTGCGGGATACACTCGACTATTGGCGGAGGCAGATGGGGGAAAGTGGAAGTAAGAAGTAGGGAGTAGGAAATAAGGAGGAAGATGGACCATGCGCAGCGATCAAGCAAAACAAGGCCTCGAACGTATGCCCAACCGCGCGTTGCTCTACGCGACGGGAGTGACGCCCAGACAAATGGATAAGCCGTTTATTGGCTTGTGTTCGAGCTTTACCGACCTCATCCCCGGCCACATCGGCATGCGGGCACTGGAACGCAAGATCGAATGGGGCGTGGCGGCAGGCGGCGGCGCGCCGTTCCTGTTCTCGGTGCCCGGTATCTGCGACGGCATCGCCATGGGCCATACCGGGATGCACTACTCCCTGCCCTCGCGCGAGCTGATCGCCGACATGATCGAATCGATCGTGCAGGCGCACATGCTCGACGGGATCGTGCTGCTGACCAACTGCGACAAGATCACGCCGGGGATGCTGATGGCGGCCTGCCGTCTGGACATCCCCGCGATCGTCGTGACCGCCGGCCCGATGCGCTCCGGTCACCACGCAGGGCGCAAGCTCTCGCTGGTGCGCGACACGTTCGAGGCAGTCGGGTTGGTGCAGGCCGGCGAGTTGGACGAGGCCGGAGCCTGTGCGCTCGAAATCGAGGCCTGCCCCGGCGAGGGTTCCTGCCAGGGGCTGTACACGGCCAACACGATGGCCTGCCTGACGGAGGCGATGGGCATGAGCCTGCCGCGGACGGGTACAGCATTGGCCGGCACAGCGAAGAAGGCACGCATCGCCCAAATGGCAGGGGAGCGCGTGGTCGAGATGGTGCACGAGGGCCTCACGACACGCCAGATCGTCACGCGCGAGTCGCTGGAGAACGCGATCCGCGTCGATATGGCCCTGGGCGGCTCGACCAACACCACCCTGCACATCCCCGCGATCGCGCACGCCGCCGAGGTGGATATCACCCTGGCCGACTTTGACCGGCTGAGCCGGGAGACGCCGCAACTCGCGTCCCTGCGCCCTGCCGTCACCCCCAACATGATGGAGGATCTGGAATGGGCCGGCGGCATTCCAGCGGTGCTCAAGAACCTCCGATCCCTCATCAACCAAGACTGCCTCAACGTCAGCGGCCAGACGGTGGGAGAGGTCGTCCAAGCTGCGCCCACCGGCGACCCCAGCGTCATCCACACCGTCGAGGAGCCTATCGCCAAGGAGGGCGGCATCGCCGTCCTGAAAGGCTCGCTGGCCCCCGATGGCGCGGTGGTCAAGCAGGGCGCGGTCTCGCCCGAGATGATGCGGTTCACCGGCACCGCCCGCGTGTTCGACAGCGAGGACGCGGCGATGGACTATCTTCTTGCGGGCAAGGTCGTCGAGAAGGATATACTCATCGTGCGCTACGAGGGACCCAAGGGCGGCCCAGGGATGCGCGAATCGCTGGCGCTGACAGCGGCGGTGGCCGGGTGCGGCCTGGGCGATCGTGTCGCCATCGTCACCGATGGGCGCTTCTCCGGCGGCACGCGCAACCTATCCATCGGCCACGTCTCGCCAGAGGCGGCGGAGGGCGGCCCGATTGCGCTCGTACAAGATGGCGACCCGATCGAGATCGATGTGCCGGGCCGGACGATCAACCTGCTCGTGGGCGAGACGGAACTGGAGAAGCGCAAGGCCGCATGGAAACAACCGGAATCCAAGTTCAACCGGGGTTGGCTGGCGCGGTACGAGCGGCTGGTCACCAGCGCGGCACGCGGGGCAGTGTTGGAGCCGCCAAAGTAAACAGGTAGACGAGGAGTAAGTAATGCCCAAAGCACTGATCACCGGCATCACCGGCCAAGACGGATCCTACCTGGCCGAGTTTCTGCTGGAACAGGGATACGAAGTCATCGGCATGGTGCGGCGCACCAGCACGGTCAACTTTGCCCGCATCCAGCACATCCAAGACGAAATCACCCTGGTCCCGGGAGATTTGCTGGATCAGGGATCGCTCATCTGCACGCTGCAAGAGTATCAGCCGGAAGAGGTGTACAACCTCGCTGCCCAGTCCTTCGTGCCCACCTCATGGAACCAGCCGGTGTTCACCGGCGACGTGACGGCGCTGGGGGTCACACGGATGCTGGAGGCGATCCGCTCGGTCGATAAGAGCATCCGCTTCTACCAGGCGTCCAGCAGCGAGATGTTCGGCAAGGTGCGCGAGACGCCGCAGAACGAAGACACGCCTTTCTACCCGCGCAGCCCCTACGGCGTGGCCAAGGTCTACGGCCACTGGATCACCGTCAACTACCGGGAATCCTACGGCATGCACGCCACCTCCGGCATCCTGTTCAACCACGAGAGCCCTCGCCGAGGCTTGGAGTTCGTCACGCGCAAAGTGACACACGGCGTGGCCAGGATCAAGCTGGGACTGGCGGATGAGCTGCGTTTGGGCAACCTCGACTCTCGCAGGGACTGGGGCTATGCGCTGGATTACGTGCGGGCGATGTGGATGATGCTGCAGCAGCCCGAGCCGGACGATTACGTCATCGCCACGGGAGAGACCCACTCCATCCGCGAGCTGTGCGCGGAGGCGTTCGCGTACGTCGATCTCGACTGGCAGGAGTACGTGGAACAAGACCCGCGGTTCATGCGCCCGGCGGAGGTCGATCTGCTGGTCGGGGATGCCACCAAGGCGGGACGCGTACTGGGCTGGGAACCGCGTGTCACGTTCAGCGAGCTGATTCACCTGATGATGGTTGCCGACATCGCCTTGCTGCGCAGCGAACACGGCCTCGCGGCCAGCGGGGAAACAGATGGCTAGACTATTCGGAACAGATGGCATCCGAGGTGTAGCCGGCCACTGGCCCCTGACGGCTGATTTCGTCCTCAGATTGGGCCGGGTGATGGCCCAGGTTCTGGACTGTGAGAAGGATACCGAACGGTGGGTTCCGATCGGGCGGGACACCAGGCTATCCGGGCACATGCTGGAGAGCGCGCTGGCTGCCGGCCTGATGGCGCATGGCGCAGACGTCGTGCGGCTCGGCGTCATCACGACCCCCGGCGTGGCGTACCTGACGCGAACGCACCAGGCGCGATCGGGCATCATGATTTCCGCTTCGCACAACTCCTTCGACCACAACGGGATCAAGGTCTTTGGAGCCGACGGGTTCAAGATACCCGACGAGATGGAGATCGAAATCGAGCGGCTGGTGCTGGACAACGATGCTGAACTCGAAAGGGCGGGTACGGAGAGGTTGGGACGAGCCCTGGACGCCTGTGATTGGCGAGGGGAGTACGTGGATCACCTCGTCAGCACCTGGAATGAAGACAGTCCATTACAGGGCTGGCGTGTCGTGCTGGACTGTGCCAACGGCGCAGTTTCAGAGATCGCGCCGGAGGTTTTCCGGCGGCTCGGCGCCGACGTGATCACGATGGAGGCCGCGCCGGACGGACTCAACATCAACGCGCGGTACGAGTATATCCGCCCCGAGTCGCTTCGCGCTGTCGTTCTGAAGAACGAGGCCATGGTCGGCGTCGCCTTCGACGGGGATGGCGACCGGGTGATGCTGGTGGACGAAAAAGGCAGTTTCATCAACGGCGATGCGATGATGGCAATCTTAGCCCGCGATATGAAATCTAGGGGCTTGCTGACCAACAACGCCGTGGTTGCCACCCCGATGAGCAACTGGGGCCTCAAAGCGTCGCTGGATGAAGCCGGCATCCGCCTGGAAGAAACGTCGGTGGGCGATCGATTCGTGCTCCAGCGCATGATCGAGGAAAACTATGTACTGGGGGGAGAGCAATCCGGCCACATTCTCGTACTCGGAGACGGGCAGACCACAGGCGACGGCATCTACACTGCCCTGATGGTGTTGACGGTCTTGATGAGGCAACCCGCTCAGAGCCTTTCCGCGCTGGCTAGCTGCATCCGCGAGCTTCCCGAATGCCTGGTCAGCATAGACGTCCCGAATAAGCCGCCTCTGCAGACTATTCCCGATATCCAGGCAGCGCTCAAGAAGCTGCACGAGGCGCTGGGCGATAGCGCCGACGTGACGCTCAGGTATTCGGGAACGGAGAGTAAGTTGCGCCTCAAGATTCGAGCGGGCGAGGAGCACAACGAGGAAACGCTAAGGCGGGAGGCAGAGGCGTTTATGGCCATCGCCAGGCAAGCGATCAGGTGAACAGACCACAGTGCCCGCTCTCGAACGTCAGCGATCTCCTGGCAGCTCACGGGCCACTCACCGGCGCCGAACTGCTGGAACTGGTGGACCTGGAGGTCTTTCCACTCTGGCAGACGTGCCAAACGGAGCCGGGCGTCGTGATGCAGTGCGCCGGACGGCGGTACCTGCGGCTCGACAAGATGGTGGAAGGCTATGCTCGCCTGTCGCCGTCGATTCGACGTGAGTTCATGACGTACACTGTCGTCGGACTAGCCGACCAGTCGGAGCAGATGGGCGCGCGGTGCCAGGAGTTGCAGCGGGAATTCGTGCGCATCAGCCAGCACAAACGCGAGGTCGCCCGGGACGCAATCCAACGCATCATCGCATCCAGCCCCAACGGCGAGCGACTGAGCGCGCACTTTTGCTTCACCATCGGCGGCGACGTGACCTACGGCATGGCCCACACCGTCGAGCGACCTGAGCCGAGCACAGGAAAGCTCGTGCGCGGCTCCGACCTCGACGTGGTCGTCGTATCGGACGAAGAAGCCACCGCCGCCGAGCGCGAGGCGCTCGACGAGAGGCTTTACAAAGAAAAGTGGAACCTGCTAGTCCTGCCACAGTTCCGCGAGGAAATCGACTATGTCGTCAAGGACATCGACAAGGTCCTCACGCAGTTGGAGTTCGACTCGTTTCGGCACATGGTCGCCTGCAAGATCTTGCACGAAAGCGAGCTGCTGTACGGAAGTGAGACCCTCTTCGTCCGCATCAAGCAACTGGTGGACGAGTACGGCATTCCCGACAAGCTGGCGCGTATGGAAGGTCGGGCTATACAGGACCGCGAGACGGCCGAGAGGCACCTGGTCGAGCGCTCAGCGACGGAACAGGCGCAGGCCTGGCAGCATCTGTTTTTCACCAGAGACGAACGGGAAGAGATTTACTGAACAAGACGACAGAGTTCACTTACGTCAGTTGCTTGAGGAACAGAAGTTGACCTTTTCACGATCCTGGATTTGTTGCCACTCGATGCTGATCTCAGTAAATATGTGATTTGTCAAAGTAATGGTTGCGGTCAGAATCTCCGACGGCGATGCATTCTCGGCCAAGTCGGTTTTGCTTCTGGCCGATTATCAACCGTTGCAGGGCGTATGTTCGCTGATTGCCCTGTCCTGCAATTCCAGTTGATGAACGGTGGGTAAAGATGGCAAACATGCGGAATGCAAATACGATATCGGTCGAGGTTGCCTATCAAATCGTCATCCCTGACGAAGATAAAATGAGGCGATTCGAGTTTGCACCGAATCTGGGACCAAGAGTGGTACTATTGACTGGTGGCGCTGGCTCTGGTACTCTATCCGAGGGTATTAAGCGCTACACACACAATTCGGTGCACATAGTCACAATGTTCGATGATGGCGGAAGCTCTCGCCTGATTCGAGAAGCTCTTGATATGCCACCACCGGGCGATCTTCGAGACCGTCTTATGCACTTGGCTGATATGACGCAGCGAGGCAATCCAGCAGTAGCTGGGGTGTTCCGGAAACGACTGGGGCTTGTGAACGCAAGAGAGGAATTTGAAACTTTTCTGTATGGCACACATAACCTAATGCTATCGGTGCCAGAAGGACTTCGACGGATCATCTGTGACTATCTCAAGGAGTTCGCCCGTCAGTGCCCATCAGATTTTGATTTCTGCCGTGGTAGCATAGGCAACTTCGTTATGACAGGTAGCTATCTTGTGCACGATCGAAATATCGAGTCCGCAGTTTACGTGATTTCCAGCTTAGCACACGTTCTCGGCAAAGTGATCCCCGTTGCACTTGGTAATTATCACTTAGCAGCAGAGCTAGACAACGGCGATTTGGTGCTTGGTCAAGCTCGAATCACAAGAGGCGAACTTCGAGCAACAAACGCTATAAAGAGACTGTTCTTTGTAGAGCGGAAGACGCTTGATGCCCCAGCAGTAGATGTGAAAGCGAACCCCAGGGCAGTCCAGGCGATCATGCAGGCTGACCTTATCGTCTATGGTGTGGGCAGCTTCTACACCAGTTTGGTCCCATGCCTAATGACCAGTGGAGTGGGATCAGCAATCCGTCTCTCTCCAGCGCCCAAGGTGCTAATTGCAAATCCAACAGCCGATAGTGAAACCTTTGGCCTAAAGGTTAGCCACATGGTTGCTGAAGGTGTCCGTTATTGCAAGGAGAGCGATACTGTGTCAGGTTCGACTTCCGACTATATCGGCTTCGTTGTTGCAAACCATCATGGTGATACCGGTATCTACAGAGGCGTTGGGCCCGACCCTGAGCGCGGGATTTACGGCTACATACCTGTTGACAAAGCTACAGTGCGGGAAATGGGAGTTGAGGTCTTGGAATATCCACTCGAAATACCAGCAGAACGCGGGCATTTTGATCCTGACCTGCTAGCCCGGATTATTCTGTCATTTGCACAAGGTTAGCCGAGGATGTGAGAGAGTGTTATGAGCATTCCAAACTGGATCTGTTGAAGGAACATCTCGCACAAGTAATACGGGTGATACGGCATCTTATCAGGGGAGTAGGATCATGCCATATTTCCTGTTTCTCAGCGTGGGCATAATATTATTGCTCGTATCATTTGTCTTGAAACTCTTGGGACAGGAATTTGGATACGAGTTGCTTCTGAACCTTGGCATCTCTGTGACCGCTGTGACTGTTGTGGAATATATCTGGAAACAGACCGGAGGAGATCCAATCTCTAAAGCGATAGATCGTCTTCGGATCGCGACCTCACTTTTGAGAGATCTTGAGGGAACAGGTATAGAGAGAATCTGTGCGGAACGATACGACAGTGATGCTAAGCTATGGCATCGAAGAATCGCCACGGCTAGCGAAGTCGACCTGATGAGTATGTGTTTGTATCGAAGCTTGCTGGAGAGGTCGGAGCTTAGAAACACAATAGAGAGTGCGGCAAAGGAGCAGAGAACTAGGTTCCGTATCCTAATCCTCGATCCTCAATCAGAAGTAGCGGCGCAACGGGCTCGAGAAGAGGAGAAGATAGCGTTCCTCCCGACGATAGAACAGTCCCTTAAGGCGCTTCAGGAAATGAGAGAGCGTCTTGGCCATAAGATAGCCCATACACATTTCCAAATCAAGGTTATCAGATGCACCAATATCTATTGTCGGGTCGTTAGAGCTGACGATACAATGCTGGTAACAAAGTACTTGGGGGTTCCCCCAAAAAGTTGTACCACTTGGAGCTGTGTTTATTGTGATCCTCTGGAAGTGTTCTGAGAGCACCCTGGCCACCAGTGGTTGGTCAAGCCAGCCCAAGGAAAGGGAGAAGGGACAAG
>DAOUDX010000386.1:0-16272 GCA_034430835.1 Anaerolineae bacterium
GTTCTGTATTCCCCACTGGGGCTACAAAAAGACATACTTTTGGTGCAACTCGCCCCACTTCGATGCTATGTATGGCGCTATTTAGGGCTGACGCCCCACCAACAACCTATTTCCCCATTTATTGAACAGTCACGACGTGTGGGACTTGTTGACACATAACTACATCTGTGGTACGATGTGTGCAACCACACACTCGCGAGTTGTGGATTCTGCGCCGCTTGCCTATAGGCGCTTCTGGAGGTTGACTCGTGAAAAAACATGTCGGACACCTGACCAACCTGCAAAAGGACGTCATGCAAGTTCTGTGGCGACAGAGTGAGGCCACCGTCGCGCAAGTGCACGCCGCCTTGCAGGATGAAAGACAACTGGCAATGACGACCGTTGCTACCTTGCTCTCCCGGCTCGAAAAGTACGGGCTGCTCACACACCGTACCGAGGGTCGGCAGTACATCTACCGGCCCCTTGTACCGCAAAGCGAGGCGCGCCGCTCACAGCTCACCGATCTCATCAATCAGTTCTTCCACGGCAATCCTGCAGATCTGGTGTACCATCTGATAAACGAAGCTGAAGTTGACGACAAAGACCTTGCACGTCTCCAGACATTGATCGAGTCCAAAGAGCAAGAAAGATAATGGGGACGATCGACGACCTAATGTCTGCACGGGCTGTGATTTTGCCAGATGTTGTAGGCTGGCTGTTGACCTACGCTGTCCACAGCTCGCTGCTGCTGGGCCTGGCATGGCTATGCACACGGTATGTGCGTCCATATCGCCTGAAAGAGATTCTCTGGAAGACAGCACTGGTCGGCGGCCTACTCACAGCCACGCTTCAGGTCACACTGGGAATAAACCCCCTGACAGGGCGATTTGACCTCCTGTCGAACGCATCGACTGGACTTGCTCGGCAAATCCCCACGTTCCAGGTGACACTTGCCCCCTCAGGCGCAGGTGCCACCGACCCTACCCAAGATTATCTGTGGGCACTGAACTCGGTACCAGGGGCTAACGCAGACGGACAGATTACAGGTTCAGCTAACCAGGCATCACCATTGCCCTGGAACAGTCTGGCTGATGCATTGCAGATCGGCGTCAGATGGCTACTGGGACTTTGGCTGATAGGAGTGACAGTAGCCTTGCTGCGCCTGGGTCACATCAGTCGCCGGCTTCGCGCTACGCTCAGGGATCGCCGCGATATCCGCGAAGGGCCCCTCGCCGATATACTTGCCCGGCTGTGCCAGGCCGCTGGCGTGCGTAAATACGTGCGCCTGACCTGTTCCTCTCGCATCTCGCGCCCGATGACCCTGAACGCCCGAGAAATCTGCCTGCCCTGGCGGGTCACCCGTCTCAACGCCGGCCAGCAGGAAAGCCTGCTGGCTCACGAGTTGGCACACGTGATACGCCGCGATCCCCTCTGGCTCATGGCGAGCCACGTACTCGAAAGCTTGTTCTTCTTCCAGCCGCTCCATCATCTCGCCCGCCGCCGCATCCAGGAGTGTGCCGAGTATCTCGCAGACGACCAGGCAGCCCGTTACACAGGCTCCGGCCTGACGCTGGCTACATGCCTGGTCGAGGTCGCTGGATGGCCCTCTTACCACGCCTTCCCCGCCATAGTCGCTGGCATGGCCGAGAGCATGTCGAGCCTCGAAAGGCGCGTGCGGAGACTGCTCGACAGCACAGCCTCCCGCATAGAAACGCCACGCTGGTGGTGGGCGGTGATCGCCATAAGCATCCTCGCCGTCGTCGTGAGTGCGGGGCCTGGGGTAACTGTGAGCGCAAGCGGCGCACCGCCTGCTATCACCGGCCAAGATAGCAGCCCTTGGCAAGTCATACGCCTGCTGGAATTCGACTGGCCGGTCGCCCTGGCCGGTTTCTCCGACGATCAGTCTGGCATCCTCATAGAACAATCGGGACAATTCGACGGCCTTGCACTTCGTGCCACCGATGGCGGCCAAACCTGGAATGTGCAGGAGAACCAGTGTGAATCCCCAGGTGATCCAGGCTGCGAGTGCCAATCTTCATCCGTGACGTACTGCCTTGGCCTGGACGTTGTGGACGAACAGGTCGCCTGGCGGTGCGGGTACGGGAGCCATGCATGCGTGACCACAAATGGAGGCCAGAACTGGCAATCGAACGCAGAAGACGATGGCACCTATTATAAATACGACCGATGCCGGTTCTTGAGCTTTCTGGATGCCGAGATCGGATGGTCTGCCATCCCCAATCAACTCTTGGCGACCGAGGATGGAGGCGCGACCTGGGCAGAGATAGCGCTGCCAGAAGGAAGGCAACGTATCACGACAGTCGCGCGCCGGACGGTTGTGGATGGGTATGTGTTGGACGACATAGGCACCCTGTTCGTCACACACGACGCGGGGGAAACGTGGGCTGCCTACTCTCTGGGGTTGGATGACGGCGAGCAACTCCTGAACCAATGTGGCCCCACGACCACCATGCGTTTCTTCGACGCCGACCACGGTATCGTCGTTTTTTCCAGCGTCGCCAAGGGACAAACGGGGCTAACCTGGATCGCGCGCACAGCCGACGGCGGACAGACCTGGCAACGGGAACAGCTTCCGCCAATACCGCAGATCAAAGGATCGGTATACTACCACCATCTGGCGCATGACGGCAAAACACTGACGGTTACCGGACTAGACGGCAAACAAGTCGCCGTGCTCCGTTACCGCGAACCGTAGAAGTCGTTGCCTCGCCATTATCCCCGAGATTTAGTTCCTCTTCCGCCATCACTGTCTTGACAAGGAACTACAACTGTGGTACTATGCACACAGCATCACAGCTGTAGTGTTTATTGGAGAGCAGCCGCGAAAAACAAAATAGCACTTTGAATCATACCGCCGGGTGATGACAGCACGACCGATCGCCTGGTACATCAGGTGTACTTTGGTAATCGGTTCTGTGAGCAAGAGGCCGCCGATGAGGCAATGTGATGCGAGGCTACTAACGGAGGTCCAGGTACCCCGACATATCAGATCAAGATCCAAGGGCGGCTCGACGAAAGCTGGTCATCCAGCTTCGACGACATGACCATCACGGTTGAGAGCGGTGAAGGTGGCGTGGCCATACCACCTTGAGCGGCGCTATCGCTGATCAAGTAGGCTTGCACGGCCTGTTGGCGCTCGACCTGGGCCTGCCACTCCCGCAGGTGCAATGCGTGGGACAAGAGTAGCTCTTTGAGAAGATAAGCGCACAGACGCCGGGTTTCTTCACACAAGCAAGAAAGGAGATGGTGCGAATGGGACAACGCATTAGAAAGTAAACCCAAGTCTTCACATTCAGCTATCAGGATTTCGACAGGAGGTAAGAATGAAACAGACGAAGTATTTCGGGATGCTAGCCTTGCTTCTGATAGGTGGGATAGTCGGTTGCACGTGCATGCCTGCGGCGTCGCCGCTCTCCTCCGCCGAGCTGCCGACCGACACGACAGCACCGCGCCCCCCCCCATCACACTACCAACTGATACGGTAGTGCCAACGCCAGCGGAAGATGCCAGCCCGTGGGAAGTCGTGCTCCAGACAAGGGTCAGTCACCCAGTGAGGATGGTTGCGTTTCTCGATGAGACCTCCGGCCTCACTGTGGGACCTTTCACTGCGGGCAAAGCGCGCTACACCACCGATGCTGGCCAGACCTGGGCGATGGCTGAAAGCAGCGATGGCTGAATCTTCGGTTTGGACATCGTGGATGTCCAGACCATCTGGCAATGCTCCCGCGTTGAGGCCATGGTGAGCAAGGATGGCGGGCAAACCTGGAAAGGCACCGAAATCCCAGGCGGCCCCAGTTGCATGGTAAGCTTTGTAGACGCAGAGACAGGATGGGTCTATAGCCGTCTCACGCTCAAAGCTACCACGGATGGCGGCGAGACCTGGGAGGAGGTGCCTTTGCCCGAAGGCACACGAGCAGAGGATATCGCGGCGATCTCGCTGCGGGCGGCCCGCGAAGGATACATCCTGTCGTCTGACGGCATCTTGTACACAACTCAGAATGGGGGTGAGAGCTGGTCGTCCCTGCCGTTGGACATGGAGAAGTATGGGGAGATGACGCTCCTTCCCAACGATCTCCCACCAGCCGCTGTGCGCTTCTTCGACGCCGACAACGGGATGATCGTTCTGAGCCTCATGGGAGGCGGACAAAGCAAGGTTGTGGCTCTGCATACCAGAGACGGCGGCGAGACCTGGACAGAAGAAACAGTCCTGGCAGGTGACGCGGGCGTACTTCATCTGACTCACGACGGCAGGTTTTTGACGATGAATTCGTTCCTTAGACCTGACCAGATCATCGTGCTCGAGTACCAAGGAGATTAGCGGATAGCCCCTTGGGATCATCATCCTGAGGGCTTCAATTCGTATTTGAACAGAACTATCTCGTGCGCGATCAGAAGGTCAGAAAAACCTGGTTTCTTCACACGAGCAAGAAAGGAGATGGTGTGAATGGGACAACGTGCTAAGTAAGCAAGCCTTCACGTCTAGCTATCAGGATCTCAATAGGAGGTAAGAATGAAACAGAGAAAGTGTCTCGGTGTGCTGGCCCTACCGCTGGCGACAGGCCTGCTCCTGATAGGCGGAATGGTCGGATGCACGTGCATGCCTGCGGCCTCTCTGCCCTCCTCCACCGAGCTACCGGCCGACACGGCGGCACCGTCTTCCCCTACCGCACTGCCGACCGACACGGCAATGCCAACCCTGACGGAAGACACCGGTCCGTGGGAGGTCGTGCTCCAGATAAAGGTCCAGGAAGGCACGCGCATGGCGGCGTTTCTCGACGACAAGACCGGCTTTATGGCTGGAGCTGGAGCCCCTGGCAGAGTGAACTATACCACCGATGGCGGCCAGACCTGGACGCTGGCTGAAAGTAGCGTGGGCTGACTGTACGGCTTGGACATCGTGGATGTCCAAACAGTCTGGCAATGTGGGTTACAAGATATCAGGGTGAGCAAGGATGGTGGACAAACCTGGGAGAGCCTGGAGACCCCCGGCACCAACAACTGCATGATAAGCTTTGCGGACGCCGAGACGGGATGGCTTCGCGCCAGACCACAGATTCTGGCAACTACCGATGGAGGAAAGACGTGGAATGAAGTCGCCCAGCCCAAAGGCATTGCCAACATTGCGGCGATTTCACTGCGGACGTCGAGTGATGGGTACATAGTGACGCGTGAAGGCAACCTATACACGACCCAGGATGGTGGCGAGAGCTGGACCTCTTCGCCGTTGAACCTGACGGGATATGAAGAAATGGATATCGTTCCCAACGACCTTCCCTCAGCCGCCATACGCTTTTTCGACGCCGATAACGGGCTGGTCATCGTGAGCCTCTTAGGCGGCGGGAATAGCCAGGTACTGGCCCTGCGCACCTCCGATGGCGGGCAGACCTGGGAGCAGGAGGTCGTGCCTATCGGCATCGGCGTGCCCTACCTGACGCGCGACGGCAAGCTGCTGACGATACATAGTTTTCTCAAACCCAATCTGATCTTTGTCGCTCAATACAAGGGGAATTAGCCGGCGGCCCCTTGGGCTCTCGACAGCTCAAGGGGCCTTTAGCTGATTTTCAAGCAGGACTGGCAGATTGAGTTTAGATAAGAGCCAAGAAACCCAGATGGTGCCGAATGTCACTATAGAGGTTTCTCTACACAAGCCAGAGAGGAGATGGTGTGAATAGGACAACGCATTAGAAAGTAAACCCAAGTCTTCACGTTCAGCTATCAGGATTTCAACAGGAGGTAAGAATGAAACAGAGAAAGTGTCTCGGTGTGCTGGCCCTGCCGCTGGTGGTAGGCCTGCTCTTGATAGGCGGAATAGTCGGATGCACGTGCATGCCCGCGGCCTCCCCGCCTTCCCCCACCGAGCTACCGACCGACACGGCATCACCGCCTTCCCCCACCGAACTACCGACCGACACAGCATCGCCAACCCAGGCGGAAGACACCGGTCCGTGGGAGGTCGTGCTCCAGATAAAGGTCCAGGAAGGCACGCGCATGGCGGCGTTTCTCGACGACAAGACCGGCTTCATGGGTGGACCAGGGGACCCTGGCAAAGCGCACTACACCACCGATGGCGGCCAGACCTGGACGCTGGCCGAAAGCAGCGATGGCTGACTCTACGGTCTGGACATCGTGGATGTCCAAACAGTCTGGCAATGCTCCATAACTCAAGCCAAGGTGAGCATCAGTGGTGGGCAAACCTGGGAAAGCACCGAAATCCCCGGCGGCATCAACTGCACGGTGAGCTCTGCAGACGCAGAGACAGGATGGGTCTTTAGCCTCCTTGAGCTCAAGGCCACCACGGATGGCGGCGAGACCTGGGAGAAAGTGCCTCTGCCTGAAGGCGCACGTGCAGCGGATATCGTGGCAATCTCGCTGCGGGCGGCCGGCGAAGGATACATCCTGTCGTCCGACGGCATCGTGTACGCAACTCAGAATAAGGGCGAAAGCTGGTCGTCCCTGCCGTTGGATATGGAGGAGTATGGGGAGATGACGCTCCTTCCCAGCGATCTCCCGCCAGCCGCTGTACGCTTCTTCGACGCCGACAACGGGATGATCGTTCTGAGCCTCGTGGGGGGCGGACAAAAAAAGGTTGTGGCTTTGCGTACCACGGACGGCGGTGAGACCTGGGCAGACGAAACCGTCTTTACAGGTGACGTGGGTATACTTCATCTGACTCACGACGGCAAGTTCTTGACGATCACTTCGTTCCTTAGACCTGACCAGGTCACCGTGCTCGAGTACCAGGGAGATTAGTGGATAGCCCCTTGGGGGTTATCATCATCCTCCAAGGGGCTCCAACTTGTATTTGAACAGAACTATGGTAGGATGCTAGAGTGAAACGCCACAGCTACTTAATTTTCACAACTCTGCTGGTTGTGGCTTCAGTCGGCGGATATGCGTCGGCAGCCACGCCACCGGTTACTGCCCTCCCGGCACGGGCAGGAAACGCCAGTGCGTCGTGGGAATCGTCCTCCAGAAAGGACGTCGAGCAGCCCATGCCCATCGCCGCGTTCCTCGACGAGTCCTTCGGCCTCACGGGCGGTCCTGCCGACGTTGGCCGGGCCTACGTCACCACCGACGGCGGCGAAACCTGGACTATGGCCGACAGTAGCGCGGCTTGACTATTTGGCTTGGACATCGTGGATGTCCAGGTGGTGTGGTAGTGTGCCTTGGGTTCCACCGGTGCCAGCACCGACGGCGGCCCAACCTGGCAGACCGTGACCGATTACGGTAACTGCCGGCAGACGAGCTTCTTGGATGCCCAAGCTGGCTGGATCGCCACGCGTGATCGACTTGGGGCAACTGCCGGTGGCGGGCAAAGCTGGACTGAGATGCCCCTACCCGAAGGCGTGGGAAACATCCTCGCGGCCGCGCTTCGCACGCCCACTGATGAGTATCTGGTAGGTAGCCAGGGGGTTGGGGGTTGAGTTGGGCATCGGCAGCCTCCGTCGAGTGTGATAGTGGTTGCCTAAAGCATGTCTCTCGAGATCGGGTAAGACCGTTTGGAGAATTTGCGTTCTTCATCGCTGGAAATGCGCCGAGTTGCTTGACAAAAGCGCGCTTTCGCGGCATAATGCGGACAACTTGGCCAAGCCAGGTTGCTCACATACTCAAAAGCTGTGACGGAGAGGAGTAGGCGGGAGGAAGCCGCCAGGGAGGCAGGGCCGTGGACTGAAAGCCCTGCTCGGAGGAGTCTCGTCGAAGTTCGCTCCTGAGCCGACGGGTGAAACCGGATACCCGGCAAGTAGCTCGCTTCCGCAAGCCCGGCGTTATCAGGGTGGCTGGTCGCGTCAACGGAGGGCGCCGCCAGCAGAATAAGAGGGCTCCGGCAGGAGCCAAGCGGGGTGGTACCGCGAGAGTGCATGAAGCTCTCGTCCCGGTGGGACGAGGGCTTTTCTGTGTGTATGGGAGGACCCGATGAACCTGCCATTCAAACCCCACATCGCCAGGCTACCGGCGTACAAACCACCCACCGTACCGCCGGGCGTAGAGCGGGTGATAGACCTATCGTCCAACGAGAATCCGCTGGGCCCATCGCCCAAAGCAGTGGCTGCCTTGCGAGAGGCAGCAGAGACGGTGAACCGCTATCCCGACGCAGCCGGTACCGCCCTCAGAGCTGCCCTGGCCGACAAGTGGGACGTGAGCCCGGCCAACGTCGCCCTGGGCAACGGAGCCGACGAGTGGGTGCTGCTGCTGTGCCTGGCGCTGATCGAGCCGGGCGACGAGGTGATCATGGCTCAAGGCTCGTTCATCAGCTACCTGCTGCGGGCAACCGAGGTAGGGGCCGAACTGACACGGGTGCCCCTGATGGACTATACCCACGATCTGGACGCCATGGCCGACGCCATCACCGACTGCACCCGGCTGATATTCGTGTGTAACCCCAACAACCCTACCGGCACGGCAGTCGATGCCACAGCAATGGAGACATTTTTGGAACGAGTGCCAGAGCATGTCCCGGTCGTCGTGGATGAGGCTTACTACGAATACGCCGTCAACCCCGACTATCCACGCAGCGTCGCCTACCTCCGCGATGGACAGCGAAACCTGATCGTGCTGCGCTCGTTCTCGAAAGTGTATGGACTGGCCGGCCTGCGGGTGGGCTACATGCTGGCCAGCGAGGAAGTGATCGATTACGCGGAGCGGGCGCGACCGCCATTCAACGTCAACCGACTGGCCCAGGTGGCCGCCCTGGCCGCGCTCGACGACGACGAGCACGTGCGGCGCAGCCTGGAGGCCAACGAAGCGGCCAAGGCGTTTTTCTACCGCGAACTGGAGGCACTGGGTCTGTGCTATATTCCCACCCACACCAACTTTATTGCCGTCGATGTGGGCAGGCCCGGCGCCGAGGTGAGCAAGCCTCTGCTGGAGCACGGCTTCGTCGCCACCGCGACAGACGGCTGGGGCGTGCCCAATCACGTGCGCTTCAGCTTCGGCCTGCCTGCGGAGAACGAGGCATTCGTAGCAGCGCTGAGTCAGATCGTATGAGCCAGAGGTACAGGTTCCAACACCCGATCCGGGTACGCTACGCCGAGGTCGATTCACAACGTCACGTTTTCTTCGGTCACTACCTGACCTACTTTGACGTCGCATTGGTCGAGTATATGAGAGCCATCGGGTATAGTTATCCAGACATGGTAGCCGCCGGCGTGGACATGATCTATGCCCACGCGAGCTGCGACTACAAGAGCCGGGCACGCTTCGATGATCTGCTGTACGTGCACGCTCGCATCGGCCACATCGGCGATACGAGCTTCACCTTCGAGTTTGCGGCTCACAAGCAGCCGGAGGACACGTTGATCGCCACGGGCACGATCGTCGCCGTAGCAGTGGACGCCAGGACAGAGGAACCCGTCCGTGTGCCCGACGCGCTGCGAGAGGCCGTCGCCCGATTCGAGGAGGAGCCAGCCTGAACAACGACGAAAGGAGGTGGTTGGTCAAGTTCGTAGAGATTAGAAAGAATATCCGTAGATCGTCGTACCAAAAATCGAGTTATGGAGGGGAGATGAATACACGTAGAGTTTCCTTGAGTATTGTTGCCTTGCTAACCGTGGCCGGGCTGGTTATGACAGGGTGCTCATGCCCAGCCAAAGAAGGCTCGGTCTACAAGATCGGTTTCAACTCCTCAGCGAGTGGCTCCTATGCTTCCCTGGGCGAGCCCGAAGCCAAGACGGCAGAGATGATCCAGGAGCAGATCAACAAGGCCGGTGGCATCGCCGGGCCTGATGGCGTACAGCACGACGTAGAGATCATCATCTACGACGACGAGACCGAGGCGGACAAGGCCGCCAGTAACGTGAGCCGGCTAATCCTGGAAGATGAGGTCATCGTCGTGGTCTCGACGACGGGAAGTGGGCAGAGTATTGCTCACATATCGCACTGCCAAGAGAACGAGACGCCGTGCATCTCGATGGCCTCGGCCAAGCCCATCACCACCGATCCCAACACCGGCAACGAGTACAAATGGATGTTCAAGACGCCGCAGACCAACGGCCACGCTGGCGAATGGCAGGCAGATTATCTGAGCGCCATCGGTGTGTCCAAGGTCTGCATCCTGTACACCGACGACGGTTATGGGGCAGACTGCCTGGCGAACTTTAAGGCAACGGCACAGGCTGCCGGCCTGGAGGTCGTCTACGAGGCTGGTTACACCAAGGACGACAAAGAATTCTCCGCGCAGGTGGCCGGCGTCGAGGCCAGCGGTTGCGAGGCGGTCGAGATCGGCTCCACGCCGCCGGTAGCTTCGTTGGCAACCGTCGCAGTTCGCACAGCCATGCCGGATATGCCTATCACCTTGGGTCACGGCGTCTGCAACCAAGCCTTCATCGATACAGCCGGCGTGGCCGCCAACGAGACTGTGTTTCCCTGCGGCAAGGTCACCGTCATCGACCAGATATCCGACGACGATCCGCAGAAAGCCGTCCTCCAGCAATACATCGACGACTACATCGCGTTCACTGGCGGCGAACCGATCAGCACCTTTGGAGGTCACGGCTGGGACGCTGTGTGGATGGCCATCGACGCACTCAAGAGCCTGAAAGACGGGCTGTCGCTGCAGGAGCAGCGGGCGGCCGTGCGCGATTATCTAGAGAACAACATCAAGGACTGGCCCGGCATCAGCGGCACGTTCACCTTCAGCGCTGCCGATCACAACGGTCTGACCAAGGACTCGTTGCTGTTCGTCACGGTGAAGGATGGCAAGTGGGTCGCGTTCCCTGAGTCGGAATGGTAGGCGGTCCTTTCGGAGTTGCCAAATTAGATCTGATTGGGGGCGGGATGTGCCCCGCCCCCAATCCTCAGCAAGTCCAACCCTGAGAGCTTATGCCTCGAATACCTCAGAAGAAATCGAGAGAAATAGCCCTAACCGCAGTCGTGGCGATCGTGCTGATCGCCCTGACCATCTTCCTGGGATCTCTCAAGAACCTCCAACCACGGCATTATATTCAATTGACCATGGATGGCATCCGAGGCGGAAGCATCTACGCCCTGATGGCGCTGGGATTCGTGATGGTCTACAGCGTGACCGGCGTCATCAACTTTGCCCAAGGCGAGTTCGTGATGCTGGGGGCGATGGTGTGCATCACCGTGAATAGCCTTGAGTTGCCCCTGCCCCCGGCGGTAAAGCTCGCAGTGTCCATCATCGCTGGGATCGTGCTCACCACCCTGATCGGCGCCATCGTGGAGCGGGCGGCGATCTATCCTGCTCGCCGTTCCCCGCCAGTGACGCTGATCATCATCACCATCGGGGTGACGATCACACTGCGGGCTACCGCCCTGCTGGCCTGGGGCGCGGACCCTTACGTCCTGCCCGCCTTCACCACGCTGGCCCTTGAAGACCACATCTTCCGCTTCAGCGGCGTCACGCTGCAGGCCCAGAGCCTGTGGATATGGGCGACCCTGATCGTCGTGCTGATTCTGCTCTACTTCTTCCTGGAGCGAACCATCTTGGGCAAGGCACTGCGGGCCTGCGCAGTCAACAGGCGAGCGGCGCAGTTAGTGGGCATCAACCCCAGCCGCATGTCGCTGCTCTCCTTCGCCATGGCCGCCGCCCTGGGCGCCATCGGCGGCATCGTGCTGGGTCCCGCGACCAGACCTACCTATGATATGGGACTGATGCTCGGCTTGAGGGGGTTCGTGGCAGCTATCATGGGCGGCCTGGTGAGCGTCCCAGGAGCGGTGGCAGGCGGCCTGGTCCTGGGCGTCGTGGAGAACCTGGCCGCGGGCGTCACCGACCCCACCTACAAGAGTATCGTCTCCTTTGTCATATTGATCGCCATCCTCCTCTTCAGGCCGCAGGGCATCCTGGGCGGCGGAGAAAGAAGGCCGGAGGAGTCATGACCAAGTTCCTGCGCGCACACACAAACAGCGTCGGCATCCTCGCGTTCGCCATCGTGATCGCGGCCCTGGGCGCGGTGGACGTATTCAGGCCGTTCGGCTTGCGTTTCAGCGATCTCACGGGCCGCGTCGTGACGATGGACACCATGATCCGCATCGGCATCCTGACCATCGTGGTGGTCGGCCTCAACCTGCTGATGGGCTACGCGGGCCAAGTGTCGCTGGGCCAGGCGGGGTTCTATGCCCTGGGCGCATACGCTTCTGCTATTCTATCCACCCTGGCAAGCAGACACAAGCTCTTGATCGGCGTCGCCGATCAATGGTGGTGGCCCTGGCTGATGATCGCCGTGAGCATGGCGCTGACTGGGGGGTTTGCCTACTTGGTGGGCAAACCCATCCTGCGGCTCAAGGGCAACTATCTGGCGATGGCAACACTGGGACTGGGCATCATCATCTACATTCTGGGCGGGCAGTTCGAAGAGATCACAGGCGGGTATGACGGCCTGACAGGCGTGCCGAGGCTGCAAGTCGGCAGCTTTCGGCTGTGGCCGCCGGAGAGATACTACTTCCTGGTCTGGGGCGCGGCCATCGCCGTGATCGTCATCGCGACGAACATCGTGAACTCGCGCATAGGCCGCGCCCTGCGCGCCATCCACACGGGCGAGGTTGCGGCTAACACCTGCGGCGTCGATACCGAGCGCTACAAGGTGCAGGCATTGGTCGCCAGCGCAATGTGCGCGAGCCTGGCCGGGAGCCTGTACGCCCATTTTCAGAGCACTGTCTCCCCCAATCCCTTCAACTTCCGCACCTCTGTGGAGTTGGTGGTGATGGCCGCCGTCGGCGGGCTGTCGAGCATCTGGGGAGCGCCCTTCGGCGTGGGTCTCATCTTTGCCATTCGCGATCTATTGCGCTCAAGATTAGAGGACATCCTCCACGTCCGGGGCGGTGAGTACGAGTTGATCGTCTACGGTGTTATGCTGACACTGATCATGATTTTCATGCCCGAGGGATTGACCAGCGGCACGGTCAACATGATACGGAAGGCACAGCGCAGACGTGCAGTACGTGAAACGTGACTTAGCAACCACCTCTCGCGTTTCAAGAATCACACAGGCGCGGAGTCAAGGAATCTAGGTGCAACCACATCTCGAAGTAACCGACCTGCGAAAGGAATTCGAAGGCCTGATGGCCGTGTTCGACGTCTCTTTCAGCGTCGAAACGGGCGAGATCCTGGCCATCATCGGCCCCAATGGCGCGGGCAAGACGACGATCTTTAACCTGATCTCGGGTGTGCTGTTGCCCACCGGAGGGACTATGCACCTCCAGGGCCGCAAGCTGAACGGCCTCAAGCCACACGCCATCACTCGCCTGGGCATGGCCCGCACCTTCCAGAGCGTGCAACTGTTCGGCAACATGACCATCTTGGAGAATGTGATGGTGGGCCGCCATAGCAAGACAAAATGCGGTATGCTCAGTGCAGCCTTCCAACTACCGCACGCTCGGAGGGAGGAGCGTGCGATCCGTGATCGTGCGATGGCGGAGCTGGCCCGCGTGGGCCTGGAAGCGAAGGCGAACGATAATGCCCTGAGCCTGCCCTTTGGACAGCAGCGGCTATTGGAGATCGCTCGGGCGTTGGCCACGGAGCCTCGGCTTCTCCTGCTCGACGAGCCGGGCGCTGGCCTGAACCGCCCGGAGAAGGAAGAGTTGGATAGGCTGATCCGCTCCATCCGGGACGACGGCATGACGGTGCTGTTGGTCGAGCACGACATGCAGTTTGTGATGTCCATCGCCGACCGAGTTGTCGTCCTGGACTATGGCCAAAAGATCGCGGAGGGGACGCCCGCCGAAGTCCAGGTGGACAGGCGAGTGATCGCCGCCTACCTGGGAGAAGAGATGGTATAACGATCGAGCCTGGGACTCGTTTGGCAATGGAAGTTATCAAGCAAACCGAAACAGAACTGGCCCTGATCCGTCCCGAGCAGAGTCAGAAGACGACGGCGGCTTTACGCAGGGTATTCATTTACAGCGTGATCGCCCTTGGCGTCTCCCTTCTGCTGTATTTCGTCCCGGCAGATGAGTATCCATCATGGATTGGCTACCCCATCGCTTTGATCAGGCTTTCGTCGGGAGTGCTTGTTCTTTTTTTGGGAGGTTTTCTGCTTCAAGATTCGGAGGCAGATCCTGTTGAGACCTGTGTGCTGGACAAGCGGTCAGGACGCGCAACGATCGTGACCAGCGTGGCCTGGCAGCTGTGGTCGCCGCAGGCCAAGACGTACCCTCTACAGGATATAGCAGCAGTCATCTTGAGAGGTGTCACGTTCGAACTCAGGCTCCAATCTGGAAGCACGATCAGGATCGGGTCAGATCAGTCTGGCCGTGCGAATACCGCCGGAATTGCGGAGCGTGTGAGCGCGTTCCTGGATGTTCCCTTGTTCATAGAATTCGGTTCGCACAGGATAGTCAAGTATCCCTATGCCGCGTCACCAGATGCCGGGGCCATTCCTGTCAAATGTGTGAGTTGCGGCGCTCCGCTGCCGTCTGTCCGTCCAGGGGTGGCTCAGGCCACGTGCGCATACTGCGGCATGACGATGTTGATCGAGTGGGGGCAGAAAGACGTCTCACTCCACATTGCCGGCCAATAGGACTCTTCGAGGTTTGGAATTCGAGATGCTGAAACTGGAGCAGATCAACACCTATTATGGCCGCGTCCATGCGCTGCGCGGCGTCTCGCTGGAAGTGGCGCAGGGCGAGATCGTCGCCGTCATCGGCCCCAACGGCGCGGGAAAAACGACGCTGTTGAACACCATCTCCGGCGTGATCCCCGCTCGCGGAGGGCAGATCGCCTTCGAAGGCAATCCCATCACGAACCTCAGCCCGGAGAGAATCGTGCGACGGGGCATCAGCCAGGTGCCGGAGCGGCGGCAGGTATTCGCCACGATGAGCGTGATGGACAATCTTGTCTTGGGGGCATACCATCGCCATGGGCAGGTTGGCAAGGATGCTATCAAGCAGGATCTGGAATTCGTCTTCGACATCTTCCCCCGGCTGAAGGATCGGGCGAAGCAGGCAGCCGGGACGCTTTCCGGCGGCGAGCAACAGATGCTGGCTCTGGGCAGGGGATGGATGGCCCGTCCCAAACTGCTGCTCCTGGACGAGCCTTCCCTGGGGCTGGCTCCCCTGTTGGTCAGGGAGATCTTTCGAGTCTCGGCGGAGTTGCGCGATCACGGAACGACCATCCTGATCGTGGAGCAAAACGCCCGTGCGGCGCTGGAGTTGGCCGACCGGGCCTACGTGATGGAATCGGGCCGGGTGGTGGTCGGAGGAAAAGCAAGCGAATTGGCATGCGATGAGCGAGTGCAGACGGCTTACCTGGGGCGAGCGCTGGCGGCGCAGGGAATAGTGAATGACTGAAAGGCTGCTGATAGGTCAAGGGCGCACCGCAGAGATCTTTGCCTGGGGAGATCATCAAGTTCTCAAGCTTTTCAGAAGCGGTTTCCCGGTTGAGTGGATTCAGGCAGAAGCCCAAGCCACTCGAATTGCGTACGAGGCCGGTCTGGGTGCTCCGGCGGTCGGTGAGGTCGTCGAGGTAGATGGAAGGACAGGCATAGTCTACGAGCGGGTTGAGGGCGTTTCTATGCTGCAGACATTCGCAACGAGACCGTGGACGTTTTTGTCGGCAGTGCGCCAGTTCGTGGAATTGCAGGTAGCGATGCACACTTGCATCCAGACGGGACTGCCCTCACAGCGGGAGCGGCTGAGAAGTGTGATACAAGAGGCGCCTCGGCTCACGGCTGAGGTGAGGGAACGGGTGCTGCGGGTTTTGGACCGGCTGCCGGATGGGGATGCGATCTGCCACGGCGACTATCATCCTGACAACGTCATTATGTCGTCGCGGGGGCCGGTGGTGATCGACTGGATGAACGCCACGCGGGGCAATCCGCTCACCGACGTGGCCCGGACATCGCTCATGTGCCGGGTGGGCGCCGCACCGCTTGGCGCGAGCAGGTTGGTCCGATGGACGACGCTTCTGGGGCAGGGCGCGTTTCACAGATTGTACTTGCGGGAGTATTTCAAGCGCCGACCTTTCTCCCGTGAGCAGCTCGATGCCTGGATTCCGGTGTTGGCTGCGGCTCGCCTGGCGGAGAGGATTCCAGAAGAAGAGGAACGGCTGGTCGTCCTCGTCGAAACGTCTGCTGCGTAGGAGCTGTATCTGGCCGGAGCCTGGTGAGAGGGAATCGGCTCAGGTGGTATTGGAAGGGGCGTCAAGTGATTTAGTCTGCGACGAGCGAGGCGTAGAGAGCCTGTCTGGAAAGGGTAACTGAGAGGAGAGAGCTTAATGCCTAGAAAACCTAAAAAACGGCGGGAGTCGGTGAGGGGGTCAAAAGACGATCAACGTCCTCGGTGTGGCCTGTGCGGCAAGGCGGGAAAGTTGACGAAAAC
>DAOUDX010000387.1:0-14809 GCA_034430835.1 Anaerolineae bacterium
CTGTATTCCCCACTGGGGCTGCAAAAAGACATACTTTTGGTGCAACTCGCCCCACTTCGATGCTATGTATGGCGCTATTTAGGGCTGACGCCCCACCAACAACCTATTTCCCCATTTATTGAACAGTCACCACTCCGCATCTCATTTGCAAAAATTTTCTTTCCCGTGGTAAAATGAAGCACGTTGGCTTGGAGACGACACAAGTGTCGCTCCTTTCTAAAGACCCCCAGGATCAGCAGGGTGAGGAGATCACAATGTTCCGAGAAAGGATAAAGGCCAAATACAACGAGTTGAGCCCCAGCTTCCGCAGACTGGCCGACTTTATCCTGCAGCAGCAACTAGATGTCGCTCTTATGAACGCCACGGAGCTGGCCCAGCGGATGGACATAGACGCGGCAACCGTGGTGCGCTTCGCCCAGGCTCTCGGGTACGATGGGTTCCGCGAGCTAATCAGAGAGATCCGCCAAGTCGTCAAGAAGGAACTGACCGCCGCCTACACCGCCAGCCTGGATGCCCCCAGCGACCTGGGGCTCTTCCGCAGTCTGCTAGAAAACGAAAAACACAACCTGACCCTGGCCCAAACCCAGTTGACGGAACAGGTGAACACGATCCTGACCAGCCTCGCCAGCGCGCGGCGCATTTGGACCGTGGGGCAGGGAAGCGGCGCTCATCTGGCCGCTCTCTGCGCCAGCGCACTGAGAGAGCTCGACCTGGCAGCTACGTACATCGCGCCCAATCCCCTGGAGACGGCGCAGGACCTGAAAGGCATCAGCGCGGAGGACGTCGTGATCGGGTTCTCCCTCACGGGGATGGACCTGGGAGTGGCAAACGCCATCAGCTTCGCGCGCCAGGGCGGGGCAAAGACGATCGCCTTCAGCGGTTCCCCGGTCACAGCCGCAGCCATCGCTGCTGAGATCCCCATCATCTGCCCAGGCCCTACGCAGACGCACACGCCGTCCTTCACCGGCTTGGCCGCCATGATCGTCACGCTCATCGCCGCCTTCTCGGCCCGGTACCCGGAAAGAGCCACGGCGGCACGCGCGAGCCTCCAGGAAAGCTACCAGCAGCTATTGGAACTCCAGGCCCACAGCTCGTCCGAGGTGGACGTCGAGGACCTGTGGCGGCAGTTCTAAACGCCCCCGCTCCGACGCCGACCAACAGCGATAATGACGACTGCAACTCCGGCCAACAGGACTGGCACCAAACAGACTGCGCACGCCCCCAGGATGATCAAGATCTCCGTCAGACCAAGATTGTCAAGCCCCACAACACACCTCCTCATACAGCCTGGATATAGTCTCGTGATTGTACCCACGATTGCGGCGATTGTCAAAAACAGCCCTTCGATCGTATAATGCGCCCCAACTTGGATACCCAGGTCAGGATATGCCAACAGCACTCGAACGCATCACACAGAGACTCACCCAGGCACTGGACGCAGGCAGGGACAAGGCGTCACCTTACTTCGTGCCAGGGTTGTGGCTCGACCCTGATGGCCCGCCTGCCCGTCGCTCTATCAACCCTTATCGCTTCTTTCTCGACCGCATCGAGTGGATCGAGGCTCAGCCCCAAGAACCGCTCGTCGCTGGAGAGGGGAACGGTGAGTGGTCAAAGCATGCGGTGATCTACAATCTCTTCACGCGCGCCGCCACCGGCTTTGACCACAACAGCGATGGCTCGGTCAGCCTAACCCCCATCGGCGAAGGCTGGATGGAGACAGGCACGTTCCTCAAATCCATCGCCCTGCTGCCATACATCAAGCGATTGGGCTTCAACACAGTACACCTGCTGCCCATCACGGCCATCGGCCGGGACGGCCACAAGGGCACTCTGGGATCCCCCTACGCCATTCGGGACCCTTACAGGCTGGATCCGCGCCTGGCCGAGCCGGCGCTGGAGCTCGACGCCGAAACCGAGTTCGCCGCCTTCGTCGAAGCGGCCCACCACCTGGGACTGCGCGTCGTCGTCGAGTTCGTCTTCCGCACCGCATCCAAGGACGCCGACTGGGCCGCCGAGCACCCAGAGTGGTTCTACTGGATCCGCGCCGACGTTCCGGATCGGGAACCCGCTTCCTCGCAGGAGGACGCCTACGGCCCGCCTATCTTCACACCAGAGGAATTGGGGCGAATCGACGAGATCGTCTGGCAGCAGGAACGTCACGACCTGATCCCTCCCCACCCTGCCTACCGCGAGATGTTCACGCCGCCACCATCGAGTGTGCAGATGATCGATGGCCGCTGGATCGGCACCCTCGAAGTCGGCACGCGGGTGCGCATTCCGGGAGCCTTCGCCGACTGGCCGCCCGATGACCCGCAGCCCGCCTGGACCGACGTCACCTACCTGCGTCTCTACGACCATCCCGATTTCAACTACATCGCCTACAACTCCGTGCGCATGTACGACCGCCGCCTGGCCCGGCCGGAGAACGCCATCGAGCCATTGTGGGAACGCATCGTCGGCATCCTGCCCCACTACCAGCGGGCCTTTGCCATCGACGGCGTGATGATCGACATGGGCCACGCACTGCCGGTGGAACTGAAACAACGGATCGTGAACGCAGCCCGCCAGATCGACCCCGATTTCGCCTTCTGGGACGAGAACTTTGGCATCGGCCAGCAGAGCCGGGACGAGGGGTACAACGCCGTCATCGGCAACTACTGGTGGATGGCCTACCGGCCGGAGACACTGACGAGCGAGATGCTGCGCACATGCGCCGACAGCGGCTACCCCATCCCCTTCTTCGCTGCGCCGGAGAGCCACAATACGCCCCGCGCTGCCGCACGCCCAGGCGGTCTACCTTATGCCAGACTGCTGTGGGTGCTGGGCTGTCTGCTGCCGGCGTTGCCCTCCTGCCACGCCGGGTTCGAGCTGGGGGAGGCGCTGCCGGTCAACACGGGGCTTGACTTCCAGCCCGAGGAACTGCCGAGCTACCCCCCCGAGAAGCTGCCGCTCTTCAGCCAGACCGCTTACGGGTGGGAGAACGAGCCGAATCTGATCGACTGGATCCGGCGCACACTGGCCGTCCGCGCCAGATACGCTGATCTCATCATCGACCCCGATCCGGCCACCTTCGACCTGGTGGAGACAGATAACCCGTGCGTGTGGGCCGTCGTGCGTCGCCGGGAAGAGCGAGCCATCGGCATCCTCTTCAACCTCGATTGGGAGGACGCGCAGTCGTTCGGCGTTCAACTACCCACCACACGATCCAGCATCGTCGATCTGCTGAACGGCACCGAGTTCGCGCTAGACGAAGGCCAATTGCGGGCAGAGTTCAGGCCAGCACAGTGCGCAATGGTGGAACTATGAGCTTGTCGCCCACCACGTTCGCGGTATAATCGTCACCGTCCAAGGAGAAAACGATGTCAGAAGAGTCTCCCGATCTGAAGCGTGGCACAGAGTCCAGCCTTGCCCGCACCCTGCTGCGCAGCCTGTGGGACGCCGTAAGCACCATCCTGCTGGCCCTGCTCCTCACGCTCGTCATCAACACCTTTGTGGCCCGAGCCTGGGTGGTGGAGGGGCCAAGCATGCAGCCCAACCTCTACTACGGCGAACGCGTGATGATCGAGAAGGTCACCTACCACCTCTTCCACGGCCCTCGCCGGGGAGACGTGGTCGTGGTTAATATGCCCGGTTCGGACGAGCCGCTGATCAAGCGCGTGGTAGCACTTGCGGGAGAGACGATCGAGATACGAGGAGGGCAAGTTTACATCGACGGTGAACCGCTGCAAGAGCCCTGGGTCGAGTATGCTGCCAGGCAGGACTATCCTCCCACGACCGTGCCGCCGCTGCACGTGTTCATCATGGGCGATAACCGGCCCAACTCTAACGATTCGCGCGCTTTTGGTCCGGTGCGCGTGGACCAGATCGAAGGGCGGGCGCTCTTCATTTACTGGCCACTGCGACACGTTGGCACACTGGTAGATCGGTGATTGGCACGCTGGTGAGCGCACTCAGCCTTCACCAGTCCATCGAAGGAGAAGTGTGAGACCCCGTCTGCAATTCCTGTCCCACGAGGCCATCGAACGCATTATCGCTGAAGCCTACGACCTGCTGGTCGATCCCGGCGTGCGTGTCCACTCCAAGCGCGCGCTCCATCTGCTGGCCGAGCACGGCGCAGAGGTAGATTTCGAAGCGCAGGTCGCACGCATCCCGGCAGACCTGGCACGCAACGCGGTCGAAGCAGCTCCGTCGTCGTTCCATCTCTACGACGCTCAGGGCGCTGCGGCAGTCCACTACGGCGGCGACGACGTGCAGTTCGACCCCGGCTCGGCCGCCATCGAGATCCTCGACCACGGCAAGACGGAATCACGCGCGCCGGTCACAGCCGATTTCGTGCGCTTTATCAAGTTGGCCGATGTCCTCGCCGCCCTGGACGCCGTCGCCACCTCTCTTGTCTGCGCCGACGTGCCACAGGAGATCGCCGATCTGTACCGGCTCTACCTGGTCCTGCTCTACACCGGCAAGCCGGTGGTCACCGGCGCGTTTGCCGTCGAGACGTGGCACACGATGAAGGGACTGCTGGTGGCCGTAGCCGGAAGCGAGGCGGCGCTGGCAGAAAGGCCCAGGGCCGTCTTTGACGTCTGCCCCTCCCCGCCGCTGCTGTGGTCCGAGATCACGTGCGAGAACTTGATGGATTGCGCGCAGTATGGGGTCCCCGCCGAACTGGTCAGCATGCCGCTGAGCGGAGCCACGGGACCGGCGACCCTGCTGGGCACAGTCGTCCAGCACACCGCCGAAAACCTGAGCGGCGTGACGATCCACCAACTGGTAAAGGCAGGCTCCCCTATCGTATGGGGCGGCTCGCCGGCGGCCTTTGACATGCGCACAGGCACCACCCCGATGGGCGCCATCGAAACAATGATGATCGACTGCGCCTACGCCGAGGTGGGCAAGACCCTCGGGCTGCCCACTCACGCCTACCTAGGGATGTCGGATAGCAAGGTGGTCGATACCCAGAGCGGACTCGAGTCGGGCATGGGGGCGATCCTGGGAGCGCTGACCGGCATCAACATGATCTCTGGCCCCGGCATGCTTGATTTTGAAAGCTGCTTCAGCCTGGAGAAGCTGGTCATCGACGCCGAGATCGCAGGGATGGTCAAGCGGTTGGTGGCCGGGATAGCTGAGCGGGAGACCTCTCTGGGATTGGACATCATCCGCCAAGTGGGGCACGCAGGCAGCTTTTTGAGCACGCGCCACACCCGCCGCTGGTTCCGGGAGGAGCTGTTCATCCCCAGCCCCGTCATCGACCGCGACTTTCGCCGCAACTGGGAGGCCAAGGGCAGCCTCGATGCCGCCGCGCGCGCGCATCAGCGCGTCGAGGAGGTGATTGCGGCGTACGAGCCCAAAGCCTTGCCTGATGAGGTGATATGTGAGTTGGAGGCGATCACTCTACGGGCAGCGCAGGCAGCGGGGATGGATCAATTGCCGAGCGGGAAGTAGGACGGATGTCCCGGCACCAATCAGTCAAGAGAGATGAAGACTACATCCTCGACTTGTGTGATGAGGTTCTGGGCCTTGTAGCTTCACGCCAACACAGGTTTGACTTCCTGCGAGGTGATCCGGGCAAACGGGGCATTGGCACCAAGCTACCGGTAGACGCCTACTACGAAAAGATCAGGCTTGTCGTTGAGTACCGAGAACGACAGCACAATGAATCAGTCAAGTTTTTTGACAAACGCGAGACAGTGAGTGGAATATCTCGTGGAGAGCAAAGAGCGAAGTATGACCAGCGACGACGCGAAGTACTACCACAACATGGTATCGAGTTGGTAGAGCTTGCATGTGATGATTTTCAGCATAACGCTAAGAAACGATTGACTCGCGACGATAGGTCGAAAGACAAACAAGTAGTTCGTCTCAAGCTGGCGAAATGGATTTGTCAGGGGGAATGCTGAGACAGGGTAAGAGATGAGCGAAATTCTAAAACAACTACAGGAAGCCGTGATCGCTGGTGAGCCCGAGCGGGCACGCGAACTGGCAACGCAGGCATTGGAAGCAGGCAACGCGCCGCTGACCGCCATCGATCAGGCCCTCAGTCCCGGCATGCAGATCGTCGGCGATAAGTACGAGTGCGGCGATTACTTCATCCCCGACCTGGTGATGGCCGCCGAGGCGATGAAAGCCGCGATGGAGGTTCTGGAGCCCGAGCTGACGGCGCGGCAGGAGCAACGCCAGGTAGCGGGCACCGTCGTCATCGGCACCGTCGAGGGCGACATCCACGAGATCGGCAAGAGCCTGGTGGCGACGATGCTCAACGCGGCAGGCTTCGAGGTACACGATCTGGGAGCAGACGTGCCGGCAAGTCGCTTCGTCGAGCAGGTAAGGACGACCGAGGCGAACGTCGTGGGTCTTTCGGCGCTGCTGACGACGACGATGCGCAACCAGGAGGCCGTCATCCAGGCATTGCAGGAAGCGGGCCTACGTGAAGGAGTGAAGGTCATCATCGGCGGCGCGCCTGCCAGCCCTGAGTGGGCGGAGACCATCGGCGCCGACGCCTACGCCGAGAACGCCAATGAGGCGGTGGACGTGGTGAGACAGCTATTGGAGGTGTAACGTGGAAGACGTCATCTCGCGGTTGATGGGCGGACGCGTCATCGTCGCCGACGGCGCGACAGGGACAATGCTGCTGGCAGCGGGCCTGCCCGCCGGAACGCCGCCCGAACGGTGGGTGCTGGAGAACCCCGGCCCCATCCGCGATCTCCAGCGCGCCTACGTCGAGGCCGGATCGGACCTGATCATCGCCTGCACCTTTGGCGCCGATCGAGCGCGCCTGGAGCAAACCGGACTGGCCGACCGCCTCGTCGAGGTCAACCAGCGCGCCGTCCAGATCGCGCGCGAGGCGGCGGGCGGCAAGGCATACGTGGCCGCCGACATCGGCCCGACGGGCGAGCTGCTGGCCCCCATCGGCAAGATGACCTACGAGCAGGCCCTGGCTATCTTTGCCGAGCAGGCGTCAGTGCTGGCCGGGGTCGGCGTAGACATACTCTACATCGAGACCATGTCTGACCTGAACGAGATGAAAGCCGCCGTCGAAGGTCTGAAGAAGGGCGGAGGTAACATCCCGATCTTTGCCAGCTTCTCCTTCGACCATCATGGGCGGACGAACATGGGGGTGAAGCCGGAGCAGGCAGCAGAGGTCCTCCAGGCACTGGGTGTGGCCGCCTTTGGCGCCAACTGCGGCGCGACGCTGGAGATGACCGAAGAGGCTGTGGCCAAGATGCACGAGGCCATCCCCGAAGCCTTCCTCATCGCCAAACCGAACGCGGGGAGACCGCACATGGAGGGACGTCAGGTGGTGTATGACGCTACGCCGGAGGATATGGCGGAATTCGCGCTCAAGTTCGTCGCGCTGGGAGCGCGCGTCGTGGGGGCATGCTGCGGCTCGACGCCGGCCCACATCGCCGCCATTGCAGTGGCGGTCAAGAGCCAGAACGCGACCGGTTCACCCTAATCGAGCTGCCGATAGAATCCCGGCGTCAGTATCCCGCCACATCAGCGCGATCAGTCGCTCGACGACGACGAAAGCCCAGGCCAACCCTCGACCGCCAAGTCCCACCGCAAAGTACACCTGTGGCATGTCGGGCAGCGTACCCACCAGCGGCAGCCCATCGGCCGTGAACCCCATCACCCCAGACCAACGTTCAGCTTGATCTATCGCCACGTCGGGAAAGTGACGCGAGGCGAAGCGGGTCAGCCCATCGCGCGCCGCATCGCCGAGCTCATCCTCCTGGCTCGAAGAATGGGGATGCCTCCAACCGCCAAGCAGCAGCCGCCGATCGTAGAGTTGGCAACAGTATTCGTATCCGTAATCGACGCTGCACGGCTGCTTCAGCACGATCTCGTCCAGCGGGCCGACGGCCAGGGCCAGGCCCCGGGTGGGGATGACCTTGTCGGAGAAGTAGGGATCGAGCAGCGGGGCGTAGCCATTGATCGCCAGCACGACGGCGCTGCAGAGCACGGTGCGCCCTTGCGCCCAGACCCGCACGTCGCCGCTCTCCGACTGCAGGTCGTAGACCTCGGTCCTCTCGTGGACGGTCACGCCGTTGGTCGCAAGGAGTGCGCGAGATAGCGCAGCCGCGTCCACCAATACGTCGTCGGGATGGCGCAGCGCCGCGCGAAAACCTCGCTCCAGGGGATCCGTCGGGGTGAATCGGCTGTTGAAGCCATCCTCCTGCAGCAACTCGGCCGACGTCATCAGCGCATCGGCCTCGGCGTCATCGACGGCCAGGGCCATGCTGCCGGTGTGCTGGATCGGCACGTTCAGCCGCGCGGCCGTCTTGACCAGTCGCTCGCGGCCCTCGATGGTGAGAGTCCATATCTCCCTGGCCTTCTGGCGGCCATAGGCATCGACGGCCCAGTTGTAGTGACCCGGTAAGCCAGTGAGCACCATACCGGCGCTCCGCCCAGTCGCGCCGCTCGCCACCCCCTGGGCATCCAGGACCGCCGTGTCCATCCCTTCGCGGGCCAAGTGCGCGGCCACCGCCGCGCCCACCAGCCCCGCCCCGACGACCACCACGTCACAGGCGTCAATGCGCTTTTGCCTCTGCCCTGCCCTCATCGCTGCCCTCTGCTTCGCATCACCCCGGAATCTATCTTATTCTACCCCAATCCGCCTGCCTGCGCCACCGCTGTCAGGACGTGGTAACGACGGTCGGCGTAGGCAGCATCGACGTTGCCGAACACCTCGCGGATGAGGTCGCCGTAGCGCAGGAAGCGATTGGCGACCAGGAAGAGCCGCCCGCCGGGCCGCAGCACTCGGGCCGCAGCACGCACGAACTGGCAGGCGACCTCGTAGTCCACCCCAACTCCCTGATGGAAAGGTGGGTTCGTAATCACGACGTCGAACCTCCTGTCCAGCACAGCGGAGCCACAATCAGAGAGCATCACTTCAGTGTTGTGGGCGCCATTGGCAGCCAGCGTGCGCCGCGCCGATTCGACGGCGCGCACATCGGCGTCCACCAGCACCGCCTGTCCCTCCGGCGCGCGCCGCGCAGCCGCCAGCCCGGCCAGCCCCGTCCCACAACCCAGATCGAGCACGTGGTCGTCCGCGCGGATATTCATCGCGTCCACCAGCGCCCCGGTGCCATCGTCCACCCGATCCCAGGCAAAGACGCCGGGCTTGCTGACCAGCGTCGTCTCGACGCCGTCGAGCGTGACTGCGCGCGTGACGTATCCCCCTCCCCCTGGCAGGGGGAGGGCTGGGGTGGGGGTGAGGCTGCTCGCCAGCGCGACGTGGTAGCCCTTCTTCTGCCGGATCACGCCACAGCGCCCGAACAACTCGCGGGCATAGGCAACGGCCCCCTTAATGCCAGCACGCTTGTGGGCGACGAAGACGAAGCGCCCGCCCGATCTGAGCACCCACGCCGCGCCTCGAATCAACTCCTTCTGCACGGCCCGCCCTCGCGGGAGGTGGCTCAGCACCAAGTCAAACGAGTCGGGCGCAAGACCCACCGCGCCGTCGCCCAGGCGCACCTCGGCGTTGGCGAGACTGCTGGCAGCGAGCGTCTGCTGCGCGCAGGCCACCGCGGCCATATTGCAATCCACCAGCGTCGCGCGCCCAGGCGCAGCCAGCCGCGCTGCGATCGCGCCGATCACGCCCGCGCCGCAGCCCAGGTCGAGCACGCGGTCGCCCGCGCCGATCTCGGCGACCTCCAGCAGCGCCGCTGTGCCTGGATCGAGCGCGTCCCACGACCAGACGCCGGGCTTGCCGACGACCGTGATCTCGCGCCCGTGGGCTTTTACAGCGAACTGGCGGAAGGTGTAGTAGTCAGCCATTTACAGAACAATCATCGCCTCGGCCGGCGTCAACGCGGCGACGGCAACTGCCGCCTTTTCCTTCTGCTGTTCATCCCAGGTGATCAAACGCGCACCCTCCCGCTGCGCCAGGGCAACATAGACGGCATCACAGCCACGCAAGCGACACCCAGCGGCCAGGCGAGTCGCCAACCGGCCCAGCGATCGATCCACAGCGACGAACTGATGCCCCGGCAGCACCCTCAAGTGTTCAGCCGCACGCTGAGCCAGCTCCGCATCGTCCAGGCCGCGAGCCACAGCAGCCGCGACCTCTGGCAGTAGAATCTCCGGGCACAGCGCAGGCAGGCTACGACCCATCACCGTTTCGAGAAAGCGCACACTCTCGGCATGGCGCACGTCCTGCTGTTGCAGGCAGCTCACGTACACGCTCGCATCAATGACCACCACCGCCTCACCGCCGCATCTCGGTCAAAAGCTCGACCGCCGACTTTTCCGATTTCCACTGAGCGCTGATCTCCCGGCTCAGCAGTTCCAGATCCTCTATCGCCTGTCCGCTATCTTCGGCGACAATTGGGACAAGCCGCGCCACCGGCTGTCCCCTATGCGTGATGATGTACTCGGCGCGCTCCTCCCGTACTTCTCGGACGATCTCGCTCGTACGATTCTTCAACTCGCGAATCCCAATCTCTGTCATCGTCACTCTCCCCAAGCAAATGTAGCTACAATATGTAGCCACATTTTATCACGGTTTGAAGGGCCGTCAAGCCGCGCCGGCGTTAGGTGTCGGGCAGCGTTCCCTCCACCACGGCGATCTCCTCCTCCGTCAGGCCGTACAACTGGTACACGATGCGGTCGATGAGGCGGTCGGTGGCCTCGATGCACGCCAGCAACGGTTGGAGGGTTTCCATCGAAGTCTCCCACGCGGTGCGGATCTTGGCGGCAGGCTCGTTCTTGTAGGCATCCATGTCCAGATCCACCTTGGGCAGCTTGCGCTGGTTGCGCCTGAGGACGCGCTGCATCTCGGCCCAGCCGTGCTCATAGTAGCTGCGCAGGCTGGTCCTGAGCGCCCAGTCGTCAACCGGCAGGCCGGTGTAGTCGGCCAGCCATTCGAGGAGCCTGCGCACCTCGGCCTGCTTCGCCTTGTGCATCTCGATCATGCGCTCGGCCAGGTGGGCCAGCAGGTCGTGGACGACGTCGGCCTGCTCCGGTTCCTCGTCCAGCCGGGCGGCGACGAAGGCCCGCACGAGCACGTCCTCGCCGTGCTCCAGATACGCCTCGTAGCACTCCAGCCCTCTCTCCACCAGCCGCTCCCGCTCCTCCGGCGGGGTGGTGAAGGAGATGCGGCGGATGGGGAACTGCTCAAGAGCATTGCCGTAGTATTCGTAGTACCCGCCTCTTTTGAGCTTAGCTGTACTCTGGTGGAAGAACTCCCCTGCCCTGGAGTTCAGTAGGACCAAGACGTAGCAGAGGGAAATCTCAATGCCCTCACGTGGGAAGATGGCTCTGAGATCGCCGCCATCATTGAAATGTTTTTCCGTGTCCAAGTAGAACTTGTTACTTGTGGACATGAAGGGGGTGAGAATTCTGTTCAAATCGCTCTCGAACAATTCAGCGTTACGAGGAGTACTTATGCGCCACCATGCCGCGTTCCTTGCTTTGATGTCATACCTATTCACAAGTTCAGCCTGGAACTGCTTCAAATAGCGCTCGGTGTTGGGGAACTGGCTGATATCCTCGACTTCCGACCAAAGTACATATCTCCCGAGGTCCTCGATGTGATAGCGGCGGACATTGCCTGTCTTAGCTAACTTCCTCAATAGCGATCTTTCCAGATTGTGCTGACCAATCGTTTGTTCATCCACAACGAAGACGGCATTCATCCCGGTCTGCATAGCTTGAACGATTTCACACTTCTCGCCCAAACCCCACGAGACTGACAGCATTGTGGTCTTGATACCTCTGGTTAGGTCATCTACAAAGTGCCATGGATCGCTACTGAGCCAAGCGGAGTCAACTCGGGACAAAGTAAAGATGTTGGGCGATCCTTCAAACAGCGCCCTGGCTACACTTTCTTCGCTTGTATCGGATCGCGTGAGTCTTCGAACGCTCACTTCATAGTTTCCAGCCCGCCGTGTTTTTTCGCAGAAGAGCAAGTTGGTGAGCACATTAGCGCCGGGGAAAACCTGATAGTTGCCAAAATCCACTAGCTCTGCCAGCTTGCTGTTGGCTAGAATATACCGACGCAAACCATCAGCAAAGCGAGCCTCAATGAAATATCGCGCTACGATGAGGCCGAGAACACCTCCCTCACGATTGACTTGAACACCGTGCCCAATGAAGTAATAGAGAATGTCGCTGTTTCCAGCAAATATATCTGGATAGGCAGCTCTCAGGTAGCTCTTTTCATCAGTCTCGAGGCGGGCTATGGAAAGGTACGGCGGGTTCCCCACCACCGCATCGAACCCCGCCGCGTCCCCCTGGTGCCGGCCGAACTCGTCGAAGAACATCTCCGGGAACTCGATCTCCCAATGGAAGAAGCGCTTCTCCTCCCACACCGCGTGGGCCTGGGCCAGCACCGCCTCGGCCTGGGCCGCCCCCAGCAGCACCGGCTTGCCCTCGGCATACTGCACGCAGGCGTTGTACAGCTCCGGCGTCAGCTCCAGCCCGAAGTAGGTCGCTGTCCAGAGATCGGCGATGGTGCGCCACTTGCGCCGCTCCCGCTCCACTGTCTCCTCAAACAGCCGCTCCTTCTCCCTGACGCTGACGAGGTCGGCCGTCTCGTACTCCCCGATCTGGCGCATGGCCCCCACCACGCGGAACATGTCCTGTGTGAAGGCGCTTTCGTCCCACATCGCAAGCTGCCGCGCTTCGGCCTCCTTCTTCCGCCGCTTCTTCCGTACCGGCAGCGCCTGGAGGTCGGCCACCCGCGCCCCGATGAGCGAGTTGCCGCAGCGCAGGTGGTGATCCAAGAAGGAGAGCGGCTTCCCCTTGGCAACCGTTTTCAGCCACAGGCTGAGCTTGGCCAACTCCACCGCCAGCGGGTTCAGGTCCACCCCGTAGATGCAGCGCTCCACCACCCGCCGCCGCCAGTAGCTCAGCTCGCTCTCCTCGTCGTCGGCTTCGGTCACTGCGCCGGATTCGACGATGCGCCGCGCCAGGTAGTCGGTGGCCTCGACCAGGAAGTGCCCGCTGCCCATCGCCGGGTCGAGCACGTTCAGCGCCAGCACCCGGTCGGCGAAGCTGTTCTGCAGGCGAGCCAGTTCGTCCTTGTACGCCCTCGTCCGCCGCGCCCCGCTCGTGTTCCTGGCCTGCAGCGCCGCGATCTCACCCTCCAGCACCTCGGCCTGGGCATCGGCCAGCGGCCCCAGCGTCTGCTCGACGATGTACTTGACGATATAGTCGGGGGTATAGTAGCTGCCCGTGGCCTTGCGCTCGCCCCGGTCGGTGATCGGATAGACCTGCCCGGCGGGAATGCGCTCTATCACCTTTGAGACCTCCGAGGTCTGGGAGACCTCGGAGGTCTTCACGATCTCCTCCTTCTTGTCCCGCCGGACGACGGCCATCTCCTCGGCGGCGTAGGCCAGCCGGTACTCCAGCAGCCCCTCGTAGATGGAGCCCAGATGGCGGATCGAAAGGTCGCGATAATCCACGAAGCTCAGACCCTGTCCCGGCTCGGCCTCGGCGCGGGCGAGCAGATCAATCGTCTGCGCCAGGTACTTGTCGCCGATGGTGCGCTCCTCCAGGAAGGGGTAGCGGGCGGGGTCAAACAAGCGACCATCGTAGGCCGGTACGCCCATCATCTCCTGCCCGCTGTAGATGATGTCGAACAAGGCACGCAGATCGTTCCATAAGGTGGCCTTCTGCGCCAGGTAGGTTACGCCCGCGTCCAGCTTGTGGGCGATGCCCTCCTTGATGGCCTTCAGGCTGTACTGCCCGGCGTAACTGGCGTTATCGAGCGGCAGCAGCCCCCTACTCTCGGCGTAGAGTAAAAACAGCAGACGGTAGAGCAGGATCAGGCAGGCATCGTGGATACGGGGCAGATCGCGCCCCCCCTTAATCCCCCCCGCCGGCGGGGGGGAAGCGGCTCCCTCTCCCGTCACGCGGGGGAGGGTTGGGGAGGGGGTCGGGTAGTCGAGGAAGCCCTGAGCCAGGAGCTTCAGCGCCTCGTACACCCGCCCCTTCAACTCGTCGCCGACGCGCACGGCGTAGGCCGCACTCTGGGCCAGCACCTCGTCCAGCCAGCAGCGGCCCTTCGGCTTCGGACGGAACGTCCGCCTCAGGGCAGGCTCCTCGGTGTCGGGGTGGAAGGCGGCAGCGCGGAAGAAGAGGTAAAAGTAGCGGAAGGCATCGACCGACCGCCTGCGGTCGGCGTCGCCCTGCAAGATCAGTTGGACCAGGTCAACTTCGTAGAAGACGTCCAGGCGGAAGCTGCTGTCCCGATGAAAGAGCCGCCAGCGCCGCCCGTTGGAGACCACCCCCCAGGCACACCCTGTCCGCCGCAGGTAGTAGTCGATCTGATAGCAGGGGTTGGCGTTGGTGAAGGCATCGGGCGCGCCGTCCACGATGCGCTTGTCGAGCGGGCGGTCCCAGCGCTTGGCGTCGCCCACGGCCAGGACGGTCTGCCAGTACCCCGCTTCGCCCAGCGTAAGCGCAGCTTCTCGTCTGGCCCCCTCGTCAGCGAAGAAGGCGTAGTCAGGCGTGCCAGGCGCGTCGGTCAACGCCGGATGCACCTCGTAGACGTGGCCCAATATGTCCAGCACAGGGCGAATCCAGTGCTCCTCCGTCTGGGACTCGTTGTAGTGGGGCAGCGCGTCGGCTACCTGGTCGTACAGCGCAACGATGGCCTCCAGCGCCTCTTTGGCCTCAGCCTCCACCTCGCGCCACACGGGTCGGTGGGGCAGCACCTCGTTGAGATAGTGATCTGAGGTAACTGCTCAGCCTCCTGATGAGGCTAATGGTTGAAGAATGGGAGGGCAAAATGGTGAGCCAACCAATGCCATTCTCAGAGCTTCCAATATTCGCTGTTCATTCTTTCGGGCTGTGGAGATGTAGCTGC